>NZ_JBJZOI010000009.1:0-224122 GCF_047200635.1 Saccharopolyspora antibiotica | reverse complement strand
TGCCCGCTCCCTTTTCGCCAGATCTTCCGACCTGTTCTGGAGTTATCTACTGCCAAGCCGAGACTTGCTCCGGCGAGGAGCACCTTCTCGATCCTTGGAGGCTGTCGTACTTTACCCGGTCCGCTTCGCGGTGTCAACCCGCGCGTCCCGATCGGTGCGCCACCCGAGGAAGACCCCGGGGCTGCCACCCTGCCGTCCCCGCCAGGCTCGTGCGTCCTGTTCCGTCCGGCATTCCGTGCGACTGGGAGAAAGTTACGCACACTCTCCGTCAATGTCAAATCGCCTGGTCAGACCCTTGACATTCGACCACTGGCCGGGGGTCAGGACTTGCTCTTGGGGCGCAGCCACAGCTTGACCGTGCTGGAGCCCGCGGCCCGCACCGCTTCGAGAAGCTCCGCCGCCGAGACCGGGTGGGTGCGGCCGACGGGGACGAGCTCGTAGCCCCAGGTGCCGAACTCCCGCAGAGCCGTGGCCGGGTCATCGCCCAGTTCCTCGATGCCGGCCGGCGTGAAGGAGCACACGATCGACGGGCGATCGCGGCGGAGCAGCCGGACCAGGCCGCCCAGCACCCGGTGCACCCGGGAACCCACGTCGACGTGGACGACCGAGAGGGTCAGGTCCCCCAGCGCCGGGATGTTCTCCAGCTCCTTGTCCAGGCGGACTCCCGGCACCCGGGTGCCGGACCCGGACCCCTCGTCGTCGGACTCCTCGCCCGGGCGGACCGAGATCCCGCCGGCCGGCGAGGGCTCGGCGACCAGGTCCGCCGGGGAATCCCAGGCGGCGGACTCGACGGTGATGAGGCGCTCTCCCCAAGCCGCGGGGACGTTCACCTCCACGTTGCGCCGCAGGAGGGCGCGTTCCCGCTCACCCGGCTCGACCGCGACCACCGCGCCGCTGTTGCCGAGCCTGCTCAGCACCCGCACCGCCTGGTAGCCGACGTAGGAACCGACGTCGAGGAAGATCCCGTCCGGTTCGAGCAGCGAGTCGACCAGCGCGGAGGTGTCCGCGTCCCAGGCGGCGTGCGAGGACAACCAGGGCAGCATCAGCGCGTCGTCCGCGGGCAGCCGGAGCAACCCCGCGTCGCAGAGCACGGGGGTGCTGGTGCCGTCCGCGGCACCGGTGGTGCGCTCGTGCTCGCGCAGCAGGATGCGCTGCAGCACGTCGGTGCGGTGCAGCGCGTAGGCGGCGTCGCTGGTCGCGGAGCGCAGCGTGGTCTCGAGTTCCTGGTCCCGGGCGGCCTCGCGCTCGTTCTCCAGCACGTCGATGCGGTCGAGGGTGCGTTCCACCGCGGTGGTGAGGCTGTCGAGGCGCTGGGCGAGCAGGTCCTCGTTCGAGGTGCCGCCCGGAGCTCCGGTCTCCAGCGCCCGGAGCCTGCGGCTCTGGTCGGCGAGGTCGGCGCGGGCGCGGACCATGCCGTCGTCGATGCTGGTGAGCCGCTCGTCGAGCTGGTCGTGGCGCTGGTCCTGCCTGCCGAGCTCGGTGCGGAGCAGGTCGAGCTCCTCCCCTCCGCCGTCCGCGTCGTACTGCCTGCGCAGCAACTCGGCCGCGGTCTGCTCGACGCCGTCGACCATGGAGCGCAGCACGTCGCGGATGTGGTCGTCGTAGTGGCTGAGCACCCGGAGCACGGCCTTGCGCAGCGCGGGAGCCACGGAGTTGCGCCCGCTGCCGCCGACGTCCGGGGCGCGGTGCAGCGCGTGCCGGGCGACCAGCAGCGGGTGCAGCGGGTCGTCGAGGTCGCCGTGGCGGTCCTTGGCCCACTTGGTGCGCCAGTTCCGGTAGGCGTGCTCGACGTGCTCGCGGAGCCGCTCGGCCGCGTGGTTGACGCTGTGCTGGGCGAGCAAGTGGCCCCGGGCTCGGGTTCCGGCGGCGGCGGTCGCCTCGGGGTCGTCGGCCGCGGCGCGGAGCGCTTCGGCGGCGGCGTCCAGGTCCGGTTCGCCCCGGCCCTGGCAGGCGATCAGGGTCGCACCCGCCGAGCCGAGGAGTTCGGTGACGGCGCCGTGGTCGGGAGCGAGCACGGGCACCCCGCGCGCGGCGACCTCCAGCAACCGGTCCGCGTAGCGGTCACCGCCCGCGGGGCGGTGCAGCGAGGCGACGCAGTCGGCCGCCGCGAGCAACCCGTCGGTGCCGATCTCCTCCTCGACGAGGTGAACGCGCGGGTCGGCCGCGGTGGCGAGGCGGAGGCGTTCCGCGGCCTCCGGGTGTCCGGCGGCGCCGGTGACGGCGATGAGCAGGTGCGCGTCCTCGCGTTCGGGGAAGGCGGCGAAGAAGGCGGTGACGAGGCCGAGCACGTTGTCCCGGCGCTCGTCGGCGTGATCGGCGAACGCGCCGATCACGAACTCCTCGGAGAGGGCGAAGCGGGCCCGCGCGGCCTTGCGGGTCGGCAGGTCCACCTCCCCCTGATCGAGCAGCGGCAGCGCCACGACCCGCGTGGTGGGCCCGCCGGCGCGGCGGGCGGCCTGGCGGGCGGCCTCGGTGCGCACCCAGGACTCCACGGCGCCGGTGTGCTGGGCGGACTCCGGCTGCACGTCGATCAGGTGACGGCCGGCGGGCACTGCGAGACCGGGCTCGCAGCGGAGCACCACCGGGTAGTACGGGGTGTCGGCCGACGGCAGGCCGGAGGCGCGCACGGCGGCGCGGACGAGCTCGGCCGTGCGCCCGGAGCCGAGGACCGCGACGCCGAGCTGGTCGACCAGGGTCGAACCGCCGCCGTCGCCGAGCGTGCGGACCGCGGCGGTGGGCAGCCGCCCGTTGGCGACGCCCACGCTCGCGCACCACTCGCGGAAGGCGTCGGCGTCCGCGCCGAACGGATCCGGGTAGTTGCCGCGCAGCACCGGGTCGTCGGCCCAGACGGCGGCGCTCCAGCGGGAGCCGCCCGCGGCGCGCTGGCGCTCGTCCACCGGGGAGCACGCCCAGTCCAGGAATTCACTCGCATCGGTCCCGGGGGCGAAGGGGCTCGCGGGGGCCTGATCGCGCTGCCAGGCGTCGAGGTAGTCGCGCCGCAGCCCCTCGGGCAGCGGGGTGCCGTCGGGCAGCGCGTCGAAGGGGTGCGGTTTCTCCCGCGTGTAGCCCGCCTCGACGAGCGCGTTGCGGTAGGCCGCGCACAGCCCGGCCAGCACCGGGTGCTCGGACAGCAGCACGCGCGGCCGGTCGGCGTAGTGCGTGGACAGCAACCACGGGCGCTGCGGCTGGAAGCCGTCGAAGTGGATGCTGCGCAGCGGCGCGCCGTCCACGGCGTGCCCGCCGTCGCCGGTGGGGAGGAGCTCGCGCTGCGCGGCGTTCCACACCGAGAGCCCGACACCGGGATCGCGCAGCACGTGGTGGTCGACGAGCGCGGGGGCGCCGTCGAGGAGCATCCCGACGCTGGGGTCGGCGCGGACCTGGTCGGCCCACTCGCCCAGGAAGTTCTCGGCCCCGGGCCGCACGCCGAGCACGCTGGGGTCGAAGGGCCCCGATTCGACGAGGTCGGTGGCGCTGGGCCGGAACCCGTCGGCGTAGAGGGTCCGCAGCACGCGCGGCACGAGCGCGACGGGCCGGTCGGGGCTGAGCTCGCGCAGCAGGTCGTCGAACTCGCTGAACACCTGCACCGAGGGTTCGAGGTAGAGCACGGTCGCGCCGGTGGTGAGCAGGTGCGCGAGCAGCCGGGGCCGCAGCACGGCGCGCAGCTGGTCCGCGGTGCAGGCGAGGGCGAACCGGGCGAACTCGTCGGCGTCGACGCCGATCCGCCCCGGGGTGAGCACGTCGCCGCCGGGCGCGGGCTCGGCGCCGAGCGGCAGCAGCACGAACCGGGCTCCCGGGTGACTGCGCAGGAAGGACTCGCGCAGCACCCGGGCGGCGGGCAACTGGCCGGGCCCGGCGATGGTGCACCCGATGAGGGTGGCCTGGTCGGCGTCGAAGGCCGAGTCGGCCGTGCCCTCGGGGTGTTCCGCGGGCCATTCCGGTTCGTCCGAGCGCTGCTCCAGCGGGTCGGCGGCGGCGTCGGAGTCGGGGCCGGCGGGCTCGGGCGGCGGCTGCTCATCAGTCACGGGCCGAACCTATCGCTCCGCCGCCCGGGTGCCCACGCCCCGACCCCACGACGACCGTCACAGCATCGGCATCAGGCTCTGCAACTCGAACGGCGTGACGCGGCTGCGGTAGGCGTCCCACTCGTTGCGCTTGTTGCGGAGGAAGAAGTCGAAGACGTGCTCGCCGAGCGTCTCGGCGACCAGCTCGGAGCCCTCCATCTCGCTCAGGGCGTCGTTGAGGTTCTGCGGGAGGCTGGCGTACCCGGCGGCCTTGCGCTCGGACTCGGTCAGCGACCACACGTCGTCCTCGGTGGCGGGCGGCAGCTCGTAGCCCTGCTCCACGCCGCGCAGGCCGGCGGCGAGGATCACCGCGTACGCCAGGTACGGGTTGCAGGCCGAGTCGGGGCTGCGGACCTCGACGCGCCGCGAGGACGACTTCCCCGGCGAGTACATCGGGACCCGGACGAGCGCGGAGCGGTTGGCGTGGCCCCAGCACACCGCGGTGGGCGCCTCGCCGCCCACGATGAGCCGCTTGTAGGAGTTGACCCACTGGTTGGTGACGGCGCTGATCTCGCGGGCGTGGTGCAGGATGCCGGCGACGAAGGCCCGGCCGGTGTCGGAGAGCTCGAAGGGGTTCTCCGGGTGGTAGAAGGCGTTCTGATCGCCTTCGAACAGGCTGAAGTGGGTGTGCATCCCGGAGCCGGGCTGCGCGGTGTACGGCTTGGGCATGAAGGAGGCGTGCACGCCCTGCATGAGCGCGACCTCCTTGACCGTGTACCGGAAGGTCATCACGTTGTCGGCCATGGTGAGGGCGTCGGCGTAGCGCAGGTCGATCTCCTGCTGGCCGGGCGCCGCCTCGTGGTGGCTGAACTCCACGGAGATGCCCATCGCCTCGAGGGTCTCGATGGCGTTGCGCCGGAAGTGCGGGGCGGCGTCGTGGCTGGCCTGGTCGAAGTAGCCGCCGGAATCAGCGGGTTCGGGTTCGACCCCGGTGGTGGGCAGGTTCTTCAGCAGGAAGAACTCGATCTCCGGGTGCACGTAGCAGGTGAACCCGGCCTCGGTGGCCTTGGACAGGGTGCGGCGCAGGACGTGCCGCGGGTCGGCCCAGCACGGCGAGCCGTCGGGCATGGCGATGTCGCAGAACATCCGCGCCGAGTAGTGCTCGCCGTCGGGCGTCTCCCAGGGCAGCACCTGGAAGGTCGCCGGATCGGGTTTGGCGACCATGTCCGACTCGTAGATGCGTGAGAACCCTTCGATGGCGGAGCCGTCGAACCCGATGCCCTCGCTGAAGGCACCTTCGAGCTCGGCGGGCGAGATCGCCACCGATTTCAGGATGCCGAGGACGTCGGTGAACCACAGCCGCACGAAGCGGATGTCACGTTCCTCCAGGGTGCGGAGCACGAACTCCTGCTGGCGGTTCATGCCCGCAGCCTAATTCCTGCGCTCGGGCGCACGCGGGACCCTGCGCGTTGAGCCCCGGCAACCGTCCGGTGCCGGTCCGGGATCAGGCGCAGCGCTCGGTGTCGAGGGGCGTGCCGGGGTCCACGAGGTAGGCCGCGCCCGCGTCGTCCACGCACGAGTTGCCCTGCAGGAAGGCGGTGTGCTGGGTGCCCTCGAAGGTCAGGAGCCTGCCGCGCAGCGCCTCCGCGAGGTGCACCCCGGCGTCGTAGGGGGTGGCGGGATCGCCGGTGGTCGAGATCACCAGGACCGGCGGCAGTCCGGGCACGTCGGGCGCGGCGGGATCGCCGGTGACGGGCACGGGCCAGAACGAGCACATGTCCATCGCGCTGTTGGCGGGCAGCCCGTCGTCGAGGAAGGGGGCGACCTCGCGGTAGCGGCGATCGGCCTCGCGCAGCACCTCGCGGTCGGTGACGCGCTGGTCGTCGACGCACCGGACCGCGTTGAAGGCATCGGTGATGTTGGAGTAGGTGCCGTCGGGGTCCCGGCCGTAGTAGGAGTCGGCGAGGCTGAGCAGCACAGTGCCGCGTCCCCGGCCGAGTTCGGAGAGCCCGGCGTTGAGCGCGGGCCACATGCTCTCCGCGTAGAGCGCCTGGATCGTCGCGGTGGTCGCGTCGGTGTAGGACAGCTCCCGGCCGCCCGCTCCGCCGGCGACGGGCCGGTCGAGCAGCGGCCGGGTGAGCCGCTGGAACTCGGGCACGGCGCGGGTGGGGTCGGTGCCGAGGGCGCAGCCGTCCTGCCCGGCGCACCAGCGGGCGAAGGCCTCGAAGGCGCGCTGGAAGCCCTGGCCCTGCATGACCTGCTGCTCGATGGCGTCCTGGCCGGGGTCGATGGCTCCGTCGAGGATCATGGCGCGCACGTTGCCGGGGTACCGGCGGGCGTACTCGGAGCCGATGCGGGTGCCGTAGGAGTAGCCGAGGTAGGTCAGCTTCGGGTCGCCGAGCGCGGAGCGCAGCACGTCCACGTCCCGCACCACGTCGCGGGTGCCGACGTGGGCGAGGACGTCGGTGCCGGTGCGATCCGCGCACTTGGCGGTGTAGTCGCGGACCTCGCGCTCGGTCTCGGCGGTGCCCTCGGGGGAGGTGTCGGCGTCGGAGTCGAGCCGGTCGGCGTCCCACTCCCGGTCGGTGAGGCAGCGGACCTCGGGTTCGCTGGCGCCGATGCCGCGGGGGTCGAAGCCGACGAGGTCGAAGCGCTCGCCGAGGCCGGTGGGTTCGACGGCGCCCGCGATCCCGGCGGCGGCGCTCATGCCGGAGGCGCCGGGGCCACCGGGGTTGATCAGCAGGGAGCCGATCCTGCTGTCCGGGTCGGTGGCGGGCTTGCGCAGCACGCCGATGCTGATCTGCCTGCCCTCGGGGCGCTCGTGGTCGAGCGGGACGCGCAGCCGGGCGCACTCCAGGGTCCGGGCCTGGAAGGCGGAGCGGTCGGGCTCGGTGGAGGCGTAGTCCGAGCACGGTCCCCAGGAGAGCTCCTGGCCGTAGTAGTCACCCAGGCCGGCGGGCACCGGACCCGCGGGGCCGTTGCGCTCGGTGCGCGGCTGCAGCAGCGGGCCGGTGGACGGCGAGCCGGTGCACGCGGCTGAGCCGCCGAGCAGCAACGAGACGCAGATGGCGGTCAGCACACGACTCATTCGGGCGATGGTGTCACGCGGATGGAGTCGACTTCGTCACGGGCGGTGGGAGTTCACCGGGACGGTAGGCGAAGATGACGTCCATGCCGCAGCTGCGTCTCGCTCTAGCCCAGGTCAACGCGACGGTCGGGGACATCGCCGGGAACAAGGCGATGGTCCTGGACTGGACCCGCAAGGCGGTGCGGGAGGGGGCGCACGTGGTCGCCTTCCCGGAAACGGTGCTGGCCGGGTACCCGATGGAGGACCTGGCGCTGCGCAAGTCCTTCGCGGCGGCGAACCGGGCGGCGGTGGACGCGCTGGCGGTGAACCTGCGCGAGGCCGGATGCGGGGACGCGCTGGTCATCGTCGGGCACCTGGACCGCGACGACGAGGGGGTCCGGAACTCGGCCTCGCTGCTGCACGGCGGCGAGGTGGTCGTGACCTACGACAAGTACCACCTGCCGAACTACGGGGTGTTCGACGAGGCGCGGTACTTCGCGCCGGGTTTCGACCTGCCGATCGTGAAGCTGCACGGCCTGGACATCGGCGTGGTGATCTGCGAGGACATCTGGCAGAACGGCGGACCGGTGGCCGCGCTGGGCCAGGTGGGCGTGGACCTCGTGGTATGCGTGAACTCCTCGCCCTACGAGCGCTCGAAGGACGACGTGCGGGTGCCGCTGGTCGCGCGCCGGGCCGAGGAGGCCGGGGCGCCGATGGCCTACGTGAACATGGTCGGCGCGCAGGACGACCTGGTCTTCGACGGCGACTCGATGATCATGAGCGCCGGGGGTGAGGTGCTGGCGCGGGCCCCGCAGTTCGCCGAGCACCTGCTGGTGGCGGACCTGGACCTGTCCGCGGGCGGGCACACCTCGACGACGGTGCCGGAGCAGCCGGGGCGGATCCGGATGCCCGCGTTCGACGTGACGCGCACGGTGCTGCAGCCGGAGCCGCTGGCCGCGTACGAGCCGTTGCCGCTCCCGCCCGCCGCCGAGCCGCTGCCGGAGCTCGCGGAGATCTGGGCGGCCCTGGTGACGGGGCTGCGGGACTACGTGCACAAGAACGGGTTCCGCTCGGTGACCTTCGGGTTCTCGGGCGGGATCGACTCCTCGGTGTGCGCGGCGCTGGCGGTGGACGCGCTGGGGGCGGACGCGCTGCACGGGGTGGCGATGCCCTCGGAGTACTCCTCGGAGCACTCCCGCGCGGACGCGGCGGAGCTGGCGCGCAGGCTGGGCTGCCACTTCGAGGAGATCGCGGTGGCGGACATGGTCTCGGCGTTCGTCGGCCCGCTGGGCCTGACGGGGCTGGCGGAGGAGAACGTGCAGGCGCGCTGCCGGGGCATCACGTTGATGGCCATGTCGAACCAGCACGGGCACCTGGTGCTGGCCCCCGGGAACAAGACGGAGCTGGCCGTCGGCTACTCCACGATCTACGGGGACGCGGTCGGCGGGTTCGCGCCGATCAAGGACGTGCCGAAGACGCTGGTGTGGGAGCTGGCGAGGTGGCGCAACGCGGAGGCGGAGAAGCGCGGCGAGGTGCCTCCGATCCCGGAGAACTCGATCTCGAAGGAGCCTTCGGCCGAGCTGCGCCCGGACCAGACCGACCAGGACTCGCTGCCGCCCTACGACGTGCTGGACGCGGTGCTGGACGGGTACGTGGAGGGCGATCGGGACTACTCGGACCTGGTGTCGGACGGGTTCGACGCGGAGCTGGTGGAGCGAGTGATCCGCATGGTCGACCGCGCCGAGTACAAGCGGCGGCAGTACCCGCCGGGCACCAAGATCACGCTGAAGGCCTTCGGCCGGGACCGGCGACTGCCGATCACGAACCGCTGGCGGGAGAGCCGCCCCTGACCGGCTCCGCGCTGGGCGCGCGGCTCGGCGCCGGGGCAGTCGTCGCGGAGCGCGGCCGGGGGCGCCCCGGCCGATCGAGAACTCCAGGAGGAGGAGAGCCGCGCTCCACCGGTGTCGGGTGGTGAGCTCCGCGAGGTCGGGACCGCCCCTGGCGGCGCGACTCGCGCAGCCGCCGGGCCGACCGCACTGGAGTTTCTTCGAGCGAGGTCACCTCCTCGGCGGCCCGGGGTCGACCTGCCCGCGCGGCGAGCCGGCCGGATCCCTCCTCCGCCTCCTGAGCCGCGCGATCGAAGCAGGGTGGGGCGGGGGATCGGGCGGAAGCGCTGGGAACGCGCCAACGAGCGCGGGTCCGCTCCCGCCCGGAGCGCCAGGCGCGGCGCACGCGAGAAGCCGCCGCGGTGCTGGTTCGCGTGGGCGGGATCTCGCGCGGCGTCGTCCACCGGCTCCCCGACGATCCCGGACGGCGGCTCGCCCGCCGGACCGAACTGGCCGAGCGGCCTCCGCACCTGGTGCTCCGGAGCACCCTCCGTCCATCGTGGACCAACCGCGTCCCGGGCCGCTCCGCTCGAACCGCTCCGGCTCGGCGAGCCGCCTCCGGCGACCAGCCGACCTCGGCGGGCGCTGCGCGCACGTCACCGAGGACGAAGGCGTCCGGATCCGCGCCCGCGCTCTCGACCAGCTCCGCGCCGCCGTCGATCGTGGACAGGCGCGGACTCCGTCAGGGCACCAGCGGCGGGGCCAGCAGTCGCGGCGGGACCCGCGACCGCAGCGGTGTCGAAGCGCGCGGCGGCACCCCTCGCGCGGACGCGCGAGGCCGGGAGCGCGGGCACCTCGGCGTCGATCTCGGGGGTGCGGCGGGAATTCTCGCGGCCACTCGGGCGGTGCGCGTCGGCGACCGGGCGCACCGGTCGCGGGAACCGGAGCGGCGGGAACACCGCTCCTCTGGACCGATCTTGTTGACCGAACGGGCCATCGGTTCGGTTAGTCTCCCCGCGAACCGCGCCGGAGCGGCGCAGCCGGGAGGACGTGCATGGGGTGGACAACGGCGGCCACGACCGCCGCGCTGCTGCTGATCGGGCTCTGCGGTACCGCCTGCACCAGCGCGGAACCGGAATCCTCCGCCGGGGGCCCGGATCCCGGACGCTCCGGAGTGGACGACGTGCTGGCGCGCGGGGAACTGCGCGTGTGCAGCACCGGCGACTACCGGCCGTTCACCTACCGGGACGCCGCCGGCGACTGGAGCGGCATCGACGTGGACATGGCGCGGGACCTGGCCAGATCCCTCGACGTGCGGGCCACCTTCGTGGCGACCACGTGGGAATCGCTCGGCGAGGACTTCCGGCAGCGGTGCGACATCGGGGTCGGCGGCATCTCCATCACGCTGGAACGCGCGCGGACCGCCTCCTTCAGCGATCCCTACCTGGTGGACGGCAAGACGCCGATCACCCGCTGCGAGAACGCCTCCCGGTTCCAGACGGTGCGGCAGATCGATCAGCCCGGAGTGCGCGCCGTGGTGAACCCCGGCGGCACCAACGAGCGGTTCGCGCGGGAGGAGCTGCACCGGGCGGAGATCGTGACGCACCCGGACAACAACACCATCTTCGAGGAGGTCCGCACCGGGCGCGCCGATCTCATGATCACCGATGGCGCCGAGACGAGGTGGCAGGCCAAGCGGCACCCGGAGCTGTGCGCGGTGCACCCGGACGAACCGTTCACCTTCGCCGAGAAGGCCTACCTGCTGCCCCGCGGCGACGTGGTTCTCCAGCAGTACGTGAACGAATGGCTTCGCCTCCGCCAGCACGACGGCACCTACGACCGGATCGCCGAACCGTGGATCGGCTGAACTCGAAAGGAGGAATCAACTCCACCCGGAAGATCCACACTCGGGCGAACGGGGGAATCGGGACCCTCCACCTGTCCCGCACGCACCGGGACACGCGCCCCACCAGCGAAGATCACCCACCGGTGTTTTCGGCCCCCGGAGAGTGAGTAGCATCCCGAACCCAGGGGAGATCCGCGGGATTTCACCGAGAGAGCCGAATCGGCGGGAGACCGGAGCCCGGTCCGGTTCACCTCGCTCCCGCGCCGCTCCCCGCCGCACCGCCTAGGGCCCGCGGTGCGCAGGCCAGTGCCACCGACCGCGACGAGGAACTGATTGATGTCAGCACCCACCCACACCCAATCCGCGGCCAGGCGCCGCCACCTGGCCCGATCCCTGCTCGTCCTGCTGGTCTCCGGGATCGTCACCGGTGGGCTGAGCACCTGGGCGGCGCTGGCGAGCCCCGGCTCCGCGCAGCCGCTGATCGCCTGGAGCACCGGGATCGCCGCCGGCCTCGTCAGCATCGCGCTGGCCGTGGCGAGCTGGGGCGTGCAGAACGCCGCGTTCTTCCGCACCCGCGCCGAGAAGGCCGAGAGCGCCACCGGGAAGCTCGCCGACGAGACCCTGCCCGCGCTGGTCACCCGGCTGCGCGCCGGATCGTCCGTGGACACCGCCCTCAGCGAGATGGACCACCCGCGCAACCCCGCCCACCAGCGCATCCTGCGCACCCTCGGCCAGGAGATCAGCCAGGGCGAGCGCGCCCGCGCGGCCGCGATGCTCGCCTGCGCGAACGCGGCGGGCCGGATGCAGGCGCTGTCGACCAACATGCTCGCGAGCCTGCGCGAGATGGAGGAGCGCCACGACGAGTCGGTGCTCGGCGATCTGCTCGAACTCGACCACACCACCGCGCAGGCAGGTCGGCTCGCCGACAGCATCGCGGTCCTCACCGGCGCCCGCTCCGGCCGCCGCTGGACCAAGCCCATCAAGATGGAGAGCATCCTGCGCGGCGCGGTGGGCCGCATCGCCGCCTACAAGCGGGTCCGGCTGCACTCCACCAGCACCGTCGCGATCGTCGGCTACGCGGCCGAGGGGGTCATGCACGCGCTGGCCGAGCTGATGGACAACGCCACCAGCTTCTCGCCGCCCTCCGAGCTCGCGCACGTCTACGTCGAAGAAGTGCACTCCGGCATCGTCGTCACCATCGAGGACGGCGGCCTGGTGATGGGCGAGGCCGCGATGAAGCGCGCGGTGCACGCGGTCGGCACCGAACCGCTCGACCTCACCACGCTCAACGGCACCCGCCTCGGTCTCGCCGTCGTCGGTTGCCTCGCCCGCAAGCACGGGCTGACCGTGTCCTTCCGCCCCTCCTCGCGCGGCGGCACCGGCGTCGTCGTGATGATCCCGCGCAAGCTGATCACCCAGCCCCGCCAGCAGGAGGAGTTCGCCGTGCCCACCCGCGGCGTCGGCGGCGGGCAGCCCGCGCAGCTGACCTCGGTGGGCTCGGGCACCACCACCAGTGCCACCGGCACCCTGACCCGGCAGGACACCGACCGCGCGGCCGCCGAGCCCGCCAGCCGATCGGAGGCGACCGTGCAGAGCCTGCCCAAGCGCCGTCGCGGCGAGACCCTCGCCGCCACGTCCCCCACCTTGCTGTCGGGCTCCGACGAGGAGCCGCAGCAGAAACCCGCTCCGGCCCGACCGCGGCCGAACGCGGGCGCCCGCTTCGGCGCGTTCCGGCAGGCGCGCCGGCCCAGCGACGGCCCGCAGTCCGACGACGCGCGCTGACCCCCGGCTGACGAGCACAAGAGAAGGAGGCAGGGGCGGGACCGGCCACGCCGGAACGCCCCGACACGCTGATGACCAACGACCACAATCTCGACTGGTTGCTGGAGAACCTGCTGGGACGCACGCCAGGCGCCAAGCACGCGCTGGTGCTCTCCAAGGACGGCCTGAAGGTCTGCCACTCCCCCGGGCTGAACAACGACCAGGCCGACCAGCTCTCCGCGATCGCCTCCGGCATCCAGAGCCTCTCCTACGGCGCCTCGGTCGAGTTCGGTGACGGCAGCGGTGGCGTGCGGCAGTCCATGACCGAGTTCCACGGCGGCCTGCTGTTCATCGTGGAGGCCGGTGAGGGCGCGCACCTGGCGGTGCTCGCCGACGAGGACTCCGACGTGGGCGTCATCGGGCACAACATGAACGAGCTCGTCGAGCAGATCGGCGATTACCTCAGCGCTCCGCCCCGACAGGCCCAGCCGAGCGGGTTGTCATGATCTGGCGGCCCCTCGACGGAGAAGATCCGGACCGGCTCTACACGGTGACCGGGGGACGCAGCAGCGCGGACGAGGAGTCCCTGGACCTGGTGACGCTCATCGTGAGCGAGTGCGATCCGGCGCCCGGGATGCAGTCCGAGCACATCCGGATCCTCCAGATGTGCAGGCAGCCGATGGCCGTCGTGGAGATCTCCTCGCACCTCGGCATGCCGGTCGGCGTGGTGAAGATCCTGCTGTGCGACCTGCTCGACACGAACCGGATCACCGCCCGGCACCCCACCTCCGCGTCTGGCAGGAAGCAGGCGCAACTGCCCGATCCCGACGTCTTGAAGCAGGTTCTCGTTGGACTCCACAACCTCTGACCCCACGAGCGCGCCGCTGCGCAGCACCGCCAGCGACGGGCTCAAGATCGTCATCGTCGGCGGTTTCGGGGTGGGCAAGACCACCATGGTCCGCTCGGTCAGCGAAATCAGGCCGCTGAGCACCGAGGAGACCATGACCCAGGCCAGCCTGGGCATCGACGACGCCACCGCGGTGCGGGACAAGACCACCACCACGGTCGCGTTCGACTTCGGGCGCATCAGCCTCGACGCCGAGCGGGTGCTCTACCTGTTCGGCGCCCCGGGGCAGCAGCGGTTCTGGTTCCTGTGGGACCGGTTGTTCTCCGGGACGCTCGGCGCCGTCGTGCTCGTCGACACCCGGCGGCTGGAGGACTCCTGGTACGCCATCGACCGGCTGGAGCACCACGGAATGCCGTTCATCGTGGCGCGCAACAACTTCGGCGAGCAGGACCACCCGCTCGAGGACGTGCGCGACGCGCTGTCGCTGCCCTCGGAGATCCCGCTGATCGAGTGCGACGCCCGGGACCGCGCGTCGAGCAAGAAGGTGCTGATCAGCCTGGTGAACCACCTGTACGCGCTGGCCACCGCCCCGCAGGGGGCGAGGCCGTGACCGCTCCGGCCGCTGTCGCCGAAGCCTGGCCGCGCAGCGCCCAGGAGGCGTGCCCGGTGCGGCACGACGCGGTCGAGCTGCAGGAGCGGGTGCGAACGCGCGGGCTCGTGGCGCTTCCCGTCGAGTTCAGCCCCAGCCACGTCGTCGGAGACTGATCGCCTCGCCCGGGTGGGCGGCCGACCGGCCACCCGGGCACCGGCAGCACCGCGCGGATGCCGTCATCCGTCGTCGGCCTCGTCGCCCTCCCGGGCGCCGGGCCGGCGTCACCTGACGACATCCGGTGATCCGACCGCACCGGTCCAGTCCGGCGCGCACCTCTCGTCGGGTGCTACTCCCTGTCCGAACGGAAACCCGGGAGCTCCATCCCCATGACCAATCCAGACATCTGGCCCACCACCGACCCCGCCGCGGGCTGCCCGGTGCGCACCGAACCGATCGCGCTGCACGGGGCGAGGTTCCAGCAGAACCCCGCCGCGCTGTACCGGCAGATGCGCCAGGAGTACGGGCCGGTGGCGCCGGTGCTGCTCGACGGCGGCGTGCCCGCCTGGCTCGTGCTCGGCTACCGGGAGATCCACCAGGTCGAGAGCAACCCGGAGCTGTTCGCCCGGGACACCCGCCGCTGGAACGCGTGGGACCAGGTCCCGGAGAACTGGTCGCTGATGGCGTTCGTCGGCTACCAACCCTCGCTGATGTTCACCGAAGGAGCCGAGCACCGGCGGCGCACCGGGGCGATCGGCGAATCCCTGGAGGCCGTCGACCAGTTCGAGCTGCGCGGTGTGTGCGAGGAGATCGCCGACGACCTCATCGACTCCTTCGCGGGCCGCGGCCGAGCCGACCTGATGGCCGAGTTCGCGCACTCGATGCCGTTGCGCGTGATGGCGCGGCTGTTCGGGCTCGGCGACGACGAGGCCGCGCAGCTGGGGCAGGACCTCACCGACACCGTCGCGAGCGACGACGGCGTCGCCGCCTACCAGCGCATCCAGGACCGGATGCAGCAGCTCGTGGAGCGCAAGCGGGAGAACCCCGGCGCGGACCTGCCCTCCCGGTTGCTGGCGCACCCGGCGAGCATGACCGAGGAGGAGATCCTCCAGGACCTGCTGGTGGTGCTCACCGCCGCGCAGCAGCCGGTGGCGTACTGGATCGGCAACGCGATCCGGCTGATGCTCACCGACGAGCGCTTCGCCGTCACCCTCGCCGGGGGCAGGCGCTCCATCGGGCAGGCGCTCAACGAGGTGCTGTGGGAGGACACGCCGACGCAGAACTTCATCGGCCGGTTCGCCTCCCGGGAGACCGACCTCGGCGGCCAGCGCATCCACACCGGGGACATGCTGGTGCTCGGCTTCGCCGCCGCCAACACCGACCCGCAGGTGCGCCCGGCCGCGTACACCGACTCGATCGGCAACAACGCGCACATGTCCTTCGGGCACGGGGAGCACGGCTGCCCGCACCCCGGTCCGGAGATCGGGCAGGTCATCTCGCGGATCGCGATCGAGGTGCTGCTGGACCGGCTGCCCGACGTGGGCCTGGCCGTCCCGCCCGAGCAGCTGGAGTGGCTGCCCTCGGTCTGGATGCGCGGGCTCACGGCGCTGCCGGTGGAGTTCAGCCCGAGCTACGCCGTCGGCTCGTGATCGCGGTCGATCCCTGATCGACGGGGCCGTGCCCGGCCCGGACCGGGCGCGGCCCCGCGACCTCACGCCGGGGTGAAACGCACCGGCACCGATTGCGGTCCGCGCGTGAACACGCCGAGCTCCGCGGGCTCGAACCCGGGAGCCAGCACGGGATCCGGCATCGCGTCCAGCAGGTCGTTGATCCCGACCTCGATCTCCGACTTCGCCAGCAGCGCGCCGACGCAGAAGTGCCTGCCCAAGGCGAACGCGAGGTGGTCCGCGGCAGCGGTGAACGAGGTGCGGGCGGGCAGGTCCTCGCGGAACACGTCGAAGGACTCCGGGTCCGCGTAGTGCTGGTCGTCCCGGTTCGCCGCCCCGATCAGGCAGGTCACCGTGCTGCCGGCGGGAATCACGCCGCCGGAGAGCTCCACGTCCGCCGCGGGCTGGCGCATGATCATGTGCACCGGCGGGGTGAAGCGCAGCGTCTCGGCGAAGGCCTGCGGGATGAGCTCGCGGTCCGCGCGCACCGCCGCCAGCTGCTCCGGGTGCTGGAGCAGGTTCAGGAACAGGGCGGCGATCGCCTTGTCCGTCGTCTCCCCTCCGGCCGCGAGCAGCAGGCTGCAGAACGCCTTGATGTCCTCATCGCTCATCCTGGTGCCGTCGATCTCCGCCGTGCACAGCGTGGAGAGCAGGTCGTCGCCCAGGTTCTCCCGGCGCTCCCGGATCACCGGGATCATGTACTCCGCGAACTCCTCGCGGGTGCGCATCCCGGCCTCGACGACCGCCTCGTCCTGGCTCAGGTTGCCGAGGAACGCGATGATCGACGTGTACCAGCCCTGGAAGCGACCGCGATCCTCCTCGCGCAGGCCCAGCATGTCCGCGATCACGTTGATCGGGAACTTCGTGGCGTAGTCGGAGACGAGGTCGACCTGCCCGGTGCCGCGGAAGGTGTCGATCAGCGCCCGCGAGTTGCGGCGGATCACCGGCAGGAACTTCTCCTGCAGCTCGCTGCCCCGGAAGGCGGGGGCGACCAGCGCGCGCCGCACCGCGTGCTCCCGGCCGTCCAACTGCAGGATGGTCCGGCCGTGCACCGGTTCCAGCTGCCAGTCGTAGTTCTGGGTGGTGAACACCGGCTCCCGGAAGGCGCGCTTGACGTCCTCGTAGCGGGAGACGATGTAGCTCTGGGTCGCTTCGTGCCACAGGAGCGGGTAGTCGTCCCGCAGCACCCGGTAGAACGGGTAGGGATCGGTGGCGAACTCCGGGGACAAGATGTCTGGAGCCTGTTGGGCCGCGGTCATGCTGCTCCCTCTTCAATGCATTGCAACCGGCACAGGCTAGGCAGCTGAACCGAACCAGGTCCAGCAGATGATCTTGATGTGACCCGGAGGGCGCAACGCGCTGGGCCGACCGTGGCCCTCCCAACGGCACGTTGCTGCGTTCGGCCGCCCCCCAGGTGGAGCCGTGCGATGCGACGGCGTTGCGGCCGCGGACGTCCGGACGCTGTGACGTCCCTCCTCCGACCGGCTCCCAGCACCGCGTTGCGTGTCACCCTGGAACCTGCAAGACGTCGTGACACGCCCAGGGACCCGCGCGCGGGCCTTGAGGATTAAGGACGGTCGATGATGACTGCTGCACACGCACCGCAGCCCCCCTCCGGCGAGACCGCCGCCCCGTACGGGTCCACCCCCGCCCGGCGCAGGGTCCGCATCCCCCACCTGCACCAGCTCAAGGAGCGCGGCGAGAGCTGGCCGATGCTCACCTCCTACGACATGTACACCGCCCGGATCTTCGACCAGGCCGGGATCCCGGTGCTGCTCGTCGGTGACTCGGCGGCCAACAACGTCTACGGCTACGAGTCCTCGCTACCGGTGACCGTCGACGAGCTGCTGCCCCTGGTCCGCGCCGTCACCGGCGCCGCTGAGCACGCCCTCGTCGTGGCCGACCTGCCGTTCGGCTCCTACCAGGCCTCCCCGGAGCAGGCGCTGGGGACCGCCGCCCGGTTCATGAAGGAGGGGCGCGCGCACGCGGTCAAGCTCGAAGGCGGCCGCCGCTACGCGGGCCAGGTCGAGGCGCTCGTCGCGGCCGGTGTCCCCGTGATGGGGCACCTCGGGTTCACGCCGCAGAGCGAGCACGGGCTCGGCGGCTACCGGGTGCAGGGACGCGGCGAGCAGGCCGACGCGCTGCTCGACGACGCACTGGCGTTGCAGGAGGCCGGGGCGTTCGCGGTGGTGCTGGAGATGGTGCCCGCCGAGGCCGCCAAGCGGATCACCGGCGAGCTGCGCATCCCCACCGTCGGCATCGGCGCCGGGCCGGACACCGACGCGCAGGTGCTGGTGTGGACCGACATGGCGGGCATGAACACCGGGCGCACCGCCCGCTTCGTCAAGCGCTACGCCGACCTCGGTGGCGTCCTCGCCGACGCCGCCACCCGCTTCGCGGACGACGTCCGCGGCGGTTCCTTCCCGGCGGCGGAGCACTCCTTCCAGTAGGAGACCGGGTGAGCGGACCGCCCGTCCGGCGCGACCGGACCGACGGTCCGCTCCCCCAGCTCCGCTTCGGGGCGAGCGGACCGTTCGACCAACGCGAGGAGACCACCGGTCCGCTCGCCGCGAACCTGAGCACCGGGTGGGCGGGCCGCTCGTACCGGCGGGCCGTCCAACCCGGGTCGGTTCCCGGGCGAGCGGACCGTTCGACCAACCGGTTGGGACCAACGGTCCGCTCGCTCAACCCGCTCTGCGGGCGAGGACGTCGGCGTGGCAGGGCTCGGGGGCGCACCAGCAGCCCAGGGCCCGGCCGCTGAGCTCGCCCTCGCGGAGGCGGTGCAGCAGGTCGGGCTGCTCGTCGAGCCACTGCTCGTAGTGGCGGACCATCCCCTCCCGGTCCGACTTCGCCTCCTTCACGAACGGGCTCGCGAAGTCCGAGGCGGGCCAGGAGTGCCGCGGCCCGGAATGCCCGACGTAGGTCAGCAGTCCCCGGTCCTCCAGCCACGGCAGCAGGTGCCGGTGCGGTCCGTTCTTGCGCACGTTCACCACCACGGCCCGGCCGTCGAGCAGCTGACCGCCGCGCTCGCGCTCGTCATCGGTCCACGCCGCCGCCTCCGACGGCAGCTGGTCGGGCTTCCCCACCACGACCACCTCCTCCCGTCCGGGTATCCCGGACCGGGGCCGCCTCACACGTCCGTGATGCGCAGGCCGGCGTGCGCCTTGTAGCGGCGGTTGATCGCGATGAGGTTCGCGGTGAGCGCCTCCACCTGGTGCGCGTTGCGCAGCCGGCCACCGAAGATGCCGCGCACCCCGGGGATCGTGCCCGCGAGCGCCCGGACCACGTCGGTGGCCTCGCGGTCGTCGCCGAGCACCAGCACGTCGAGGTCGACGTGCTCCACCGACAGGTCCGCCAGGGTCACCGCCGAGACGTGGTGGAAGGCCGCCGTGACCCGCGAGTCCGGGAGCAGCGCGGCCGCCTGCTGGGCGGCGCTGCCCTCCGGCACCTCCAGCGGGTACGGGCCCTTCGCGTCGAAGCCGAGCGGGTTCACGCAGTCCACGACGATCTTCCCGGCGAGCTGCGGGCGCAGCGACTCCAGGGTCTCCGCGTGCCCGTCCCAGGGCAGCGCGACGAGCACGAGGTCCGCGCTCGCGGCGGTCTCCGCGTTGTCCGCACCGGTGACCCGGCCACCCGCGACCTCGGCGATCTCGCTCGCCGCGTCCCGCGCGCGGTCGGCCTTGCGCGAGCCGATCACCACCCGCAGCCCGGCCGCCGCCCACCTGATCGCCAAGCCCTTGCCCTGCGCGCCGGTGCCTCCGAGCACACCGACGGTCATCTCGCGCACCTCAGCCACGACGGGCCTCCTCGTCTGTCATCGCGACGTTGCCCTCCCACGATCCGCACGCGGCGCGGGCTCCGCCAGGCGGCTCCGCTGTGCTCCGTCCCACTGAACGGCACCACCCCCTCGCCCCGGTATCACCCGTTCGCACGCCCCCACCCCGGAGATTTCGCGAGAAATCGCGGTGAGACCGAGTGGGCAAGGCGAGATTTCGCGAGAAATCGCGGTCAGGGACGGCAGGCGGGGCACGATTTCGCGAGAAATCGCGGTGGGACCGGGTTGGCGGGGCGAGATTTCGCGAGAAATCGCGGTCAGGGGGCCCGGGTGAAGGAGACCTCGCGGGTGCGGGGGTCGGCGCGGGTGAGGCGGACCCGGATGCGGCGGCCACCGGTGAGATCCTCGCCCTCGCAACGGGCGATCACCGGCGGCTCCGGGATGAACACCTCGCCATCGCCGGCACCGGCGCGCAGCACCGTCGCCGAGAACACCGTGCCCGCCCGGCCTGCCAGCGCCCACGCCTGGGCCTGCGCCAGGCACGCCCGCTCGACCTGGGCGGCCACCCGGTCCGAGGACCCCATCGCCGAGGGCAGCGCGGGCAGCGCCTGCCGCACCCACTCCGGCACCTCGCTGCCCTCGGCGGCGGCCAAGCACACCTCGGTGGCGTAGCGGTCCACCAACCGCCGCAGCGGGGCGGTGACGTGCGCGTAGGACGCGCCGATGCCCGCGTGCCGCGACTTCGACGGCGGGCCGGAGTCGAACGCGGTGTAGCCCGCCCCGCGCAGCAGCCGGGTGGCCGCCACGTGCACCGCCAGGGCTTCCGGGCGCACCGGGTCCAGGCCCGCCAGCGCCTCGGCCGGCGGCAGGTCCTCCGGCCACACCACGCCCAGCCGCTCGGCCGAGCGGCGCAACGCCGCGACCGTCGGCGGCTCCGGGTCCGGCACCGTGCGCAGGATCCCCACGCCGGCCTCCAGCATCAGCTCCGCCGCGCACATGCCGGTGAGCAGCGAGATCTCCGCGTTCCACTCCTCCACCACGAGCCGGGGCCGCAGCGACACCCGCCAGCCGCCGGCCTCGTCAGGCTCGACCTGCTGCTCCGGGAGCCCCAGCTCGATCGCCCCGCGCCGCACGGCGTGCTCGCGCCGCAGCCTGCCGATGCGGGGCAGCAGTTCGATCGAGGGGTGCGCGGTTCCCGCTCGCAGCGAGCGCTGCACCGTCTCGTAGTCCAGCTGGGCGACCGAGCGCACCACGGCCCGGCGGACCCGCGTTCGCACCGGCGATCCGTCCGCGTCCAGGTCCATCGTCCACAGCACGGCGGGCCGCACCTGGTCGGGCAGCAGGCTCGCCGCGCCCTCCGATAACAGCGTCGGGTGCAGCGGCACGTTCCCGTCCGGCAGGTACAGCGTCTGCCCCCGGCGGCGCACCTCCGCGTCCAGCGCCCCGCCCGGCCGCACGAAGGCGGCGACGTCGGCGATCGCGTAGTCCACGCGGAAGCCCCGGCCGCGCCGGGTCAGCAGCACCGCCTGGTCCAGGTCCTTCGCACCCAGCGGGTCGACCGTGACCAGCGGCAGGTCGGTCGCGTCCTCCCGGCCCACCTCCAGCACCGGCGAGGCGACGGTCTGCTCGACTTCGCCGAGCGCGGCCGTGGGGAATTCCGCGGGCAGGCCGAAGTCCGCTCGCACGGTCGAGAAGTCGCAGGGGAACTCAGCGGCCCGCCGGGGCCGCGGCGGACCAGCGCCGCCGGAGCGGGCCGCGACGACGGCATCGGTGCCACCACGTGGTACCCGCGCCGTCGCCATCGCCGCTCAATCCCCCTCGGACCAGCGGCGGTCGGCCTCGTCGGCGGAGTCGGTGCGCTCCTTCGCGAGTTCGAGCGCGTGTTCGGCCGCCGCGCGGTCCGGGTAGGGCCCCAGCCGGTCGGCGGCGCGGCATCCCGCGGCGGGCTCGACCTGCCGGTGCTTCAAGCAGAAGTACCAACCTTCGCGGGCCATGCTTCGAGCCTCGCACGCGGGACCGCCTCGTGTCACGCCTCCGGACGGTCCACCGTGCGAGGACGCGCACGCCGGGCGCCGTCCGCCGCGTCCGCTCGGCGGCTCACCAGGCGGGCGGCGGCGGAGCTCCCGGCGCGGGCGGCGGGCCGGCCGGGTTGCGGCGCGGGATGGGGTCCAAGCAGGACACCAGGACCTGCTGGGCCTCCGGGTTCTCGATGCGCCTGCCGTCGCGCATCCGGTACTCCAGCTCGCCGCTGTCCCCGACCTCCACCGTGCAGCCGACCTCGGCGAGCTGGTCCTCGTCGAGGTCCACCAGCCGTTCGTAGCGCGAGGGCACCACGCGGTACACCGGCCACTGCAGGTGCCCGAAGGCCTGGTGGAACTCGGCGAGCAGGTAGCGCATGTGCTGCTGCCACGGCAACGGCATCGATTCCGCCAAGGAGCGGGGCAGCACCGCGTACCCGGCGTCGACCCCGTGCCCGGCGCGCGACAGGTAGTCGCCCAGGGGCGTGCTCGACGCCGGAGGAGCGGATCGCCTCGGAATGGGGTCTGGGGTGAACATGCTTCCTCCCGGGATAGCCGCCGGACGCGCACCGGATCGGCGGTGCGCGCCTCGCGCACGCGGCGGGAACGGGCCGCGGGACCCGCGCGCCGCCAGGTCGGGCCGACGAGTCGGCCCCCGACCAAGATTGCCACAGCGGACCGGCTCGATCAGCGGTCCCGGGGTCGTGTCGCCCGGCTCCGCACCACGTCGGCGAGGCCTGACCCGGTTGCCGCTCCCCGGCTACACCGGCTGCCGGACGGGCTGGTCGACCGGTTGCGGAGCGCTGGGAGCGACCGACTGGTCCCCCGGTGCCGGGGTGGGGGTCGACGGCGAGGTCGACGGCGGGGTCGACACCTGCGGCGGCACCGGGGCGTCGGTGGCGGGGCGCACCACCGTCGGCAGCAGCTCCCCGCCGTCCCAGATCTCGGTGCGCTCCACCGACTCACCGGGCTGCGGCGCGTGCAGGATCTCGTCGTTGCCGAGGTAGAGCGCAACGTGGTGGATCGCGCCCGGATCCCGGCCCGCGCCCCAGAACACGAGGTCACCGGGCTGGGCCTGGGTCAGCGGCACGTGCACCCCGCCCTGGCTGTACTGCGAGCGCGAGTACTTCGGGATGTCCACCCCGGACGCCTTCCACGCCATCTGGGTGAGACCGGAGCAGTCGAAGGAGTCCGGCCCGGCCGCGCCCCACACGTAGGGCTTGCCGAGCTGGTCGTCGGCGAACGACAGCGCCTTGCCCGCCAGCACGCTCGCCGCGGGCAGGTCCTCGCAGCCGCTGAAGCCCGCGACCTGGCCCTCCACGCTGACCAGGTGCGCGGCCATCGACTCCCACTCGTGGTAGCGCAGCGGGTAGGCGGAGCGCTCCACCTTCTGCGCGGCGGTGCCGGGCTGCATGTCCTCCCACCCCGGGACCTCGAGCAGCACGTCGTAGAACTTGTTGATCTGGTACTCGACGTCGGTGACCTGCGCGACGCTGCCCCAGCCCATCGAGGGCCGCATCTGGAAGATGCCCAGCGAGTCCCGGTCGCCGTGGGTCAGGTTCGCCAGGTTCGACTCGGTCTTGCCCGCCTGGATCGCGATCTGCCAAGCGCGCGGCGGCAGGTCCCGCTCCTTGCCGATCATGATGATCGACTTCACGATGCCCACGGACTCCTGGTCGAGGGATCCGGCGTCGCGCTCGCCGCGGCCCGCGCCGTCGCCCCACGGCCCGAGGTCGGCGCTGCAGCGCGACCAGCTCTGCGCGCCCTGCATTCCGGAGAGCACGACCACGAACGCCCCGAGCCCGGCCAATCCGGCGAAGCCGGCGAGCACCACGATCGCCACCACGAGTTTTCGCATGTCAGCTCACCTTGTTGTAGCCGGAGACGCGCCATCCCTGCGGGGTCTTCATCACGTCGACCTCGATCTCCCCGGCGTCGGTCGGCAACCGCACGCCCATCGAGGTCGCGGTGGAGCGCACCGGCGTTGCCGGGCCGGTGATCCGGGTGGACGGCACGTTGGCCGGATCCACCGAGGCCATGACGGTGATGAACTCGTCGGTGGTGTAGGGGCGGAGGCCCTCGACCCACTCCGGGGCCGCCGTGCCCGGCGGGTGCGTGGCCCACTTCTGGCCCCACGCCTCGACGACCCGCACCCCGGCCGGGTCCGGCGGGGCGGGGGCGACCGGTGTGTTCGGCACCGAGATGCGCGGCGGCGCGGCGGTCGGGGTCTGCGGGGCCGGCGCGGCCTGCGGCTGCCCGACCTGCGCCGGCCGGTCCTGACGGCTCGGCGAGGGCGGCGGGTCGGGCAGCGCGAAGCTGATCGCGGTGGCCGCGGCGGCGAGGACGACCAGCGCGCTCACCAGGTGCTTCGGCGAGCGCAGCGGCCAGCCCCACAGCCTCCGGTAGACCGCGGCGCGTCCCCGATGCGTCCGGATCGGCATGGCCCGTTCCCCTTCACCCCGCCGACCGGGGGCGCGCCCCGGCCCGCTGCGTTCGTTGCGTGCCCGACACTCCTCGCCCGCGCGGGCGATCAGTAGTCCTCATC
This sequence comes from Saccharopolyspora antibiotica, assembly GCF_047200635.1. Lineage (NCBI taxonomy): Bacteria > Bacillati > Actinomycetota > Actinomycetes > Pseudonocardiales > Pseudonocardiaceae > Saccharopolyspora > Saccharopolyspora antibiotica. Next base: position 200,180 of record NZ_JBJZOI010000009.1, on the reverse strand, counting down.
GGCCACCTCGAGTCCTCGAGAAGGCCGGTAGACCACGTGCACCGGCTTGCCCGCCACCACTTCCATGTCCGCGCGGCGCGGCGCCATCGGCTCGGCGGCGGGCATCGCCGCGACGTCCGTCCGGGACGGCACCAGCACCGGGTCCTCCTCCCGCCGGTCCCACGGGGCGTCCACGACCGGCGCGGTGTTCACCACCCGGCTCGGCCTGCCCTCGGGCAGGGCCGCGGCCGGGCCGCCGGGCCGGCGCACCTCGGCCGGGCCCGACCCGGGCAGCGCGGGCGATCCCGCGCCACCGGCGCTCGTGGGGGCGGCGCTGCCGGGCAGCGCCGTCCACGGCATCGACTGCCGGTCCATCCGCTGCGCCGAGGCCGAGACGGTCTGGTGCTCCGCCTCCGGCCGGGTCTGCCCGCTGCCGCGCCGCCCGGCCGGGTCCGGCGGGGGCGCGTCGGGGTCGGACTCGCGGACCTGATCCCAGAACTGGCCGCTGGGGTCCTCGGCGGAGCCGCGACCGCGCATCCGGCCGAACACCCCGCGCGAGGCCTGCGCGACCCCTCCGGTGCCGCCGATGGACAGCTGCACCATCTGGCCCATCCGGCGGACCGGTTTGCCGACCATGATGAACACGATCGTCACCAGCCCGGCCAGCAGGATCTGGGTGAGCACCGGGAACGCCCGCAGCGGGTTGAAGATCCAGGCCAGCACCCAGGTGTGCAGCCCAGCCATCGCCGCGATCACCAGCACGTTGAGCATCGCCGCGCCCGCGACCCGGCCCACCGCGCGCAGGATCTGGTGGTTGAGCAGCGCCACCAGGCCGATCAGCGGCCCGGCGAGGATCAGCACCCGCAGCAGCACCTGCGCGAGCAGGATCGCCGCCTTCGCCATCAGCTGGAACGAGGCGAACGCGAGGCTCTGCACCAGCGCCAGCATCGCGGCGCCGACACGGCTGCCGTCGAGACCCTGGAAGTAGCCGTAGGCGCTGCCCATCCGGCCCGCGACGTTCTCGAAGGCCTGCTTCTTCGGCTCCGGCGAACCCGCGTCGGCACCCGCCGCGACCTCCTGCTTGGTCCACGCCTGGGCGCGCAGCAGTTCCCGGCCGAGCTCGTTGGCCTGCGGGGTGTCGGGCGAGCCGAACTCGCCGCGCAGCCAGTTGCGGTAGACGACCTGGTCGTGCAGCACGGTCGGCAGCGTGTTGGCCTCGTCCACCCCGACCTGTTGCAGGAACCCGGCCTGCACCGCCGAGGTCCCGGTGATCACGATCTCGTCGAGGGCGTGCGTGTAGATCATCGGCGTGAGGTAGGTCGCGGAGGCGAACCACAGGCCGGCCAGCGCCCACATGGTCCGCTTGCCGATCGCCGCCAGGTCGCCCTGCCAGATGTAGCGGAACAGCAGCACCGCCAGGACCAGCGCGGCCACCCCGAACCAGGGCGTGAACACGCTGTCGTAGAGCGCGACCGTGCCGGTGGCGATGAGGTCGTCCAACGGCCCCATCAGCTCGCCGTTGAGCAGCGCGTAGTGCAGCCCGTTGGTGGCGCCGACGAGGTTCTTGGCCACGTTGAACAGCTCGTTGCCGAGCCACGTGTCGACCAGCGCGTTCGGGTTGGTCACGCCCTGCGGACCGCAGCCGAGGTCGTAGGTGTTCCACACCGTTCCGGCGTAGGCCACCTCGTCGTAGGCGCTGCCCGGCTGGCCCGACCCCAGCGGGGCGGGGTCGATCGCACCGACCATGCCCGAGCCGGGGCGCTCCGGGTTCGGCGCCTCCTTGCAGTCCAGGCCCTGCGCCGAGGCCGGGGCCCCGATCAGCGCCTGGATCGCCACCAGCGCGCCGACCAGCAGCACGGCCGGACGACGGCCCCGGGCGCGCCGGGACGGCCTGCGCTTCGCGGCCCGGATCACCGCCACGATCACCGCCGCCATGATCGTGGGAGCGACCAGTCCGCTCACCGCAGTTCGTCTCCGCCTCGACCGGGCCGCTGCTGCGAGCGGTCGGTGCCGTTGCCGCGTTCCTCGCCGGGGCCGATGCCCACGGTTTCGAGCTCGAACTCGTCGAAGCCCTCGATGTCGTCGGGGTAGTCGTCCCGCGGCACCGGTGGCGGGGCGGGCAGCGGCGGGGTGTCGGAGTTCGCCGCCCCCTCCGCGCCCGGCAGCGCGCGCAGGTCCTGTTCGGACTCGCTGGTGGCCGGGGTGGTGTCCAGCGCCTCGCGCAGGTGCTCCAGGTGCGGGCCGCCGAAGTCGATCCGGATCCGCTCCACGCCGCCCGCGCCGTCGCCGAAGATGAACTGCCGGGGCGCGCGGTCGCGCTCGGTGCTGTTGCGCGCCGGCCCGGGCCTGCGGCCCAGCGCCGAGACGACCTGCTCGTACCCGGCGCCGACCGGGACCTTCAGCAACCGCAGCGCGTCGGACTGGGCCTGGTCGTCGTCGAGCCTGCCGACGAACACCGAGTCCAGCAGCGAGACGAAGCCCTGGATGCGCAGGAAGTCCGCCGGGATCTGGCTGGACAGCAGGACCCGGACGTTCCACTTCCGGGAGTCGCGGGCGAACCGGTTCATCAGCACCCGGCCCGTCGGCACCTCGGAGAGGAAGAACGCCTCGTCGATCCAGACGCCCTTGCGCTCGTTCTTCGGCCGCTCGTAGACGGAGCGCTGGGTCAGCCAGGCCGCCAGGTTGAGCATCTCCACGCCGAGCGCCTCGGCGTCGGTCCAGTGCTCGCGCCCGACGCCGTCCTTCGGCAACGTCAGCCCGGCCATGGTCAGCACCGTGAGCCGGTCCTCGCGGGTCTCCGAGTACGGGTCGGCGTCGGCCTCCGGGATCAGCAGCGACATGCGCTCGCGGATCTCGTCGAGGAAGTCGGCGACGACCACCGCGTGCTCGTGGTGCTCGGAGGCGTCGCGGCGCAGCGCCTCGAACACCATGCCCGGGTGCGCGTCCGGACGGCCGCCCACCGCGCGCACGGCGCGCAGCAGCACGATCCGGGTCTGCGGGAGCCGGGCCACCTCGTAGGGCAGCAGGCCGGTGAGCACGTCGAGCACCAGCCGCCGCCGGGTCGCGGCGGACAGCGCCCGCTCCCGGCGCCAGCTGCGCTCCGGGTCGTCCTCGTCGACGAAGTGCTCCAGCTGCGGCTCGGCCACCACCCGGTACGGGTTGAGGATGCCGGGCTGGGCGTTGAGCAGGTTGATCGGCCGCGCGTAGGGCGCCAGCTCCGGCAGCTTGCACAGCTCCGCCAGCGGGCCCGACGGGTCCAGCAGCGTCCAGTGCGCCCCCGCGCGGAGGGTCTTGTAGACCGTCCCGCCCCCGAGGAACGACTTCCCGCCGCCCAGGCCCGCCACCATCGCGGTCAGGCCCGAGGCGTCCCGGACCTCCTGCGCCATCCACGGGTCCCAGGCCACCGGCCGCCGGGTCGCGGTGCAGGTCTCGCCGAGCAGGACGCCGCGCCGGTCGCCGACCTCCGCGGTGGCCTGCGGGACCGCCGCCGCGGCCCACAGCACCGAGCCGCGCCGCATGTACGCGCCGGAGGCCAGCTGCTCACCGGGGATGAACTCGCGGGCCATCGCGTACTGCGCCTCGGGGTGCTCGACGGCGACCTTCGGCTTGTAGAGGTCCAGGATCTGCTGGGCGAGCCGCAGCGCGTCGCGCTCGGTCGGACCGGACACCGCCAGCCGCCACCAGGAGCGCACCCGGGTGGCCAGCGCGGTGAAGCCGGTGGTCATCTCGTCGTCGATCTCCAGCACCCGGCCCGCCTGCCGGGCCAGCGAGGTCGGCGGCTCCAGGCCGTGCTCCTCGGTGTAGTGCCGGACCTGGGAGCGCACCTTGTTCATCTGGCGCTGCAACTCGCCGCCCACGTCCTCGGGCCGGCGGACGTAGATCCGCGCCGACCACTCGACGGGGGCCGGCAGCCGGTCGGAGTGCTGGATCCACGGGTCGTCGATCTCCGGGATCTGGAGGCCGTGGCTCTGGCCCACGGTGAGCACCGCGACGTGCCGGGTGATGCCCGCGTTGGAGCCGGTGCGGCCGCGGACCGTGGCGGTCGGCGCGTAGGGCTCCTGGTGCATGTCGGCCGCGTCGGTGAACGAGGCCAGGTCCTCCGGTTCCCACTGCGCTCCCGGCACGGCGGGCAGGTTGCGCGGCGCGGGCAGACCCAGCGAGCAGGATCGGTGCATCAGCCAGGAGATCTCCTCGGCCGTCACCGGGCGTCCGTCCAGCCCGGCGGAACCGATCACCTGGTCCAGGTGCTCGATCTCGCTGTCGAGGGCGACGAGCTCGGCGTCCACGGCCTCCGGGAACACCCGGCGCAGCAGCGGGGCGGCGGTCTCCACGGCGCGGTCGACCACGTTGCGGGTCTGCACCTGGACGCCGAGGTAGACCTCCTTCTCCGCCATCGAACGGCCCATCAGCTGCTGCTGCTCGCCGACCATGTAGTCGTCGAAGCTCAGCGCCCCGGGCACGTCGGGCAGCGCACCGCGCGCGTTGTGCACGTGCGCCTCGGCCCACATCCGGATCGGGTACGGGCGGCTGGTGACGCGCAGGTGCATCCAGCGGCCCTGGAGCTCGGCGTACTGCCCGGCGATCGCGGCGATCAGGTCCTGGCGCTGCGAGTCCGAGCGGAACGACCAGCGCTGCGGCGAGAGCCGGTACCAGGCGAACACGTCCTGGCCGGTGCGCAGCAGGTGACCGTCGATGGACCGCGCGGCGATGGACGGCGTGTACGACGGCAGCGACTGCTCCCCGGGGAGCCTGCGGTCCTGCCGCTTCTTCGCCCCGCCCCGCTTCGCAGCCCTGCCCTGCGGGGTGCGTTGGGGCGCGCCCTGCCCGTGGGCCTGGCGCTCACCGCCTCGACGGCGACCGAACACCGCGAACCTCCTTGCTACGCGCACGCCCGCCTGCGGCGTCGGTGCGTCCCGCGGACTTCCTGGGACGGCGGGCCTGCCTGGTGGAACTCCCGGCCGGCTGGGTCCCGCGCTGGGGCCGACCGGACCGCCGGGCCTGCGGCGCCGGGGTGGATCGGCCGCGCTGGGTGGGTTGTCTGGGCTGCTTCTGCTTGGGTCGTGGCCGGTCGGCGCGCACCTTGATCCGGTCCGCGCCCGCCGCTCCGCCGCTGCCGGTGGTGCGCTCCCGCGGCGCGGTCAGCTCACGCAACCACATCACCATGACCGCTCCCAGCGGCCGTTCGTGGGTGATCCGGGAGCACACGATCCGCGTAACCACGATCGTGATGACCACGGCCCAGGCCGTCGAGAAGAAGCCGAAGCCGATGTTCATCCGCCGTTCCACGGCGAGGACCAACAGCAGGACCACGGTCCCGACGCCCCACGCCACGTAGCGCACCCGCCAGGGGAACGTCGCCTTCGGCGGACCGAGCCAGACGGCGTCCACCCGGTAGATCTCGTCATCGGTGCGGATCCGCACTGGCGATCACCCGCTGGTGCTGAACAGGCCGGCGATGAACGTCCCGATGTCCACGCCCGCTCCGGTGACCGCGAAGCCGATCAGGGCGAGCGCGACGAAGACGCCCATGACGCGGCGCATCACGCCCGCGTTGTCGCCCTTGCCGCCACCGAGCCACAGCAGCAGCAGCGCGACGGCGAGCAGCAGCAGCGGCAGCAGGTTGTTGATGATCCACCCGCGGATGCCTTCGGTCCCGAGACCTGTCTGCTGCGCCAGCGGGTCGAGCGCGGCCAGCACGTTCACGTGCGCCAACGTTTCCAGCGGCATGGCGGTCATCTTGTTACCCCTGAGTGCGTGAAGGGTCGTCGGGCGGATGCGTCCGTCCGGATCTTCCGGTCGCGACGATACGAGTAGAACATGACACGGTCACCAGCAGTAGTGGCTGATCCGGCGCCATCGGGTAGCGCTGCGCACCCGCTCAGCCATCGACTGCGCCGATCGGGCTTACCTCGAATGGATCAACGGGGGCAGAGGGGCGGCGGTCGAACCCGCGCCGGATCGGGAACTCCTGATCGTTCACCCTGTTGCGAGCCCCCTCCTCACGCACCGTGCACGAATCGGCCGGTCAGTGGAATTCCGCACACCCCGCTGCGGGGCGCTGGAACCCGATCACGGGCACCGATCCGGCGATCTCCTCACCGCTCGACGCCCGCCACCCGGACGTGATCTTGACTGCATCCAGCGTAGCGGCTCCACCGGCCACCACCGCGTGCAGGTGCCTCCACGGGCAGTGACCAGCGAGCCCGATCAGCGGCGCCCGGAATGCCCGGATCCGCGCAGGCCGCCGGGCCGGGCGGACGAGTCCGGTGGCTAGACTGGGGGCGGTGGATGAGTCGGCCGGGCGGCCGCGTCGCGGGCACGGCCCGCGTCGAGGAAAGTCCGGACTCCACAGGGCAGGGTGGTTGCTAACGGCAACCCGGGGAGACCCGCGGGACAGTGCCACAGAGAACAGACCGCCCGGACGGTTCGCCGACCGGGCAAGGGTGAAACGGTGGTGTAAGAGACCACCAGCGCCCCGGGTGACCGGGGCGGCTTGGTAAACCCCACCCGGAGCAAGGCCAAGAGGACGCCCCCGGGCGTCTGCGCAGGTGATCGAGGGCTGCCCGCCCGAGCCTGCGGGTAGGCCGCTGGAGCCTGCCGGTGACGGCAGGCCGAGATGGATGGTCGCCGACCGGAGCATCGCGAGATCTCCGGGAACAGGATCCGGCTTACAGGCCGACTCCTCCACCCCCTCCTCCCCGCGCCGCGGGAGCGGTGGACCGCCCGATCTTCGCGCTGGTCCACCGCCGAGATGATCAACGCGGCCGCGATCCGGGCACGTCCGCGGCGCTCGCTGCCCGAATCCGCGCTGCTGGCCCGCCGACGGCACCGCCGCCGAGCGGGGCGGGCCCGAGCGACCGGCACCGCCGCCGGGGCTCGACCCCCCAGCCCGCCAGGACGCGCGGGGAATTCAGACGAGGTGCGAGATGTCGTTGACCAGGCGGACCGAGGCGTTGCCGTCGGGGTAGAACTCGACGATCGACAGGGACGCCAGGTCCAGGTGGAGGCGGTAGTAGAGGGCGGGCCCCACGCCGAGGCCGAGTCGCAGCAGGGCCTTGATCGGGGTGACGTGGCTGACCACGATCACCGTCCGGCCCGCCCAGGTCTCGACGATCTCGTCGCGGACCGCGGTGACCCGCTCGAAGACGGCTTCGAGGCTCTCCCCCGCCGGCGGTTCGACGGTGGAGTCCCCGAGCCAGGACCGGTGCAGCTCGGGGTACGCCTCGGCCGCCTCCAGGAAGGTCAGCCCCTCCCAGGCGCCGAAGTCGGTCTCCAGCAGGCCGTCGTGGAAGCGGAGCTCCCCGCCCGTCGCGGCGGCGACGGCCTCGGCGGTCTGCCGGGTGCGCCCGAGCGGCGAGGCGAGCACCGGCGCGGTGCCGTCGACCCCGTCCAGGCCCGCGACCCGGGCGGCGGCGGCGCGCGCCTGCTGCTCGCCGAGTTCGGTCAGCGGCACGTCGCCGCGGCCGGAGTAGCGGCGGTCGATCGACATCGCGGTCTGCCCGTGGCGCACCAGCAGCAGCTTCGTCGGCGAGCCCGTCGCGCCGTTCCAGCCCGAGGGCCGGATCCGCTGCTCGGTCGCCGGCCCGGGAGCGGCCTCGCCCCCGCCGTCGCGATCGGCTCGGGTGTCCATCGCCTCGTTGGCCAGCCGGTCGGCGTGCGCGTTGCTCGCCCGGGGGATCCACTCGAAGGTCACCGCGTCGAAGTCGGCGATCAGCTCCCGGGCCCGCTCGGCGAGCGCCCGCAGCGCCTCGTGCTTGATCTTCCACCGGCCGGAGAGCTGCTCCACGACGAGCTTGGAGTCCATCCGGACCTCGACCTCGTCCGCGCCGAGCTCCGCCGCGGCGCGGAGCCCGGCGAGCAGGCCCTCGTACTCGGCGACGTTGTTGGTCGCGGTGCCGAGCCAGCGCGAGCGCTCCGCGAGCACCGCTCCCGCCGCGTCCCGCACCACGGCTCCGCACCCGGCGGGACCGGGATTGCCGCGCGACCCGCCGTCCGCCTCGACGAGGACGCGCATCAGGAGTCCTTGGTGCGAACCAGGATCGCGCCGCACTCCTCGCAGCGGACCACGTCGTCGGCGGCCGCGTCGCGCAGGTCGTTGAGCTTCGAGCGGTCGAGCTCGATGCGGCAGGCCCCGCAGCGGTTGCCCTGCAGCGGTCCGACGCCGACGCCCTTCGCGGCGCGGATCCGGTCGTAGAGGGCCAGCAGCGGCTCCGGCAGCGTCCCCGCCAGCGACTCCCGCTCCACGGTCCGCTTCGCCTCGGCGGAGTCCAGGTCCGCCATCGCCTCGTCGCGCTGGTGCTGCACGTCGGCCAGCCGCTCCTCGGCCTCGGCGACCCCCGCGCGGGCGCGCTCGACGTCGGATTCCAGCGCCTCCCGGCGCTCCATGACCTCCAGCAGCTCGTCCTCCAGGTTGCCCTGGCGGCGCGCGAGGGTCTGCAGCTCGTGCTGCAGGTCCTCCAGCTGCTTGGCGGAGCCGCCGGACTCCATCAGCTTGCGGTCCCGGTCCTCGCGCTTGCGGACCTGGTCGATCTCCGCTTCCAGGCGCTTGGCGTCGCGGTCGATGTCGCCGAACGAGGTCTGCGCGGCCACCAGCGAGTCCCGCTGGGTCTGGAGCGCGCGCTCGCGCTGGCCGATCTCCTCCAGTTCGGGCAACGTCCGGCGGCGGTGGTTGACGCGGTTGAGCTCGGCGTCCACCTCCGCCAGGTCGAGCAACCGGCGCTGCACGGCGGGGTCGGCTTTCACGCGGGGGTCCTCCCGGAGTCGGGTGTCGCACCGGTGGCGTGGGTGGTCCACGGGTCGGTGCGGCGAGTGGAGACGAGAACTTCGACAGTATCCGGTAGCGCCGCGCCCACGACGTCGGCCGCCTGCTGGCACCACGGCCACTCGCTCGCCCAGTGCGCGACGTCCACCAGGGCGGGCGCCCGGACGTCGCTGGCCAGGTGTTCGTCCGCCGGGTGGTGGCGCAGGTCGGCGGTGACGTAGGCGTCGACGCCCGCCGCCGCGGCAGCCGCGAGCTGCGAGTCCCCGGCGCCGCCGCAGACCGCCACGGTCCGGATCTCCCGGTCCGGGTCTCCCGCGCCGCGCACGCCCCAGGCGGTCGTGGGCAGGTTCTCCGCGACCCGCCGGACGAAGCCGCCGAACGGCTCCGGTGCCGGCAGCGAACCGATGCGGCCGAGCCCGGTGGCGGCCCCCGGCGAGTGCGGGGAGAGCGGACCGGTGACGGTGAGCCCGATCGCCTCGGCCAGCGCGTCGGAGACGCCGACCGCCGCGCTGTCGGCGTTGGTGTGCGCGCAGTACAGCCCGATGCCGGAGCGGATCAGCCGGTGCACCAGCCGCCCCTTCGGGTCGTCGGCGGGCACCCCGTGCACCCCGCGCAGCAGCAGCGGGTGGTGCGCGACCACCAGCTGCGCGCCGAATCCGATCGCCTCGTCCACAGTGGACTCAACCGGGTCGACGCAGATCAGCACCCGCTGCACCAACGCCTGCGGATCACCGCAGACGAGCCCCACCGCGTCCCAGCTCTCGGCCAGCTCCGGCGGGTAGGCGGCCTCCAGCGACTCCACGACGTCCTGAATCCGCACGGTCATCCGAATCGCACCCCTTGGTTCGGTCTTCGCACTATCCGAGAAGCTCGCGCAACGCCCCGACCAGGACCGCGTTGCGCCGCGGGTCGCGGACCGCCACCCGCAGGTGGTCCGGTCCGAGCCCGGGGAAGGTGTCGCCGCGCCGGACCGCGATCCCCCGGTCCCGCAGCGCGCGGCGCACCTTCGCACCATTGTGGACGTCCAGCAGCAGGAAGGGCGCGCGGGCGGGGCCCGCGACCTCGATCCCGGGGACGGCGGCGAGCTCGGCGGCGAAGCGGTCCCGCTCGGCGGCGATCTCGACGGCGGCTCGGGCGGCCTCCTCGACGGCGCCCGGAGCGCTGCACGCGGCGATCGCGGCCAGGGCGAGGGTGCCCAGCGGCCAGTGCGGCCGGGGAGCGCGCAACCGGTCCAGCACCTCCGGCTCGCCGAGCGCGTACCCGGCGCGCAGGCCGGGCAGCGCCCAGGTCTTGGTGAGGCTGCGGACCACGAGCACGCCCGGGATCCGGTGCGGCGCCAGCGATTCCGGCTCCCCCGGCACGGCGTCGGAGAACGCCTCGTCCACCACGACCAGCCGGCCCGGCCGGACCAGGGCGCGGATCGCCTCCGCCGGGTGCAGCACCGAGGTCGGGTTCGTCGGGTTGCCCAGCACCACCAGGTCCGCCGCGCCGGGCACCAGCGCCGGGTCGAGCCGGTGGTCCGGCAGCAGCACCCGCTCCACCGGGACGCCCGCCGAGCGCAGCGCGAACTCCGGCTCGGTGAACGAGGGGTGCACGGCGGCGGCGAGCTCCGGGCGCAGCGCGGGCAGCAGCGCGAAGCACTCGGCCGCCCCGGACAGCAGCAGCACCTCCGCCGGGTCCCGGCCGTGCCGGGCGGCGACGGCGGTGCGGGCGGCGAGGTCGTCGGCGGCCGAGGGGTAGCGGCCCAGGTCCTCCAGCGCGCCCGCGAGGTGCTCGCGCAGCCAGCGCGGCGGGCGTTCGAGGCGGACGTTGACGGCGAAGTCGAGCAGGCCCGCGGTGGCGTCCACATCACCGTGGTGGCGCAGCGGATCGAGCTCGTTTTCGCTAGTCATCACGGGGAGTGTACCGAGCGGCTGATGATCATCGGCGGCCCCGGAAGTGCCCCGCGACCGCGCCCCGTACCGTCGGTGGCCGACCGCCCAGCTCACCCCGCCGGAGGAGTAGCCGTGCACCTGTCGTTCGTCTGCACCGGGAACATCTGCCGATCGCCGATGGCGGCGGTGGTGTTCCGGGAACACGTCCGCCGGGCGGGCCTGGACGAGCGGATCGAGGTGAGCAGCGCCGGTACCGGCCCGTGGCACGTGGGCGAGGGCGCGGACCCGAGGACGCTGAAGGTGCTCGCCGACCACGGTTACCCGACCGAGCACGTGGCCGCGCAGCTCGGCGACGAGCACCTGGGCGCGGACCTGGTGCTGGCGATGGACGCCGGACACCTGCGGGTGGTGCGCGACGCGCTGGAGGAGCCCGAACGGGTTCGGCTGCTGCGCTCCTTCGACCCGGCCTCGGCGGAGGGCGCGGAGGTGCCGGACCCGTACTTCGGCGGGGACCGCGGCTTCGAGGACGTCCTCGCCATGATCGAGGCCTCGGTGCCCGGACTCCTCGACTGGACCCGCGAACGCTGCTGAGCGTCCGGCGGACGAACCGCGCACCCCGCTCGCGGGGTGCTGTTCCGGAGGTGCGCGATGGGTGAGATCGACGAGGTGGTGCGGCGGCTCACCGGGAGCGAGGTCGCCGACGTCCGCGAGCTCGGCGGTGGGGACGCGGGCGCGGCGCGCTCCGTGCTGCTGGCCGACGGCAGGCGGGTGTTCGTCAAGGCGAACCCGCCCGAGCTGCCCGGGGCCGTCGCCGCCGAAGCGGCCTCGCTGGCCTGGCTGGCCGAGCCCGGGGTGGTGCCGGTGCCGGAAGTGCTGGGCAGCACCGAGCGGTACCTGATCACCGAGCACCTGGAGCCCGGTCGGCCGGACGCGGCGGCCGCCGAGGAGCTCGGCCGCGGCCTGGCCCGGTTGCACGACGCGGGCGCGCCCGCGCACGGCTCGCCGCCGCCCGGCGGGCCCGCCGACGCCTGGATCGGTCTCGCGCCGATGCGCGACGAACCCGCCGCCGACTGGCCCTCCTTCTACGCCGAGCACCGCGTGCTGCCCTACCTGCGCGGCGCCGCGGACCGCGGGCTGCTGGACGCCGAGGAGTCCGCGCTCGTCGAACGGGTCTGCGGGCGGTTGTCCGAGCTGCCCGGCGCCGGGGCGCCGCCCGCGCGGCTGCACGGGGACCTGTGGGCGGGCAACGTCCACTGGAGCGGGGGCGCCGGGTGGTTGATCGACCCGGCCGCGCACGGCGGGCACCCGGAGACCGATCTGGCGATGCTCGCGCTGTTCGGCTGCCCGCACCTGGACCGGCTGCGGGCCGCCTACCGGGAGGTCCGGCCGCTGGCGCCGGGCTGGGAGGACCGGATCGGCGTGCACCAGCTGTTCCCGCTGCTGGTGCACGCCGTGCTGTTCGGCGGCGGGTACGCGCGGCAGGCCGTCGCCGCCGCGCGCGCCGCCCCGCTGTGACCGAGGCCGCCTCGGGGGCGGGCGGCGCGGGCGGGGCGCGGCCGCCTACCGTGGGAGCGTGCGCCTGAAGTTCCTGCTCCGGCCCGGCTGGATCGGCCTGATCCTGCTGGTCGTGCTGTTCGCCACGTTGTGCTTCACGCTGCTCGCGCCGTGGCAGTTCGGCCGGGACGAGGAGACCCAGGCGCGCAACGACGCCATCTCCCGCTCGCTCACCGCCGAGCCGCGCCCGCTGACCGAGGTGCTGCCCGCCAGCGCGCGCCCGGACCGGGCGACCGAGTGGACCAAGATCACCGCGACCGGCAGCTACCTGCCGGAGGGCGAGACGCTGGCCTGGCTGCGCTCGGTGCAGGGCGAACCGGCCATCGAGGTGCTCACCCCGTTCCGCACCACCACCGGCGAGGTCCTGCTGGTGGACCGCGGGTTCGTGCGGCCCGTCGGCACCGACGCCCCCGCCTACGACCCGGCCCCGGCCGGGCAGGTGACGATCACCGCGCGGATCCGGATGGACGAGCGGGACACCGAGCACCGGCCGGTGTTCGAGCGCCAGGGCCACCGGTGGACGTACTCGGTGGACTCGCGCGTGGTCGGCGCGGGCAGCGGCGTGCCGTTGCGGCCCGGGTACTTCGCGCTGGTCGAGGGCCAGCCGGGGGTGCTCGGCCCGCTGCCGCTGCCGCAGCTGTCGGCGGGACCGTACTTCTCCTACGCGTTGCAGTGGATCGCGTTCGGGGTGATGGCGCTGGCCGCGATCGGCTACCTGGTGCACGCCGAGCTCAGCGCTCCGCGCACCGCGGAGAACCGCAAGCCGCGGAAGCTCTCGGTGGCCGAGGCGGTCGCCGAGGACGAGCGCCGCGAGCGCGAGGAGGCCGCGGCGCGCGGCGAGTGACCTGCTTCCCCGGACGCTGCCGGGGAAGCCGTTCCCGAGAAGACCTCAGCGGCGTCCGCGCAGCAGGGCGGCGGTCGCGGCCAGCACGCCCGTGACCGAGCCGATGACGCGCGAGAGCTCCACGCCGCGGCGCACGTCGCCCGCGTCGGCGGTGCGCCCCTCCCCCATGATCGGCCGCTCCTCGGTGGTGTGCCCGTAGACGGTGCGCCCGCCGAGGCGGATCTGCAGCGCCCCGGCGAAGGCCGCCTCGATCTGCCCCGCGTTGGGGCTCGGGTGCGCGGCCGCGTCGCGGCGCCAGGTGCGCCAGGCCCCGCCCGCCGAGCCGCCGACCACGGGGGCGCAGGCCGTGGTCAGCAACGCCGCCAGCCGGGCCGGGGCGAGGTTGAGCGCGTCGTCGAACCGGGCCGCCGCCCAGCCGAACCGCAGGTAGCGCGGGCTGCGGTGCCCGACCATCGCGTCCAGCGTGTTCGCCGCGCGGTAGGCGAGCAGGCCGGGAATCCCGGCGACCGCGCCCCAGACCAGCGGGGCGACCACGGCATCGGAGGTGTTCTCCGCGATGGACTCCACGGTGGCCCGCGCGAGGCCCTGGCCGTCGAGGTGCGCGGCTTCCCGGCCGCACAGGTGGGCCAGGCGGCCGCGGGCGCCGTCGAGATCGCCGGCGTCGAGCAGCCTGCCCATCGCCGTGCCCTCGTCGGCCAGCGACGCCCCGCCGAGCACGGCCCAGGTGGTGAGCGCGGTGGCGGCCGCCTCCAGCACGGGGCTGCGCCGGGCGGCGCGCTCGACGAGCACGCCCGCGATGGCGGTGCCGCCGACGAGCACACCGACGTGCAGCACGCCGGCGGCGCGGTGATCGCGGTGCAGCAGGGTCTCGGCGGTCTGCGCGATCTTGCCGAAACCGGCCACCGGATGCCTCCTCCGGGGGTCACCGAGTGCAGCGTCCGCTGCGACTCCGAGTAGCAATCCGACTGCTCGTCCCGCGCTCACCGCTGCGACTCCCCCTTCGTTCGCCCGTCCGGGCAGCACAGAACGCTACCGCCACCGAGCGCGGTGCGAGCAGCCGTCCCCGCCGCCGGGGCTCGCGGGGCGAGCGCTTCCCCGGGCTCTTGACGGGGAGTGTCCAAGCCTCGGGTTATCGTGGCCGACCGTGACGGCCCCGGATCACGAAGCTGACGTGCTGCGCGCGGGGGTGGCGGGCACCGACGCGGAGTCCGCCGCCCCCGCGCAGGCGGCTGACGACGTTCGGGCGGACCAGCAGCGGTTGCGGCTGTTCGCCTACCTCAGCGCGCGCGAGCACCGCACCTACCTGGCGATCATGCGGCTGTTCACCTCGACGCTGCTCGCGGACCTCTCCATCGGCGAGGTGACCGCGGCGCTGGCCGCCGCCGAGCGGGAGGATCGCATCGATCCCGGCGAGTCCGATGTGGACACCGTGGTCGAGCGGCTCAAGCAGCTGCGCAGCTGGGGCAACCTGGTGCTGGGCCGTCGCGAGACGATCGCGGCCAGCATCGCCGAGTTCCAGCACGGCAGCGTGCGCTACCAGGTCAGCAAGCTCGCCGTGCGGGTGCAGCGGGACGTGGACGCGCTGCTGCGGGTCCCGGAGGGGGCCCGCGAGGTCTCCCGCGAGCTGCTGCCCGCCATCGAGCGCGGGCTCGGCGAGATCGGCTCGGCGCTGTCGGCGGCGCTGACCGCCGAGTCGGGGGATCCGGGCTCGAAGCGGTCCCGGCAGACCCGGGAGCGGCTGGCCGAGCACGTGACCACGGTGTTCCTGCAGCACGCCGAGCTCGCCGCCACGGTCCGCGACTTCTACGCCTACCTCGGCGAGATCGTCACCCGGCACCACCTGGCGCCGGACGAGATCTCCGGGTTCCGCAACCTGCTCGTCGAGTACATCCAGATGGTCGTGGAGGACGTGCTGCGGCACACCGAGACGATCGCCGGCTCGCTGGCGGGTCTGGCCAGGGCGCGCGGCGAGCTGCTGCGGCTGCTGGGCCCCGCCGACGAGCTGGGCACCGACGTGGAGCGGGCGCGCGGGCGCACCGCGGCGGACTGGCAGGAGCTCACCGACTGGTTCGTGGACGCCCCCGGGCGGCCCAGCCAGGTCGCGGCGCTGCGCGAGGCGACCGCGCGGGCCATCGGCTCCCTGCTGGCGAGCGTGAAGCGAGCGACCTCCGGCGGCGGGCTGCTGCCGGGCCGCCGGGGCGAGCTGCTCAAGCTGGCGCGCTGGTTCGACGAGTCCGAGCCGCACGAGGCGCACCGGCTCTACGCCGCCGCCTTCGGGCTGCACTCGGCGCGGCACCTGCTGCCCGCGCCGGACTACGACAGCGACAACCACGACGTCGCCTGGCGCGACGGCCCGGTGCAGGACGTGACGGTGAGCGTGCGCAGCCGGGGTGATCGCGGAGCGCGCGGGCGCACCTCGCGGGTGCTCGACGACCCGATGACCGAGGAGTCCCTGCTGGCGGAGGCCCGGGAGGAGGACGCGCGGCGCGGGGCGGCGGTCGCCGAGCTCGCGGCGGCGGGCGGGGCGCTGGCCGAGACCCGGTTGTCCGGGGAGGCGCTGGGCGTGCTGTGCGAGCTGCTCACGCTGGCGATGGCGCAGCGGGACAGCTCCGAGGACCCCGGCACGGCGCTGGACCCGGTGCACCGGCTGCGGGTAACGATCCGCCCCGAACCGGGCACGGACACCCGCATCCGCAGCACCTCCGGCAGCCTCACGCTCTCCGGAGCGGTGCTGGAGCTGCGCGGCGACGGGGCAGTTCCGGCGGAGGCCGTGCGATGACGGCGACCAGGGCCTTCGACGACCTCTCCGCCATCGACGCCTCGAACGTGGTGCGCTGCGCGCGGGCGCTGCTGCGCCGCCCGCTGCTGCGGGAGGGCGCGCCGGACGGCGACCTGCTGCCGATGATCTACCGGCAGCGGGCCGCGCTGCACGAGGTGTTCTCCTCGCTGCTCGGCTACCGGCTGGTGGTGGAGCGCCGGTTCGCGCGGCTCTACAAGGCGGGGCCGGGCGAGGACGCGACGCGCGGCGAGCCCGCGCTGACCCCGCGCGGCTACGCCTACGTGGCGCTCACGCTGGCCACCCTCACCGGGATCGGCCGCCAGGTGCTGC
Organism: Saccharopolyspora antibiotica; assembly: GCF_047200635.1. Classification (NCBI taxonomy): domain Bacteria; kingdom Bacillati; phylum Actinomycetota; class Actinomycetes; order Pseudonocardiales; family Pseudonocardiaceae; genus Saccharopolyspora; species Saccharopolyspora antibiotica. Next base: position 184,059 of record NZ_JBJZOI010000009.1, on the reverse strand, counting down.
TGTCGCGGCTGGTGGTCGACGTGCGGGCCGCGGCGGTGGAAGCGGGCGTGGCGGTGGTCGACGACCAGCCCGACCGGCGGGCGCTGACGGCCGCGCTGCGGCACCTGGTCGCCCTCGGAGTGATCAGCGAGACCGAGGGCACCGTGACCGCGACCGACTCCGCGGCCGAAGCGCTCATCACGATCGACACCGACCTGCTGGGCCAGTTGCCCGCGGGCCCGATCGGGGCCTCGGCCGGACCGGCGGAGCTGGTGGCGGCCGCCGCGCAGGCGGGCCCGCGCAGCATCGAGCACGTGGTGCGGCGTCGGCTCGTGGAGGACCCGGTCGTGCTGCACGCCGACCTGCCGCCGGAGCAGCGGGACTGGCTGCTGCGGAACCTCACCGCCGAATCCCGGTTGCTGGAGCGGTTCTTCGGGCTGGTCACCGAGATCCGCTCCGAGGGGATCGTGGTGAGCGACCCGGAGGACTACCTCACCGACACCCCCTTCCCCGGCACCGGCACGGTGGCCCGGGTGGCGCTGCTGGCGCTGCCCCCGCTGCTGGAACGCGGTGCGCCCAGGGAGACCGACGGCAGGCACCCGGTGACCTGGCGGGACTTCGAGGAGGTGTGCGCCGAGCTCGTCGATTCCTACCCGGCCGCCTGGTCCCGGCAGGCCACCGAGGAGCCAGCCGAGCTGGTCCGCTCGGTGGTGGACCTGCTGCGCAGGCTCGGCGTGCTGCGCGCCGAGGCCGCCGACGGCACCGCGCTCGCCGGGGAGGATCATGGCGGTCCCGCCGGATCGACCTGGTGGCTGAGCCCGGCGGCGCACCGGTGGCTGCCGGAGCCGGACGCGACGCCCGCGCCCGGCCGGGAACCGGAACCCGCACCGGCGCCGGAACCTCCGGGCCTGTCCCTGTTCGACGATCTGGAAGAGGACGGTTCACGGTGAGCCCCGACGACGCGCCCCCGGCCGACCAGGCCACCACCCCGGACGCGGGCGGCACGCTGTCCGCGGGACCGGTGCACCGCTGGCGGCTGCACCGGGGCGGGATCGTGAACATCTGGCAGTACGCCGAGCACACCTTCGACCTCTCCGGTGGGCGGGCGATCTTCCAGGGCACCAACGGCTCCGGGAAGTCGCGGACGCTGGAGCTGCTGCTGCCGCTGTGCCTGGACGGCGACCTGCGCCAGCTCGGCTCCAAGGGCTTCGACACGGTCAGCATCCGGCGGCTGATGCTCGACGAGTACCCGGGTGGTCCGAACCGGATCGGCTACGCCTGGGTGGAGCTGCGCCGCGACTCCCCCGAGGGCGGCGAGGAGTTCCTGACCTGCGGGATCGGGGTGAAGGCCTCGAAGACCTCGCAGGCGGTCAGCGACTCCTGGCGGTTCGTCACGAGCCGCCGGGTGGGGATGACGCTGCACCTGGTGGGCGCCGACCGGGTACCGCTGGGGCCCGCTCAGCTGCGGGAGGCCCTGGGCGCGGACTGCGTGCTCGACGACCAGAGCTTCCGCGCGAAGATCGCCGCGCAGGTCTACGGCGTGCCCGCCGCCCGCTACGGCGACCTGCTGCACCTGCAGCGGACGCTGCGCAACCCGGACGTCGGGCTGAAGGTGCTGGAGGGGCAGCTGGAGCAGATCCTCTCCGACGCGCTGCCTCCGCTGGAGCCCGCGCTGATCGAGCGGCTGGCCAGCTCCTTCGACGACCTGGAGTCGATCCGGGAGAACATCGTCCGGCTCACCGGTGCGGACAAGGCGCTGAGCGCCTTCCTGTCCACCTACTCCGGTTACGCGCTGGGGGCGCTGCGGGAGCGGGCCGAGTCGATGCGCGCGGCCCAGGACCGGCTGGGTTCGCTGCGCAAGGAACTGGCGAAGCTGGACCGGCAGGTCGCTCAGCACCGCGCGGAGCGGGAGTCCGCGCAGCGCGCGGTCGCCGAGCTGGAGCAGCGGGAGGGCTCGCTGGAGTCGAGCATCGACGCGCTGCGCTCGCACCCCGCTTACGCGGAGCTGCAGAACCTGCGGGACCGGGAGCGGGTCGTGGAGGGCTCGCGCTCGGCGGCCGTGTCCGCGCTGGAGACCGCCGCGCGGCACCGCGCGCAGGAGGATCGCTCGGCGGAATCGGTGCTGGGCACGCTGCGCAGGCTCGTCGGCGACGCGGAGGCCGCCGAGCAGGCCGCGCAGCGGGCGAACCGGCAGCTCGGCGCGGCCGGGCTGGACGCCGGGCTGGTGCCCCGCCCCCCGGAGGTGCCGAAGGCGGAGCCGATCAGCACCCCGGACCGGGTGCGGGCCGCGCCGGAGCCGGAGGCGGAGCTGGTGGAGGTGGACCGGCGCAGCGCGCCCGAGGTGGACACCGACGCGCTCGCCGAGCGCTTCCGCGCGGCGGCGGACCGGGCAGCTCAGGCGGGCGCGGAGGCGCAGCGGCGGGGCGCGTTGACCCTGGCGCTGCACCAGCGGGCGGTGGAGCTGGACCGGGAGCGCGAGCAGGTCGGCAAGCTTCAGCAGCAGGCGCGGCAGGCCCAGCTGATCTCGACGGAAGCGGTGGGGCGGCGCAACCAGGCGCACCAGCGGCTCGCGGCCGCCGCCGAGGACTGGCGCGAGCTGGCCCGCCGCTGGGCCGCCGCGCATCCGGAGTCCACTTCGGACGATCCGGTGCCCGGGCCGCCCGCCGCGGAGGAGCTGCTCGCGGAGCGGTCCGCCGCGCGGGAGGCGCGGGAGCGGGCCCGGCGCTGGGCGCGACCCCGCTCGCAGGAGGCGCGGCAGCGGATCTCGGCCGTGGAGCAGGAGCTCGGCGAGGTCCGCGCGCGGGTGCGCACCGGCGAGCGGGAGCTCGCCGAGCTGCGCTCCGGCGTGGAGCGCACCCCGCCTCGCCCGGAGTGGGCCTCGGCGGAGCGGGACGGTCAGCGGGGCAGCGCGTTCTACCGGCTGGTGGACTTCCGGCCGTCGCTGGACCAGCGGGAGCGGGCCGGGCTGGAGGCCGCGTTGCAGGCCAGCGGGCTGCTCAACGCCTGGGTCTCGGAGGGGGGCGCCGTCGCCGAGCTCGCGGACGTGCTCGCCGCTCCCGGGACCGGGAGCGCGACGGGAACGCTGGCCGAACTGCTCGTGCCGACGCCCGAACCGGACGGCCCCGTCGCCGAGCGGCACGTCGCCGCCCTGCTCGCCTCGGTGTCCACATCGGATGGACCCGGGCTGGTGGTGCGCACCGACGGCGGCTGGCGGGCCGGGGTGCTGTCCGGGACCTGGCGCAAGGACGCCGCCGAGTTCGTCGGCGCGGGTGCCCGCGAGGCCTCCCGCGCCCGGCGCGTCGCGGAGCTGGAGGAGGAGCTCGCCGGGCTGCGCGAGCAGATCGGCGAGGTGGAGCGGCGGCACCGGGAAGCCACCGAGCACGGCGAGGCCCTGGAACGGCACCTGGAATCCTTCCCCGACGACTCCGACCTGGTCACCGCGCACGCCCAGGTCGCCACGGCCACCGACGCCGCCGAGGACGCCGACCGACACGCCAGGCAGGCGCGCGGTGAGCTCGACGGCACCGAGCAGCGCTGGCAGGCGACCCGCGCCGAGCTGGTGCGCGCGGCGGGCGAGGCCGAGCTGCCACCGGAGACGCAGGCCCTGGAGCAGGCCAACCGGGCCGCGAGCGAGGCGCGCTCGGCGATCGAGGCCCTCCGCGAGGTCGTGGAGTCCCGCTGCCTCACGACGCTGGCCGACCTCCGCGACCTGGCGCTGCACCACGACGCCGCGATCGCCGACCGGATGGAGGCCGAGTCCCAGGCCGAGCGGCGCTGCGCCGAGCACGCCGAGCAGGCGGCGGGGCTCGCCGAGCTCAGCGAGGCCGTCGGCGGGCAGGCGCAGGAGATCTCCGGCAAGGTCGGCGAACTGGAGCGGGAACGGGCGCGGCTGCGACAGGACCTGCCCGCCGCGCGGGAGCGGATCGGCACCGCCCGCGAGCAGGTGGTGCGGCTGGAGACCCAGCAGGAGACCCGGCAGGCGCAGCTCGCCGGACGCGAATCCGAGGCGACGACGGCGGAATCCGCGTTCACCGCCGCGCTGCGGGTGCCCGGGGTGTGGGCGGCCGCCGAGGTGGTGGGCGAGGACGGCGCGCACCGCGTCGAACCCCCGGCCGATCCGGCGGAGGCGGCCGAGCTGCTGGCGGCGGTCACCGACCGCAAGACCGCGGGCGAGACCGCGGTGCTCAACCGGTTCCAGGCCCTGCAGAACTCGCTCAGCGGCGGCTACGACATCGCCGCCGGCGACCAGCGGGGCCTGCTCACCGTCACCGTCACCGGCGAGGAAGGTCCGCAGCCCGTGGCCGACGCGGCCCGCCGGGTCGCCGAGCGCCTGGCCGAGCAGCGGGGCTTCCTCGGGGAGCGGTACCGGTCGATCTTCGCCGATTACCTGATCCGCGACCTCGCGGAGCGGTTGCGCGGCCAGGTCACCGTGGCCGAGTCGCTGTGCGCGCGGATGAACGAGGTGCTCGACGGCGCCCGCTCCAGCCAGGGCGTGCACGTCCAGCTGGAGTGGGAGCCCGCGCCCTCGCTCGGCGACGACATCAAGCAGGCCATCGACCTGGTGCGCACCCCGTTCTCCGATCGCAGCGACGACCAGGACTCGTTGCTGCGCAAGGTGTTCACCGACCTCATCGAGGCCGAGCGGGACAGCGCCTCCGGCGGTTACGCGGAAATCCTGTCCCGGGCCCTGGACTACCGCTCCTGGTTCGCGTTCACCGTGCGGGTGCGCGACACCGGCCCCGAGGGCAGGCCCCGGGTCCGGCGGCTGCGGCAGTTGTCCTCCGGCGAGACGCGGCTGATCTCCTACGTGACGTTGTTCGCGGCCGCGGCGGCGTTCTACGACGCGGTGAGCGTGTCCTCCGGCGGGCGGGGGCCGCTGCGGCTGGTGCTGCTGGACGAGGCGTTCGAGCGGCTGGACGATCCGACGATCGCGCGGATGCTGGGGTTGCTGGTGGACCTGGACATGGACTGGCTGATCACCTGGCCGAGCGGGTGGGGCGTGTCGCCGAAGATCCCGAAGATGCACATCTACGACGTGCTGCGGCCGCGCAGCGGGCACGGGATCGCCTGCACCCACACCACCTGGGACGGCCGGGACATGGAGCGCACCGATGGCTGAGGCGGAGGTCCGGGAGACCTGGGGCGGACCGGAGCTGCGCGGGCTCTGGGAGGGCGCCCGGGAGGCGCTGGAATCGCCGAAGCGGCCGGACCGCTTCGGCGTCGCGCTGCCGGACGAGGCGACCCGCGCCGCGGTGAGCGCGGTCTACGGCCGGGCGCTGCACCTGGGGCACTCGCGGATCATGCTGGCGAAGCTGGACCGGGTGGTGCGCGAGCAGGCCGGGCTCGACCTGCCCCGGGTGCTGGAGGCCCTGCACGGCAGACCGGTCGCCGAACCCGGGCCGACCGGTGCCGAGACCACCGCGGCGGACCCGGCGCTGGCCGCGCTCGCGGCGCACGGGCTGGACCGGGCGCCCTGGGCGGAACCGTGGCTGCGCTGGCTGCACCAGTACGGCCGGATCGCCGAGGCGGAACTGCCCGCCGCGGCCGCGCGGGCGGCGGCGGTGCTCGCGGCGCTCGACCTGGACCCGGCGCGGACTCCGGCGAGCTGGGTCTCCCGCGCCGATCTGGCCGCGCCGGACGCCCCGCACGAGCTCGACGACGGCGGCGCGCTGAGCCGGATCGTGCTGCGCGCGGCGGCGCTGGCGCACGACGTCGATCCCCCCGGGAACGCGCGGGAGCGGCAGGCGCTGTGGGAGCGCTGCGGGGTGGTCGTGGACGCCGTGGCGGGCTCGGTGCTGACCTGGGCGCTGCCGCTGACCGGTGCGGACGCCTGGTCCCGGTCGATCACCGAGCGCACCGCGCTGGCGCTGCCGGCCCAGCTCTCGCACCGGGACCTGGCCGTCGCGCCGGAGCGGCTGGTGGCCCCGGACACCGCGATCGCGGTCTGCGAGACCCCGCGCGTGCTGGAAGCCGCCGTGCGGGCCGGGATCCGGCATCCGCTGGTGTGCCTGGCGGGGCCTCCCCCGCCGGTGGCGCTGGAGCTGCTGCGGCGGCTGCGCGCCGACGGGGCGCGGCTGCGCTACCACGGCGACTTCGACTGGCCGGGCCTCGCGTTGGCCGGCTCGCTGTGGTCGGAGCACGGCGCGGGCCCGTGGCGCATGTCGGCTGCCGACTACCGGGAGGCGCTCGACCGCGCGGCGCGAGACCGCGCGGACCTGCCGAACCTGGTGGGTTCCCCGGTGGGGAGCCCGTGGGACCCGCAGCTCGCCGACCTGATGTCCACCGCCGCCCGCGCCGTGGAGGAGGAGACCGTCCTCCCCGCCCTCCTCGCCGACCTGCGGGACCGCGCCCTGTGACCGCTGGCCGCGAACCCGCGCCGCGACCGGTCACGGTGCCGGTTCGATGAGGGCGCGGTGGTGGGCGATGACCTTCCGGAAGGCGCGGACGTAGCCCTCGGCCAGGACCGGGTCGTCGTGCGGGACGCGGACGGTGAGGGTGTTGCGGTGCCGCCGCTCCGCTCGCGGGTACTGGCCCGCCCGGTAACGCGGCCAGCCCTCCGGCAGGTTCGGGAAGATCCGGTTCGGGGCGTCGAACAGCGGGTGCTCGTTGAGCGGACGCGGGGACCTCGGGTGTTCGACCTCCAGGCAGCCCTCCGCACGCAGCGCCGCGACCAGCGCGTCCACCGGCAGTCCGCCCAGCTCCTCCGGCCGGTGCAGCAGCGCCAGCGCGTACCAGGCGGGGGCGGATCGGGCGGGCACCTCGGGCACGGAGATGCCGGGCAGCCCGCGCAGCTCCGCGATCATGCGCGCGGCGAGCTGCCGCCGCCCGCCGAGCCGCCGGTCCAGCTCGCCGAGCTGGCCGAGCGCCACCGCCGCCCCCAGCGGGTGCATCCGCTGCGCCAGACCGGTGCCGGTCACCGCGTAGCGGCGCAGCGGGTGGTCGATCGGAATCTCGGCGCGGCAGCGCGCCCCGTCCTGGCCGTGCAGCAGCACCCCGTAGTACAGGTCGTCGTCATCGGTGAGCACGAATCCGCCCTCCCCCGCCGACAACGGCTTGGTGCCGCCCGCGCTGAACGCCGCGACGTCCCCGAAGGTGCCGACCCGGCGGCCGCCGACGGCCGCGCCGTGCGCGTGCGAGCCGTCCTCCACCAGTCGCAGCCCGTGGCGCTCCGCGATCTCGGCGAGCGCCTCGATCCGCGCGGGCACGCCCCACAGGTGCGTGACCACGATCGCCCGGGTGGCCGGCGTGATCGCGGCCTCCACCCCCAGCGGGTCGAGGTTGCCCAGCTCGTCGCAGTCGACCAGCACCGGTTTCGCCCGCAGGTGGAACAGCGGGGTCGCGGTCGGGTGCGCGGTGTAGGCGGGCACGATCACCTCGTCGCCGTCGGCGAGCCCGAGCGCCGAGTAGGCGGCGTGCAGCGCGGCGGTCCCGGAGGAGGTGAGCACCGCGTGCCGCACCCCGAAGAACTCCGCGAGCCCGCCCTCCAGCTCAGCGATGACGCCGCCGCGACCGGGCGGTGAGACGCGGGTGCAGAGCTGCGCGGTCACGGCCACCGCTCTGCCGACGTCGAGCGGCGGCCAGGTCACCTGCGGGGCGGCCGAGCGCACCGCGGGCGGGCCGCCGTGAATCGCGAGGGGACTGCTCACGTGATCAGATCCTTGGGGTCCGCACCACCGGGAGGAGGCCGGCGGACGCGAGATCGTTGTGCGCGCGAATACTTCTGGGAACATTTTTCGCTCAGCTACCCGCCATCTGTGTGATTGCTGCGGTCGGCGTCGGAGAACCTCGTTCGCAGGGGACCGCACCCGGGGTGCGTGTGCGTAGGCTGAGCGCCTGCTCACGGTGAGCTCACGCACACGCACGCCGGACGTGATGGGGATGGTGACCATGACCGGCCAGGCGAAAGCCGATCTCGACCCGGCGGCGGAGCAGGACGTGTTCGTGGCCGAGTTCCGGCGGTGGCGCGACGTCCGCGGTCTGTCGAGATCCGCGCTGGCCCGGGAGATGGGGTACAGCAGGTCGTACGTGTCGAAGGTCGAGAGCGGTGGCGAGCACGCCTCCCGCGAGTTCGCCCAGGCCGCCGACGGCGCGCTCAACGCCGGCGGTTCGCTGCGCCGCGCGTGGCGGGAGCAGAACGCGGTCCCCGTCCCGCGCAAGCCGAGCCCGCCGCAGCAGGCGGCTCCGGTCATCGAGCCCGCGGGCGGGCTCGTGGTCGAACACGACCACGCGGAACTGTTCTACGTCAACGGTTCCTACCGCGCCACCATGCGGCGGCATCTGGTCAACAACGGCACCGAGCCGATCACCCGCTACCTGATCCGGATCTCGGTGGACCGGTTCCCCGGCGCCCCGGAGCGCTCCAACCGGCTGTACCGGGACGCGCCGCTGACCTGGGAGGAGATCGACCTCCAGGCCTGGCACGGAGAACGGCGCGAGGAACCGATGCGCTGGAGCGTGCAGCACGACCGGGACGCCTTCAAGGAGGTGTGGCTGCTGTTCGCCAACGATTCCGGGCGATTCCCGCTCTACCCCGGGGAGAGCGCCTGGATCGAGTACACCTACACGGTCAGCGACGACAAGTGGGGCCACTGGTTCCGCCGCGCGGTGCGGCTGCCGACGACGCGATTATCGGTGACGTTGAACTTCCCCGCGGAGCTGGAACCCGCGGTGTGGGGGCTGCACACCTCCATGACGGCGGAGTCGATGCCGTTCCACACGGCGATCGAGACGCGCCACGAGCAGGACCGCACGGTCTACGCCTGGTCGACCGAGGATCCGCCGCTGCACGCGCGCTACCGGCTGGAGTGGCACTTCCGCAACCACGCCCCCGCGACCCCGGCGGGACCGCCGAAGCCGAGCGAGACCATGACGGCGCTGGGCGTCCTGCAGGAGGGCGATCCGGTGCTGCGGCGCCCGGCCCGGCCGTTCACGTTGCCCGCGGAGGCCGAGGACGCCCGGCGCGTGATCGACGAGTTGCACTCGGCGACGCAGCGGATCGCGAAGGCGCACACCTTCGGCAAGGGCATGGGCATCGCGGCTCCGCAGATCGGCATCGAGCGAGCCGCCGCGATCGTCCGCCCGCCCGGCAGCGACGACCTGATCACGCTGCTCAACCCGCGGATCATCGAGTCCAGCGAGGAGCGGGACGAGCAGTACGAGGGCTGCCTGAGCTTCTTCGACGTCCGCAGCCCGATCCCGCGGCCGGTGGTGGTGCACGTGGAGCACCAGGACATCACCGGGGAACGGCGGATCACGATCTTCGAGCACGGCATCGCGCGGCTGGTCGCGCACGAGGTGGACCACCTCTGCGGCGTGCTCTGCACCGACCACCTGGCGCCGGACGCGAGTCCGATCCCCGTCGAGCAGTACCGCGGCACCGGGACCAACTGGCACTACCCCCGCGACTGAGCGCCCCTCCGGGCCGCGCGGCCCGAGGCCGGTTCAGGGTGGGCGGCGCCGGGAACAGTGCGTCACCGAGCGGTCCCGTTCGCCCGGGAGTGGTCCCGGAAACGGGTGCTACCGGCGCGTAACCAAGATCAACGCACGTTCGCGCACGTATTTTCGGGTAGTGTCCGGCCACGTCGCTTGGTGCCCCCCCCACCAGCCGGGGGACCATCGGCGGACAGGCCACGGCACCGGCTTTCCCGCCCGCCACGACGGAAAAGCACCTGACATGACGGAGGCGGTCATGTTCACCTTCCCCGTGCACCCGGCGGAACTGCTCACCGAACTCGCCCGGCAGTTCCACAGCTGGGGCGTCCCCACGCCCGTGCTGCACCGCGTCCACGAGCGCGTCGACGACATGTGGGGGCGCGGCCGCACCGCCTGGGTTCCGCTGTGGGCCGCGGAAGCGCGCCGCGCCGAGTCCGAACTGGACTGGGCGGGCGCCGCGGCCTGCTGGGGCGCGGCCCGCTTCCCGTGCCTGGCCACTCCGGACCGGATGGAGGCCTACGAGCGCCAGCTCGCGTGCTTCCAGCGAGCTTCGGCGAACCTGCCGGTCAGCTTCCGCCGCTACGCGGTGGACGTGCCGCGCGGAGGCGCCACGACCCGGGTGGTCGCGCACGTCTACCGGCGGCCCCGGGCGGTCAGCGATCAGCTGCTGGTGGTGTGCGGCGGAGCGGCGGCCTGGAAGGTGGAGCTGCACCGCACCGCGCTGCGCATCGCGCTGCTGAGCGGGCTCACCGTGGCCGCCGTGGACATGCCCGGGACCGGTGAGTCCCAGGTGCCGATGGCACCGGACTCCGATCTGCTGCTGGCGGGAGCCGTGCGCCGGCTCGCGGAGCGGGCGCGGTGCACGCGCAGCGCCGTGCTCGGGTTCAGCTTCGGCGGGCACTGGGCGGCGAAGCTCGCGCTGACCGGGCGGGTGCACGCCGCGATCGACCTCGGCGGGCCGATCGGCGCGAACGGGTCCGCGGTGGACGTGCTCGGGCTGCCGCACGGGATGGCGGGGATCATCGGCAACGCGCTGGACCTGCCCGCGCTGCCGGAGCGGGCCGACGCGGACCGGTTCTCGCTGGAGTTCTCCTTGCGCAGGCAGGGCCTGCTCAGCTCGGCCTCGGCCGCGCCGCTGCTGGCGATCAACGGCACGAGCGATCCCTACGTCCCGCTGCGGGACACCGTCGCGCTGGCCGACCGGCCGGAGGCCCAGGTGTGGCTGGTGCCGGGCGCGGGGCACTGCGCGCGGGAGCGGCTGACCCGGGTGCTGCCGCCCGCGATCGGCTGGCTGCTGGCGGAGCTCTCGCCCCGCTCGGTGCGCCGCCAGCTCGCCGCCCGCGCCCTGCGCACGTCGCTCGGCGACCTCGTCACGGGCCCTCGGCACGTCCCCGGCGAGGAGCGCCCCACCCCGCCCCGGGCGGGCCGCCTCCGCGACGCGCCCGTGAGCTTCAGGTCGGTCGCCCACTCCCCCGGCCGGAACGGGTGAGCGGGTTCAGGCCACCGGTTCGATGACGCGAACGCCGTGCAGGCGGCGGACCAGGTCCGCGCCGAACGCGGTCGAGGGGGTGTGCGCACCGGGGGCCACGCCGCTCCCGAGCAGGCCGTCCGCGATGCGCAGCACCGCGTCCGCGGTGAACTCGTAGGTGTCCGGCCCGATGAGCGCGGCGGAGACCGAGCGGCCGTCCGCGTCGGTGGCCTCCGCGAACACCTCCACCCAGCTGCGCGAACGCCGCGCCGAGCCGGGACCGCGCACCAGGGCGCCGATCGCGGCCTTGCCGAGCCGCTGCGCCAGCGGCGTGCCCAGCACCGCGCGCCCGGCCGCGCTGGCGCGCGGCCCCATCCGGTGCAGGCCCGGGACGCGGGTGAAGGTGGTGATGTCGGGGATGCCGGTGCTGCGGTGGGCGGTGCTCACATCACCCCAGGGCAGCGAGGTCACCGCGTGCCGCCCGGACGGGAACGGCACCTCGCGGTGCCGCCAGCCCATCGGCACCTCGCGCAGCTGACCGCCGACGCGGGCCCGGCCGCCGAGCGCGGCGCCCTCCAGCGCGCTCTTGAGGGTGCCGCCGCTGATCCCGCCGCTGGCCTGGAAGGCCAGGTCGAGGCTCGTCGCCCCCGGCAGCGCCGAGGCGACCATCGCGGCCAGGCAGTCGGTGGGCACCACGTCGAACCCGGCCCCCGGCAGCAGCACCACTCCCGCGGCCACCGCGTCCTCGTGCCTGGCGAAGACGGATTCGAACACGTCGATCTCGCCGGTGATGTCCAGGTAGTGCGTGCCGGTCGCCAGGCAGGCCGACACCATCGGCGCCGAGGTCGCCGAGAACGGGCCCGCGCAGTGCGCCACCAGCTCGACGTCCGCGAGCGCCGCCTCGGCGGCGGCCCGGTCCCGCAGGTCGAACACCCGCTGCGGCAGGCCGAGCGGGGTGGCCACCCGGGCCACCTTCGCCGGGTCCCGTCCCGCCAGCACCGGCCGCTGCCCCCGGTCGACGGCTCGCTCGGCGATGAGCCGTCCCGTGTAGCCCGTCGCGCCGTAGATCATCCAGCTCACCGCGAACCTCCCGTCGTCATCCCGGTCCAACGAGAACACGCCGGGCGGGTCACGGGTCGCCCCGGCCCTCGCGATCCCGGTGCGCGAGCGGGGTCGCCCGCGCACCGGGATCGATCAGATCAGGCCCAGCACCGACTCGACGACGAGCCAGCCGCCGAAGACCGCGAACAGCGCCGCGGCGCCGTAGCGGATGAAGCGCTCCGGGAGGTGCCTGCCCAGCAGCAGCCCGACGCCGATGGCCAGCGCGTCCGCGGCGACCATGCCGACCGTGGAGCCGATCCAGGTGCCCAGCCAGTTGTGCTGCGAGGCGAGGGTGACGGTCGCCAGCATCGTCTTGTCGCCGAGCTCGGCGAGGAAGAAGGCCGCGGTCACCGCGATCACGGCGGAACGCGCGGTCTGGCCCGCCTTGCTCTTCTCCGCGTCGGTCAGGTGGTCCCCGCGCAGGGTCCACGCGGCGAAGCCGAGGAACGCGATCCCGGCGACGAGCCCGATCCACTCCGTCGGCAGCAACGAGCCCATGCCGAAACCGAGGGCGACCGAGGCGGCGTGCACGACGGTGGTCGCGATCGTGATGCCGAGCAGGACCTGCCAGGCGCGGTACCGGGTGGCGAAGGTCATCGCCATCAGCTGGGACTTGTCACCGAGTTCGGCCACGAAGATGGCCGCGGAACTGACGGCGAATCCGGTCAGCACGGTGGGAACACCTCTCTCCTGGGGCGGACCAGGGCGCAGCACGCCTCCGATCCGACTGGCATCGGATCGAAGGTCTCGCCCGCCTCCCGAGAGGCTCCGCACCCGGGCGCACGTCGTCGGCGCCAGCATGTCGACCGCGGAATTGAGGGCTACTCCCCTTCTCGGAACAAGGGTACGCACCGCATCGGGATAATCAATGAATTCACGGGAGATCGCTTTCTCGAATTCACGGTGACCCGGCGGCGGAACAGCTTTTTCGGCAGGCCGAAACAATTGCGTTCGGCGCCCGGAAAAACAATTCCCGGCACACCTGCGGGGCTAGAACCGCAGCGCGGGTGGGGTCGGGCGGGACACCAGCAGGCCCACCCCGGACCAGGTGTCCGCGGCCAGCGCACCCGGCGTGCCCACGCCGACCTCGCCCAGCTCCGGCCGCCACCGCGCGGTCTGCACCAGGCCGGGCTCGGCGAGCTCGTAGCCGTTGAACACGGCGCGGAAGTCCTCCGGCGAGCGCCAGACCGGCCGTCGCCCGATCCGCTGGGCCTGGTCGCCGAGCAGCTCGATCTCGTCGGCGGTCGCCGCGACGGCCGACAGGTGGGAGCAGACCAGCGCCGATCCCACCGAGCAGGCGTCCCGGTAGGCCGCCACCACACCGGAGAGCTCGTCGTCGTCGGTGATGAACGGCAGCGCGCCCATCGCCAGCACCGCCACCGGCCGCGTGAAGTCCAGCAGCCCCGTCACGCCCGGCGCCGTGAGCACGCTGGCCGGTTCGCACAGGTCCGCCCGGGTGACCGTCACCCCGCGAGTCCCACCCAGCTGGGCCTCCGCCAGCCGGACCGCGAACGGATCGGCGTCCACGTAGGCGACCCGGGCACCCGGATCCACCCGCTGCGCGGTGCCGTGCACGTCGCCGACCGTGGGCAGCCCGGTGCCCAGGTCGAGGAACTGGTCGATGCCGCTCGCGGCGAGGAACCGCACCGCGCGGCCGAGGAAACCGCGGACCACCCGGACGTGCTCGGCGATGCCCGGCAGCACCCGCAGCAGGTCTTCGCCGAGCTGCCGGTCCGGTTCGAAGTGGCTGGTCCCGCCGAGCAGGTGGTCGAAGACGCGCGCCACGGACGGCACGTCGGGCCGCTCCGGCCCGGCCAGCACGCGTCGACCGACCTCGTCCGATCGGATTCCCATCGCCCACCCCCAGGTTCGCGAATCCACCCAGCCTAGATCGTTCCGCCCCGCCTCGACAGATGATCCGCGCGCGGGGCGGGCGCGCGGCTCGTTCGGGAAGACCTCGCCGGATCGGACGCCCCCTCGGCCGGGACCTCAGCCCCGAACCGCGCGGAAGCGCACCCGCTGTCCGGGCCGGGCCTGCGCGGCCCGGTCCACGTCGGCGGCGAGCAGCACCGCGATCACCGGATAACCCCCGGTCACCGGGTGGTCGGCGAGGAACAGCGTCGGCCGCCCCGAAGGCGGCACCTGCAGCGAGCCCAGCACCACGCCCTCGCTGGGCAGTTCGTCGGCCCGGGCGCGCGGCAGGGCGGGCCCGTCGAGGCGCATCCCGACGCGGTCGATCTCGGAGCTCACCGCGAACGGCTCGGCCAGCAGCGCGCGGTGCGCCTCCTCGGTGAACCAGCTCGCGCGCGGCCCGAGCACCACCCGCAACCACAGCTCCCCGTCCGGCTCGCGGCGCACCGGGGCCTGCTCGACCAGCGGGAACGCGGCCGGAGGCGGGCCGATCGGCAGCCGGGTCCCGGCGGCGATCGGGGGCGGGCCGAGACCGGAGAGCACGTCGGTCGCGCGGGACCCCAGCACCGGCGGGACGTCGATCCCGCCGCGCACCGCCACGTAGCCGCGCAATCCGCGCACCGGCGGGCCGAGGCGCAGCTCGCCGCCCGCGGGCAGCCGGAGCACGGTGTTCACCGGCTCCGCCCGGCCCCCCACCTCCAGCGGGCTCGCGGCGCCGGTCACGGCCACCAGCAGGTCCCGCTCCGCGCGCAACCGCAGGCCACCCGCCGTGGTCTCGACGGCCGCCGCGCCCTCGGGGTTGCCGACGAGCCGGTTGGCCAGCCGCAGCGAGCGGCGGTCGGCGGCGCCGGAGACGCCGACGCCGATCGCCGCGCGGCCCGGTCGCCCCAGGTCCTGCACGGTCGCGAACGGGCCGGGTTCCAGGATCTCGATCATCGGACTTCCTCGAAGCGGACCCGCACCCCGGGCCGCAGCAGCGCGGGCGGCTCCCGGTCGGTGGACCAGATCTCCAGCTCGGTGCGGCCGATGAGCTGCCAGCCGCCGGGCGAGGCGCGCGGGTAGATGCCGCTGAACTCCCCGGCGAGCCCCACCGCCCCGGCCGGCACCCTGGTCCGGGACTCGCCGCGCCGCGGGACGGCGAGCCGCGGCGAACCACCGCTGAGATAGCCGAAGCCGGGCGCGAAGCCGCCGAAGGCCACCGTCCAGGGGCGCGCGACGTGCTCGCGCACCACCTCCCGCTCGGTGAGCCCGGTCAGCCGGGCCACCTCGGCGAGGTCCGCCCCGTCGTAGACCACGGGCACCCGCAGCAGGCCCCGGTCGTCGCGCGCACCGCCGCCGGGGCGGGCGGCGCGCACCGCGCGCTCCACCGCCACCGGGTCGGCGCGCTCCGGGTCCAGCCGCAGCAGCAGGGTGCGGGCCGCGGGCACCAGGTCGAGCACGCCGGCCGGGGGCCGGTCGCTCAGCGCGCCGTGCAGGGCCAGGACGGCGTCGAGGTCGTCGAGCTCGACGAGCAGCCCGGAATCGGCGCAGCGCAGCACCCGCACGCGGCTCACCGCCCCGGTCCGGGGACGAACGGGCGCACCTCGACGCCCTCGCCCAGCAGCCGATCGCGCACGGCCTCGGCGATCGCCACCGCGCCCGGGCTGTCGCCGTGCACGCAGATCGACTCCGCGGTCACGGCGATCTCGGAGCCGTCGACCGCCTCCACCGGCTCGCCGCGCACGATCCGCAGGCAGCGCCGGGCGATCAGCTCCGGATCGTGCAGCACCGCGCCCGGCTCGCGCCGGGACACCAGGGTGCCCTCCGGGGTGTAGGCGCGGTCGGCGAAGGCCTCCCGGAACACCGGCAGCCCCGCCGCCGCGGCCTGCTCCAGCCAGCTCGACCCGGGCAATCCCAGCACGGCCAGCCGCGGGTCGTAGGCGGAGACCGCCTCGACCACCGCGGCGGCCTGCTCGGCGTGCCGCACGATCGCGTTGTAGAGGGCGCCGTGCGGTTTCACGTAGCGCACCGCGGTCCCCTCGACGCGCGCGATGCCGTCCAGCGCGGCCAGCTGGTAGACCACCTCGTCGGTGAGCTCGCGCGGCGGCACGTCCACGAACCGCCTGCCGAACCCGGCGAGGTCGCGGTAGCCGACCTGGGCGCCCACCGACACCGAGCGGGCCGCGGCCTGCGCGCACGCGCGCCGGATCACGCCCGGATCCCCGGCGTGGAAGCCGCAGGCGACGTTCGCGCTGCTCACGATGCCCAGCAGCGCGGCGTCGTCGCCGAGCTCCCAGCGCCCGAAGCCCTCCGCGAGGTCCGAGTTGAGATCGATCCGCACGTCTCCTCCGCTCATGGCGCCGCCGCTCACCGCCACAGCCCCGCGATGCCGCTGAGCGAGTTCACCCCGAAGTACAGCGCCAGCGACCAGGCGAGCACGCCGATCACCAGCAACCAGCGCGGGTACCGGTATCCGCCGAGCAGATCGGAGCGCCGCGCCGCCACCCACAGCAGCACGCCGAACCCGACCGGCAGGATCAGCCCGTTCAGCGCCCCGGCCAGCACCAGCAGCGTCGTCGGCGCCTGGTCCAGCACCAGGAACACCGCCGTGGACAGCGCGATGAAGCCCACCACCAGCCAGGTGCGGCCGCGCTCCAGGACCGGGGAGAAGGTCACCAGGAAGGACACCGAGGTGTAGGCGGCGCCCACCACCGACGTGATCGCGGCCGCCCACATGATCAGCCCGAACAACCGGACGCCGACCTCACCCACCGCGTGCCCGAACGCTTCGGCGGTGGGATTGGCCGAGCCGAGCGCGGCCCCGGTGGACACCACGCCCAGCACCGCGAGGAACAGCACCGCCCGCATCACCCCGGTGACCAGCAACGAGAGCACCGAGCTGCGGCTGACCTCGACGATCCGCTCCGGCCCGGTGACCCCGGCGTCGACCAGCCGGTGCGCTCCCGCGTAGGTGATGTACCCGCCGACGGTGCCGCCGATCAGCGTGGTGACCGCGAGGAAGTCCACCTGGTCCGGCAGCACCGCCTGCCGCATCGCCTCGCCGACCGGCGGGCCGGAGACCGCGGCCACGCAGGTGGTGAGAGCGATCATGAGCACGCCGAGCACCACCACGATCCGGTCCATCGCGACCCCGGCCCGCTTGCTCAGGAAGATCCCGATGGCCAGCAGCGCCGAGGCGGCGCCGCCGAGCTTCGCGTCCAGCCCGACCATCGCGTCCAGGCCGAGCGAGGTCCCGGACACGTTGGCCACGTTGAACACCAGGCCGCCGAAGACGACCAGCGCGGCCATCGCGTAGCCGAGCCCGGGCAGCACCGCGTTGCCGAGGTCCTGGGCGCGCCGGCCGGAAACGCCGATGACGCGCCACACGTTGAGCTGCACCGCGATGTCGACCAGCACGGACAGCACGATCGCGAAGGCGAACGCGGCGCCGAGCCGCGCGGTGAAGTCGGTGGTCTGGGTGATGAAGCCGGGCCCGATGGCGCTGGTGGCCATGAGGAAGACCGCGCCGAGCAGCGCTCCGCGCTGGGCGCCGGTCCTCGTGCTGGTAACGCTCATCCCCGACCCTTCCGCCGCGCGCTCGCGCTGGTTCCCCGCCGCCTCGGCGGTGTGGTCACGATAGGTCTCGTCCGGCGAGGGTTCAATGGGTCGTTCCTACATTTCCCATGTTGAACGTTCTATTGTTCAACAATCGAGCGAGCGGACGACGCCGCTCAGCGCGCTGGCTAGACTGCTCGTCTCGGCACGTCCGATCGCTCACCCCGGGAGAGGCATGACCAGCGCGCAGTGGGTCGACCGGCTGGCAGCGGACCGGTCCCTGCTCGAACGGACCAGCACCGTCGAACGGGTCACCGACCTGCTGCGGCAGCGGATCATCCAGGGCGAGCTGCCGCCCGGCACGCAGCTGTCCGAGGTCAGCGCGAAGGACGCGCTCGGCGTCTCGCGCAACACCCTGCGCGAGGCCTTCCGGCTGCTCGGCCACGAGCGGCTGCTGGAGCACGAGATGCACAAGGGCGTCTCGGTCCGCAAGCCCACCAGCGCCGACGTCACCGACCTGTACCGGTTGCGGCGGATCATCGAAGCTGGCGCCGTGCGCAACGCGACCGCCGCGCCGGAGCTGGTGGCCGCGGTCTCGCGCGCGGTGCGCGCCGGGGAGCAGGCCGCCGCGGACGGCGACTGGACCGAGGTCGGCACCGCCAACATGCGCTTCCACGAGGCGCTGGTCGGGCTCGCCGACAGCCCGCGCAGCAACGACGCGATGGCCGGGCTGCTCGCCGAGCTGCGACTGGCCTTCCACGTGATGTCCACCGACGAGCGGGGCGAGCTCGACCCGAGCCGCACCCGCGAGTTCTACGAGTCGTACGTGGAGCGCAACCGCGCGATCTCCGAGCAGGTCGCCGCGGGCGAGCTGGAGCCGGCCGCCTCCGCGCTGGAGGAGTACCTGGCCGACGCGGAAGCCCAGCTGGTCGAGGCCTACGCGGCCCGGGGCTGACCCCGCGCGGCGGGGCGCTCGGACGCGACCGTCCGCGCCGGGGCCGCCGCGGGTTCAGTCGATGAGCTTGCGGCGCATCGCCGTGTAGGCGAGCAGCCACATCAGGCCCGCGAACAGCACCAGCGCGGCGACGTGCAGCAGGTCGACGCCCGGGCGGAGGCCGAACGCGGCGTGCCGGACGAGCTCGACGCAGTGGTAGAGCGGGTTGAAGGCCGCCGCCGTCCCCGCCCAGCCCGGCAGCTGGTCGATCGGGAAGAACGTGCCCGCGACCAGGAACAGCGGGGTGATCACCGCGCTGACCACGTAGTTGAACGAGTCGATCGAGGGCACCACCGCCGAGCACCAGATGCCGAACAGCGCGAAGCCCAGCCCGGTGAGCATCCCGACGAACGGCACCAGCAGCATCCCCGGCGCCGGGTCCAGCCCGAACGCCATCGCCACCAGCAGCGGGGCGCAGCCGTACACCCCGGCCTTGCCGCCGATCCACAGCGCCTCGGCCGCGACCAGCTCGTGCACGTCCACCGGGGCTGCCAGCATCGCGTCGTAGGAGTGCTGGAACTTGCGCCGCACGAAGGTGGTGAACATGCCGGCGAACGCGCTGGTGAACAGCACCGAGGTCGCCACCACCCCGGTCCCGAGGAACTCGATGTAGGGCAGGCCCCGGATGGTGGCGACCAGCGAGCCGAACCCGAAGCCGAAGGCCAGCAGGTAGATCGTCGGTTCCACCACGGAGGAGAACGTGCTCGACACCCAGTACCGCCGGAACAGCGTCACCTCCCGCTTCCACACCCCGGTGAACGCGGCGAACTCGAAGCGGCGCAACCGGTCGGTGCCCGCCCGCGGCGCGGCGCCGGTCATTCGACGTCCTCCCCGGTCAGCGAGACGAACACGTCCTCCAGGCTGCTGGGACGCCGGTAGCCCCGGCCGAGCCGCGCGCTGGTCGCCTCGGTCATCAGCTCGGCGCGCAGCACCGACACCGCGGGCCCGGTCCGGCGGGTCGCCAGGCCCGCTTCCAGCGCGATCGACTCGATCTCGGCGAGCCGCACCGGCGGGCCGTAGTACTCCACCGCGTCCCGTCCCGCGTGCGCGGCGCGCAGCTGCTCGGGGCTGCCGGTCGCGATGACGCGACCCCCGGACATCACCGCGACCTCGTCGGCGAGCCGCTCGGCCTCCTCGATGTAGTGCGTCGACATCAGCACCGTGACGCCCTCGCCGCGCAGCGCGTCGATCAGCGCCCACAGCTCCTGGCGGACCTGCGGGTCGAGGCCGACGGTCGGCTCGTCGAGCAGGACCAGCCGGGGCGAGTGCACCAGGCCGCGGGCGATGAGCAGCCTGCGGCGCATCCCGCCGGAGAGCTCGTCGGTCTTGGTGTCCGCGCGCTTGCGCAGCTGCGCGAGGTCCAGCGCGCGCTCGACCGCGGCCGACCGCTCGGCGCGCGGCACGCGGTAGAGCCGGGCGAAGACCGCCAGGTTCTGCCGGGCCGTGAGCTCCTCGTCGAGGTTGTCCAGCTGCGGGACCACGCCCATCGCGGCCCGCGCCCGCTTCGACTCCCGGGGCACCCGGAACCCGAGCACCTCGATCTCACCGGCATCGGCCAACGTCTGCCCGGTGATCAGGCGCATGGTGGTGGACTTGCCGGCCCCGTTCGGTCCGAGCAGTCCCAGGCAGGTGCCCGCCCGGGCGGTCAGGTCGAGGCCGTCGACGGCGACGATCTCGCCGTAGCGCTTGACCACCCCGCGCAGGGCGAGCGCGAACGTCGTGCACGCGCCGACGCGCTCCCCTGCCGTCATGCGCCACCCCCCAGCAGACCGGCGGCCTCAACCGTACCGGGGCGGCCTGATCAGGCCAGTCCGGCGAACAGGTCCACCTCCGCACCGCGCGGACCGCCGCCCGGACCGCGCTCGCCGCGCACCAGCAGGAAGTGCTCGGTCGCGAACTCGGGGCGGCGCACCATCTCGGCGAAGAAGCCGCCGTCGTCGACGTCGACCTGGCTGCGGTAGCGGCGCAGGGCGGAGAGCTTCGACTCGTGGAAGGCGGTGCCGTCGAGCACGGCCGTGATCTCGTGATCGGGCACGGTGTTGGGCTTGAAGTCCACCGCACCGGCCTCCTGGGCGCGCTCCACGAAGGACTGCGGCAGCACCGACCAGTAGGCCTTCGGCACGTCCCAGCTCTCGCCCAGCTCGGGGGCGTAACCGGGGTCGGCGGCCGGGCCGAGGGCGCCCATCAGCGCGCGGTGCGCGGCGATGTGGTCGGGGTGGCCGTAGCCGCCGAAGTCGTCGTAGGTGATCACGACGTGCGGTCGCTCGGCCCGCAGCAGCGCGACCATCTCGCGGGTCACCTCGACCGGGTCGGCGGCGGCGAACACGCCGTCTGCGGTGTTGCTGTCCAGACCGGCCATGCCGCTGTCCCGCCAGCGGCCGGGGCCGCCCAGCCAGTGATGCCGGATGCCCGCGCCCAGCTCGGGCAGCGCGGCGGCGATCTCGCCCCGCCGGAACTCCCCCAGGGCGTCCGGGGAGCCGCGCAGGTGCGCGAGGTCGTCGGCGACGACCTCACCGAGCTCACCGCTGGTGCAGGTCACCAGGGTCACGGTGGCGCCTTCGGCGGCGTACCGAGCCATGGTGGCGCCGGTGGCGGTGGCTTCGTCGTCGGGATGTGCGTGGACCAGTAGCAAGCGGCGATCGCTCATGCATTCGAGCCTAGCCAACCCCACCGACCTTCCCCGCGCGCACGGCGGTGCGCGGCAGTGGCAGCGCTCACCCGGCCGGTGCACCGGCCCGATCGGCACCGGATCGAGCAGCCGGCCGACCGTGCCGCCGCCACCGGCCACGCCTCGTCGGGCCGCGCGGCGACCAGCCGGGGCGGCCGCCGGTTCCCAGCTGTCCTCGCGCGCTCAGCGTCGAGGAGGCCGGCACCGCTGACGCGCGGCCACGAGCATCAGAGCCGATCGGTGAGCGCCACCCAGACCTGCCCGGGAGCGAACGGCAGCGGCTCACCGGAGGCCGTCGTGTACGCGGTCGGCGCTTCCGGGCTCGGCCGGGACCAGCGGGCGTCGAAGGCCTGGCCGTCGCGCAGCACCACGGCCCGCCCCGACCCGACCGTCTGGGCGTGCGGCGTCACGCTGCCCTTGCTGTCGCTGAGCTGCGAGTCGCGGATCTCGACCTGCTGCAGCACCACCGTGCCCGCGCCGAGCCGGCCGCCGTCGGTGGTCACGGCCGGTGCACCGTCCATCGACACCAGCCACCGGTGCTCCTGCGGGGACCAGGTGAACCCGGTGGAGGCGGCGCGGTAGTCGACCTGGGCGGACTCGCGCGGCTCGCCCCCGGCCGGGGCGGGCCCGACCCGCGGCCGGGACTGCTGCGCCCAGGGCGCGCCCGGCGGCAGATCGGCGGGGCGGACGTAGAGGTTGTGCGGGAGCGGCCGGTCCTCGCCGCGGAAGAACGCGCCCGGCAGCTGCTCGGGCCGCACCGCGTCCAGCGGCGCGTCGTCGAGGCGCGGCAGCAGCTCCGGGGCGGCGCCGGAGTACGCCAACGCGGGATGGCCGAACTGGGGCAGCAGGTCGAGGTCGGTCTCCCGGGCGCTGCGCACCGGTCCGACGACCGGGGGCCGCTGCGCGCCGAAGAGCGCGATCAACCGGCTCAGCCCGCCCTCGACCGGCTCGACCACGACGAGGTCCGCGGCGCCGAGCCCCGTGGCGGGGCGCGCCTCCGGCACGTTGTCGATCTTCACCGCGAGCACCGGCGGAGCGGCGGACGAACCGTCCTCGGACGGGGTCGGCGCGCTCCCCCCGGGAGCCTCCGCCCGCTCACCCCCGGACGGTTGGCACCCGAGACCGGCCGCCAGCACGGTCACCAGCACCGCGAGCAGCACCGCCACCCGAGCCGGCAGACCTCGAATTCGCCCCATGCACTCGACCCCCCTCACTCAGAGTCCCCAGAGTGCCCCCTCCAACGGGCTACTAGCAAGGCATCACAAGTCCCTGACCAGGTGTTGTTCTTGACTCAGGCACACCTGAGCGTCACAACTCACCCGCCGAACGGACCGGTAGCAACACCACCTGAGAGACGCCTGGGGCAGGAGTGAACGGGCCGCCCGCCCCGCGCGACAGGAGGAACGGGCCGCCACCAGCCGCGGAGTCAACGGCTCGCCTGCCCAACCCCGCTGGACGAACGGGCCGTTCACCCGACATCGGCCGAGCAGACCACCCGCTCCGGGCTCGGCCCGGCTCACGAGTCAACGGCCCGCTTGCCCAATCACGTGGGACTAACGGGCCGTTCACCCGAGAACCGGCCCGAACGCGAACGGACCGCCCGTCCGAACGCTGGACGGGCGGTCCGTTGACGCCGCGGCGTCAGGGGCCGATCACGCGGTGAGGAGCTTGTCCGGGGTGATCGGGAGGTCGCGGACGCGGACGCCGGTGGCGTGCCGGACGGCGTTCGCGATGGCCGCCGCCGCGCCGACGATGCCGATCTCCCCCACCCCGCGCAGCCCCATCGGGTTCGCGTGCGGGTCCACCTCGTCCAGCCAGGTCGCCTCGACGTCGAGCACGTCGGCGTGCGCGGCGATGTGGTACTGGGCGAAGTCGTGGTTGACCACGTGGCCGAACTGCGGGTCGAGCACGCTGTGCTCGTGCAGGGCCATCGACAGGCCCATCGTCATGCCGCCGATCAGCTGGGAGCGGACCAGCCTGGGATTGATCACCCGGCCCACCGAGAAGACCCCCAGCATCCGCGGCACCCGCACCTCACCGGTGTCGACGTCGACGCGGACCTCGGCGAACTGGGCGCCGAACGAGTGCATCGCGTACCGCTGCTCGTCCGGGTTCTCCGGCATGGCGCCGTCGGCCTCGTCCCCGTCGGCGGGGTCGTCGCCGAACTTCGACCGGAACCGCTCCGCGGCGTCCACGACCGTCGCGCCCCACGACCCGAGACCGGAGGAACCGCCCGCGACGCTGGCGACGGGCAGGTCGGTGTCGCCGATCTCCAGCCGCACCTCGTCGACGCGCCGGCCCAGCGCGTCGGCGGCGATCTGGGTGAGCGCCGTCCAGGTGCCGGTCCCGAGGTCGGCGGCGCCGATGCGCACCTCGTAACCCCCGTCGCGGAAGCGGATCGTCGCGGTGGAACCCGGCATCGCGTACCGCGGGTAGGTGGAGCTCGCCACGCCGGTCCCGATCAGCTCGCGCCCTTCCCGCCGCGCTCCCGGCCGCGGATCGCGTTCGGCCCAGCCGAACCGCTCGGCCCCCTCCCGCAGGCACTCCGCGAGGTGTCGCGCGGAGAACGGCAGCCCGGTCGCCGGGTCGAGCTCGGGCTCGTTGCGGGAGCGCAGCAGCAGCGGGTCGAGCCCGCAGGCCTCGGCGAGCTCGTCCATGGCGACCTCGGTGGCGAACATCCCCGGCGCCTCGCCCGGCGCGCGCATCCAGAACGGGATCGGCACGTCCAGGGCCACCAGCCGGTGCGTGGTGCGGTGGTTCGGCGCCGGGTAGACCATCCGGGTGCCGACCGCGGTCTGCTCCGCGAACTCCTGGACGGTGGCGGTCTGCTCGACCACGTGGTGCTCGACGACCGTCAGGTGCCCGTCCCGGTCCGCGCCGAGCCGCACCCGCTGGGCGGTGGGCGTGCGGTAGCCGACCAGCGCGAACATCTGCTGGCGCGTCAGCACCAGCTTCACCGGCCTGCCCTCGGCCACCCGGGCGGCGAGAGCGGCGAGGACGACGTGCGCGTGCGGCGTCCCCTTGGAGCCGAACCCGCCACCGACGTGCGGCGCGATCACCCGGATCCGCTCGGGGTCCAGGCCGAGCACCGGGGCGAGGCGTGCCCGCACCGCGTGCACGCCCTGCGTGGAATCGTGCAGCACCAGCTCCCCGCCGCTCCAGATCGCGGTGGTGGCGTGCGGTTCCATCGGGTTGTTGTGCTCCATCGGCGTCGTGTAGAGCTGCTCGACCTCGACCTCCGGTCGCGCCGCCGCCGCGTCGCCCACCTCGGAGTCGGCGGGGAACGCGGGGTTCACGGTCTCCGGGGCGTAGAGCTCCGGGTGGTTGCACCGGAGCACCACGTCGTGCGGCTCGCGCTCGTAGTCGACGCGCACCAGGTCCGCCGCGTGCCGGGCGATCTCCGGGGATTCCGCGAGCACCACGCCGATCAGCTGGCCGCGGAACGCGATCTCCGGGGATTGCAGGATCCACAGCTCCGGGTCCGCGTCGGTCGCGAGCCGGGGGGCGTTCTCCCAGGTGAGCACGGCGACGACGCCGTCCAGGTCGGCGGCGGCGTGCACGTCGGCCGCGCGCATCCGGCCGCGCGCGATCGTCGCCTGCACCGGGTGCGCGTGCAGGGGCGCGGGCACCGGCTGGTCGGCGGCGTAGTTCGCCGTGCCCGTGACCTTGGCCCGCCCGTCCAAGCGCTCCAGCGGGACGCCGATGGCTCGTGGCCGCAGCAGGTCCGTCATCGCTCCTCCTCCGCCAGTCGGCGCAGCACCGAGACCAGGGCGTTGCGCGCCATCGGGACCTTGAAGGCGTTGCCCGCCAGCGGTTCCGCCGCCGCGAGCTCGGCTTCGGCCGCCGCCCGGAACGCCGCCTCCGACGCTTCGGCGCCGAGCAGCACCTCCTCGGCCCGGGTGGCCCGCCACGGCTTCGGCGCGACCCCGCCGAGCGCGATCCGCGCCCGCCGCACCACCCCGCCGTCCACCTCCAGTTCGGCGGCCACCGACACCAGCGCGAACGCGAACGAGGCGCGCTCCCGCACCTTCCGGTAGGCCGAGCGCGGCGCTTCCCCCGGCAGGTCCACCGCGGTGATCAGCTCGCCGTGCCGCAGCACGGTGTCCCGCTGCGGCTCCTCCCCCGGCAGCCGGTGGAACTCCGCCGCGGGCACCTCCCGCTCGCCGTCGGCTCCGCGCACCCGCACCACCGCGTCCAGCGCGGCCAGGGCGACGGCCATGTCCGAGGGGTGCGCGGCCACGCACTGCCGGGAGGTGCCGAGGATCGCCGCGTCGCGCTGGTGCCCGCCCAGCGCCGCGCAGCCCGCACCCGGCGTTCGCTTGTTGCACGGGGTCGTCACGTCCTGGAAGTACGGGCACCGGGTGCGCTGCAGCAGGTTCCCACCGGTGGTCGCGGCGTTGCGCAGCTGCCCGGAAGCGCCCGACAGAAGCGCCTCGGCCAACACCGGGAACCGCCGCCGCACCAGCGGATCCGCCGCGAGGTCGCTGTTGCGCACCCCCGCGCCCACCCGCACCCGGTCCGGCAGCTCCACGACCTCGTCCATGGGCAGCCCCGA
Organism: Saccharopolyspora antibiotica; assembly: GCF_047200635.1. Taxonomy (NCBI): domain Bacteria; kingdom Bacillati; phylum Actinomycetota; class Actinomycetes; order Pseudonocardiales; family Pseudonocardiaceae; genus Saccharopolyspora; species Saccharopolyspora antibiotica. The sequence goes on along the minus strand of NZ_JBJZOI010000009.1, from coordinate 158,417 downwards.
CACGTCCACGACCAGCTCCGGCGCGCTCACCCCGAGCTTCAGGTGGTCCACCAGGTTGGTGCCGCCCGCCAGGAACACCGCGCCCGGGTTCCGCGCCACGGTCGCCACCGCACCGGCCTCGTCGGTCGCCCGCACGTAGTCGAAGGGGTTCATCGCGCGCCCTCCTCCGCCGCCACGTCCCGGATCGCCGCGAGGATGTTCACGTACGCCCCGCAGCGGCACAGGTTCCCGCTCATCCGCTCCCGGATCTCCGCGTCGTCGAGTCCCCGGAAGTCCGCCGCGACGTCCTCGGTCGCGTGGCTGGGCATCCCACGCGCGGCCTCGTCGAGCATCCCCACCGCCGAGCACACCTGCCCCGGCGTGCAGAACCCGCACTGGAACCCGTCGTGCTCCAGGAACGCCCGCGCCACCGGGTGCAGCTCGTCCCGCGGGCCGGCCGCCGAGCCCCCGGGCACCACCGCCCAGGACTGGTCCGACCCGGGCTCCGGCGCCCCCAGGCCCGCCGCCGTCGTGATCTCGGCCCCGTCCGCGGCCACCGCCAGCGCCAGGCAGGTCAGCACCCGCCGCCCGTCCACCAGCGCCGTGCACGCCCCGCACTGCCCGTGATCGCACCCCTTCTTCACGGACGTCACCCCGAGCTGCTCCCGCAGCCCGTCCAGCACGGTCACCCGCGGATCGACCCCCAGCGCGCGCGACTCCCCGTCCACCGTCCACGTGATCTCCACGAAGCCCTCCTCCCCTCGGGCACTTGCCCTCTCAGGGTGAGCCCCATCCGGGCGTGGCGCTCGCCGCCGAGGCGCTGCCGGGCTGCTCGCCTCGCCCCGGTAAGCCTTTCTCGTCGATCACGGCCAACAAGATCGCCACGTTGCGTTAGCTTGTGGATCGTGCCCGCAGACTTCTCACTCTTCACCCCGGCCGACGATGGCTGCCCCGCTTCGGAACCAACCTCGGAGACAGCTCACGAGGACGTGGGCCTGCGAGAGGTCGCAGCGTGGTTCCGCGCCCAGCGGAACTACCGGGAACGCTTCGGCGCGGTGCTCCGGCAATCCATCGACGAGGTCTTGGACGGGCAGCGGACCGGGCGCTACGACATCGAGGCCGCCGAACCCGACGGCCTGAGCAAAACGGAGAAGACCTACCTCGGCACCAAGGTGGAGATCATCACCCGCGCCGAATTCGACCTCCCCCAGCGCGAGCGCTCTGGCAAACGAAAGCCCATGGACTACTGCATCGCAGGCCACGAGGTCGATGCCAAGTTCTCGCTGAGCGCTGTCTGGCAGATCCCGCAAGAGGCGATGGGACACCTGTGCCTGCTGATGGCGGCCCGGGACCGTAGGCAATCCTTCGACATCGGGCTTCTGCGGATCACCGAGGAGGTGCTCAACAGGGGGCGAAACAGGGACAGGAAGGCAACGATCTCCAAGGCGGGGCGCGATAAGATCATCTGGCTGGCGGCTGGCGCCGAGCTCCCGCGGAACATCCTTCTGCACCTGCCTGAGCACCAAGCGAAAAAGATCATGAGCCAGACGTCGGGCCAGCGCCGGATCAACGAATTACTCCGCACTGAGCAAGGTCGCATGATCGATCGCAACACCGCGCTCACCGTCGCGAAGCAGGCGGATGGCTTGAAGCGCTGCCGCGATGCCCGCCCGGCGCTCCGAGATGAAGGAATCGTAGTGCTCGGACACCAGAACGATTCGCGCCGGATCGCCGTCGACCTGGGCCTGCAGATCCCGATGAAGGGCACCTTCATCGCCGTCCAGCTGGCCCGGGTCACTGCTGGCACCTCCTCCCGGAAGACCACGATCATCGATGAGGCCTGCTACGCGGTCGCCGAACCGGACGACCCGGTCACCCCAGCTCCGCTGATCAACAACTGAGCGGAACCGGAAAACCCCAAGCAAGGGGGACCGCTACCGAATCACTGAATCGTGGTCGGTTGCCTGCGACACGAGCTCAGGCGCGACGGCTACTATCGCCAGCATGTTCGATAGCGTCGACCGCCAGCCCGACTGCCGCCGCCAGGGGCTCGTGCTCCCAGATGCGCACCACGCGCCATCCGGCACGTTCCAGGGCAGCCGAGACGAGGCGGTCGCGCTCGACGTTCTTCGCGAGTTTGGGCGTCCAATACCATTCGTTGGACGCGGGCTGACGACCGTGCTCCGGGCACACGTGCCAGAAGCAGCCGTCAACGAAGATCGCAACTTTGCGGACCGTGAACACGATGTCCGGTTTGACGCGGACTCCTCCGTCCAGCAGCAACCGGAAGTCCTTGCGGTAGCGGTAGCCCAAGCGGTGCAAAGCACTCCGGAGCGCGATCTCGGGCTTCGTGTCGCTGCGCCGGTTCGCCTTCATGTTCCGCGAGCGGCCCTCGCTCGCCGGAACCGGAGAGGCTCCGGTTACACGAGGTCTGTCCGCCGCTCCACCCCGCTCGCCCGAAGACATGGTCACCCCACCTGCACCACCGAATCACGAGGCCCCCGCGCCATGGGGCAAGATACCCGCTTAACCCGTCGCGCCGCGCGCAGCCCGAAGGAGGAGTCAACGTGAACGAGACCTTCACCGCAGTGGAGATCTGCGCGGGTGCGGGCGGCCAGTTGCTCGGCCTGCACAGCGCCGGCTTCCAGCACGAGATGGCTGTGGAGCTCGACAGCAACGCCTGCGCGACGCTTCGCGAGAACGAGCTCTCGCCCGTCGCTGAAGGAGACGTGGCCGACACGTCGGTCTGGGATCCGCACGAGTACCGCGGGATCTCGCTACTCGCCGGTGGAGTTCCCTGCCCCCCGTTCACGATCGCGGGCAAGCAACTGGGAGCGCGCGACGAACGCGACCTTTTCGCGTGGGCCATCGAGCAGGTTGAGAAGGTGCAGCCCCGGGCCCTGCTCTTGGAGAACGTCCGCGGGCTGAGCATGCCTAGGTTCGCCGGATACCGGCAGCGCGTTCTGGACCGCCTGGCCGAAGCCGGGTATGTCGGCGAATGGCGACTCCTGCACGCGTCGGACTTCTCCGTCCCCCAATTGCGTCCCCGCTTCGTCCTCGTCGCGCTGAGGCCGGAGGACGCCGCGTACTTCCGCTGGCCGGATCCCCAGAAGTTCGACCCCGCGCCTACCGTGGGGCAGGCCCTCTTCGAGCTCATGGGCGAGTGGAAGGGTGCCGATGACTGGAAGGGGCACGCCGACAAGATCGCACCGACCATCGTAGGCGGTTCGAAGAAGCACGGCGGCGCCGACCTGGGGCCGACGCGCGCCAAACGTGCCTGGGCCCAGATGCACGTCGATGCCATGGGTGTGGCGGACACTCCGCCCAGGCGAGACGACGTCTTCCCCGTGGGTCCCAAACTCACCTGCGACATGGTCGAAGTCCTGCAAGGCTTCTCCGGACAATACGAATGGTCTTTCACCGGCCGGAAGACCAGCCGTTACCGGCAGATCGGGAACGCCTTCCCACCACCGGTAGCCCACGCGGTCGGAGACGCGATCATGAAGGCTTTCCACCGCACCGGACCGCGCCGGGAGCTCACTCCTCCGCCTGAGCAGGACCCGATCTACCGCGCGTTGGAGCAATCGGGAGACTTCTTGTCTGCGGGCAAGCTGATTCGGATCGCCGGAGGCGAGATGAGCACCGCCAAGCTCGAACAGCACATGAGCATGCTCAGCAGAGACTTCGACGTCGAAACGGTCACGCACGGCCAAACCACGCGGTACAAGCTCAGCGGCTTCGACGGTTTCGTCGGCCAGGACGGCCACAGCCGCCACGAGGCGTTCCTGAAGCACCGGGCCCGGATCAGCTGACCCGGGCTCGGCGCTCCGCTCACCACTCCGGGTAGCGGGAAGTCCAGGACCGGTCCGGCCGTCCTCGTTGCAGGGGTTTCGCATGGCGAGGTGCCAGAAGGCGTCTTCGCCGACCTCCTGGGCGAGGCCGGCCAGGTCGACGGCCTCGAGCCACGGCGGGCGGAAGCAGCGGCTCCTCCTGGTCGTCGTCCTCGACCGGGAACGACGGTCGCAGCGGGTCGCGCGGGCCGAACCACGGGCAGCCCGGCCCGCTTCGCACCGGCTCGTCCACATCGGACCACGAGTCCGCCGAGGACGTCTCGCCGCGTTCGATCACGGGCTTCGCTCACGCCGCGCCCGCCCGGGCGGCGACGCGCAGCTCACGGCGCTCGCTCTCGTTGAGACCGCCCCAGATCCCGGAGTGCTCGCCGCGGTCGAGCGCGTAGCGCAGGCACTGCTCGCGAACCTCGCAGGAGGCGCAGATGCGCTTGGCCAGCCGACCGGACTGGCCCTTCTCGGGGAAGAAGGCGTCGGGGTCGGTCTGCGCGCACAGCGCCGAGCCGAACCAGGCGGGTTCGTCGTGGATCGATCGGGACGGGTTCCTGATGAGCCGGATGTCTCGGCCCTCCACTCTGGATTGCGGGTGCGGATGATTGGGTGGTTTCTTCGGCATTCGACGGAATTTCAGGCGCCTCCGCGTTCGGTCGTTCTCCGAACGCAGGAAGTGCAGCGCGCCCAGCCGGCGAGGCGGTTTCCGAACGCGGGAACGGTCACGGCCCCGCAGATCGCGACTCGTCCGTTCACCTCGCCGACGCGGGCTCGCGGCGCATCGGGGTCGACGTGGTGCAGCTCTTTCCGGGTCAGACCCGGCCACCAGCGGACGGCGTAGTTCATGGTCGTCTCTTTCGAGCGAGGTCCATTCCGGACCGCCGCGGGACGCATTTCGCAGCCGCCGCGCGGGCGGGGAGGAATGGCCGTGCGGATCTTCCCGCAGCGGTGATCGACCGACGGTCGGGAATCGGCGCCGGTGCGGCGGCCGCCGGAGGGCGGCGCGGCGCGAGGGGGTGGTGGCGCACGGCAATGCTCCCGCGCTCACGGCACGAGAGGCCGCCCCCACCAGCTACGACATCGGGTGCTCGCCGCGAGCGCCAGGTCTCCGGAACCGGCCCCGGCTCGGCTTCCCCCAGCCGACGAGCCGGGACGGCTCGAGATGGTGGATCAACGCTTCTCCTGTTCGACGCGGCTGTTACGGCGAAACCGGGGAGCCCCCGCTGCCCGGTTCCGGAGAAAGAAGAGCTCACGCGGCGGTGCGATGACTCATCGCGGAGCGAAATGAAAACCCGAGTGCTCGGAACAAAGCCGAGCAGTCAGCACATCGGCTGGCGGATCCAGGTCACGCCGACCGACGCCGATACCTTAGCCAGCATTACGATCATTGTCCAGCGGGCCGACGACGAAGCCGGGAAATCGTCTCCAGAACCCGTGCACACCCGCCGCGCGCGGCCATGAACAGGCCGAACCACAACGCTTTTCCAGCGAGAAATCCATATCGGACGGCGAACTCCGAGCGACTCCCGAAGCGGTGACCAGCGCACTCGGCGAACAACATCCCGCGCGCCGTCTGGTGATGCGCAGCACTGCCCCCCGGCGGGCCCGACTCACCGCTCCCGCTTCTCACCGCCCCTGGTTTTCGTTGGCACACCGAGCAACGCGCCGGTACCGTGGCGGGCGCCGGTCGGCTCGGGACGACTCCCGCCACCGCCCGCCGCGGTCCTCTCAAGCCCCGCGCGCCGCCACCTCGCGAGTGATCCGCGCACATCGAGCAGAAACGGAGATGTGGAGATCATGCGCGGTACGCCGAACAGCTCGGGCGCACCGCTCCGGCAGGCCGAGTCCCTGCTGGAGGCGCGCTCGGAGCCGCGGTTCACCGACCTGTTCCAGCTCACCCCGGTGGGCATCGCGCTGCTGGACCGGGACGACCGGATCCTCGACGCCAACGCCGCGCTGCGCGACCTGCTCGGCTACCAGCCCACCGGTCTCGGCGCGGCGGAACTGCTGCACCCGGCCGAGCGGAGCCACGAGCTCGTCTCCGAGGAGGTGGGGCACCGCCTGCTCGCCCACCACGGGGGCGAGCCCATCCACTGCGAGGTCCGGTCCGCCGACTCCGCCGACCGCGACGGCAACCGGTTCCGGCTGGTGGTGTTCCAGGACGTCACCGAACAGCACCACCGCGCCGAGACGCTGCACCACCAGGCCACCCACGATCACCCCACCGGGCTGCTGAACCGGCGCGGCGTGCACGAGCTGCTGGTGACGCGGCTGGCGGACCCGTGCGGCGAGATCGGCGTCCTCTACTGCGACCTGGACAACTTCAAGCGCATCAACGAATCCCTCGGTCACGAAGCGGGCGACGAACTGCTCGCCGGCCTCGCCCGGCGGCTCGTCGAGGAACTGCCCGCGGGCTGCACCCCCGCTCGGCTGTACGGCGACGAATTCCTCGTCACCTGCACGGACCTGAGCGCCTGCGGCGGGCTCGACGCGCTCACCTCGGTCGTTTCCGGGCTGCTGTGCGCGGAGATCCCGCTGCGCGGCCGGATGATCAGCATCACCGCCTCCATCGGAGCCGCGCTCGCCCGGGAGGGGGTCACGGCCGATGAGCTCATCCGCCAGGCCGACGTCGCCATGTTCGCCGCGAAGCAGCGCGGCCGGAACTCCCCGCCCGCCTCGCCGCGCGGGCTCGCGCTGGAGGAGGACCTGCGCGAGGCCCTGCTGCACGACGGGCTCCAGCTGCACTACCAGCCGATCCTGGACCGGGCCGGGAACGCGGTGCTGGCCGAGGCGCTGGTGCGGTGGCCGCACCCGGAGCAGGGCCTGCTGACCCCCGACGTGATCCTGCCCGTGGCCGGACAGGCCTCGCTGCTCGCCGATCTGGACCGGTGGGTGCTGCGCACAGCGCTCCGGGAGGCAGGAGCCTGGCGGACGCCGGACGGCAGGCAGCCGGGGGTGACCATCAACCTCGCCGGGCTGCGCCCGGACTCCCCGCACTTCGAGGCAGAGGTCAGCACCGCGATCGCGAACAGCAGCATCGATCCGCACCGGGTGGTGCTGGAGGTGGTGGAGACCGTGCTCGTGGACCTGCCCGCACGGCCCCGGCAGGTGATGCGGCGGCTCGGCGAGCGCGGGGTGCGGTTCGCGATGGACGACTTCGGGACCGGCTACTCCTCGCTGGCCCGGTTGAAGGACCTGCCGACGCAGATCGTCAAGCTCGACCGCCGGTTCGTGACCGGGATGGCCTCCGACCCCACCGACCTGGGCATCGTGCGCGCCATCATCGAGCTGGCGCGGGCGATGGACCGGATGTGCGTGGCCGAGGGCGTCGAGACCCGCACGGTGCGGGACCTGCTCACCGGCTTGGGAGCGGACGCCCAGCAGGGCTACCTGTTCTCCCGGCCCGTTCCGGACGCCGAGTTCCGCGCCCTGCTGATCGATCCCCCCTGGAGGACCGCCCGCTGAGGCTCAGCCGCGGCGGACCTCCCTGCCGTGCGCGATCAGCGCGTAGACCACCAGCACGTCGAGCACGATCACGACCGCGGACCACACCGGGTAGGCCGCGAACAGCGCGATGTTCGCCAGCAGGCTGAGCACCGCGAGCACCACGGCCAACACCCGGGCCCAGATGCGGCCGCCGAACAGGCCGATCCCGACCGCCGCCAGCACCACGCCCGCGACCAGGAGGCCGAAGCCCAGGGTCCCCAGGTCCAGCTGGACGGTCCCGCCCGGGACCACGTAGGTCGTCCCCGTGCGGGCCAGCAGGACGAGGCCGTTCACCGCCTGCACCATTCCGGAGATGACCAGCACCACCGCGGCGAAGTACACCCAGCCCACCCAGCCCGTGCGCCGTCGGTCGATCCGATGCGAAAACATCTCGTCCCCCTCCCGTCCCGTCGATCTCCACCGTGCGCCGGGGCGAGCGCGGCGGGCCAGGGGAGAAAGACCCGCCGGAGACGCGGCGAGGCCGCACCGGGGAGCTCCGGTGCGGCCTCGTGCGGGCGGGGCTCAGCGCTGGGGTTCGACCAGGCCGGAGCCGATGCCGGTGAGCGAGCGGACCTCCATCTCGGCCTGCTTGGACGGGTCCTGGTCCTTCTTCCCGAGCAGCGTGCCCAGGAAGCCGGCCAGGAAGCCGAGCGGGATCGAGACGATGCCCGGGTTGGTCAGCGGGAAGACGTCGAAGTCCGCGTTCGGGAACATCGCCGCGGGCCGCCCGGAGACCGCGGGCGAGAACACGATCAGCACGATGCACGAGATCAGGCCCGCGTACATCGACCACAGCGTGCCCGTCGTGTTGAACCGCCGCCAGAACAGCGTGTAGAGCATGGTGGGCAGGTTCGCCGAGGCCGCCAGGGCCAGCGCCAGGGAGACCATGAAGGCCGCGTTCTGCCCGATGGCCGCGATGCCGCCGATCGTGGAGAGCACCCCGACGACCAGCGCCGTGAGGCGAGCGACCCGGATCTCCGAGGCGGTGTCGGCCTGCCCGCGCTTGATGATGTTCGCGTACACGTCGTGCGCGAAGGACGCCGAGGCGGTCAGGGTCAGACCGGCGACCACCGCGAGGATCGTGGCGAACGCGATCGCCGCCACGACGCCCAGCAGCGGCGAGCCGCCGATCCGGTAGGCCAGCAGCAGCGCCGCCGAGTTCTCGCCGCCCGGGGCCTCGGTGATCGCCTCGGAACCGACCAGCGCCGTCGCGCCGAAGCCGAGCAGCATCGTGGCCAGGTAGAACACGATCATCGTCCAGGTGATCCAGACGACCGAGCGGCGCGCCTCGCGTGCGCTGGGGACCGTGTAGAACCGCATCGTGATGTGCGGCAGGCAGGAGATGCCGAGCACGATCGCCATGGCCAGCGAGAGGAAGTCGATCCGGGACAGCTGGCTCTGCCCGTACTGCGCGCCCGGCTCCAGCAGGCCCTGGCCGAGCGGGCTGTTGGCCGCGGCCTGCTCCAGCAGGGAGGAGAAGTCGTAGGAGAACCGACCGATGAGGAACACGGCCATGAGCGACACGCAGATCAGCAGCAGCGTCGCCTTGATGATCTGCACCCAGGTGGTGCCCTTCATGCCGCCGACCAGCACGTAGAAAATCATGATGAGGCCGACGCCGACCACGACCAGTGACTGCCCGAGTTTGCTCTGCACATCGAGCAGGAGCGCGACGAGACCACCGGCGCTCGCCATCTGAGCGACCATGTAGAAGAAGGAGAGGACCAGCGTCGTGTTCGCGGCCGCCGCTCGCACCGGCCTCTGGCGCATTCGGTAACCGATGACGTCACCCATCGTGAACCGACCGGTGTTGCGCACCAGCTCGGCGATGAGCATCAATTCGATGAGCCACGCGACGAGGAATCCGACGGAATAGAGGAATCCGTCGTAACCGTGCACCGCGATCGCTCCGGCCACCCCCAGGAACGAAGCGGCGGAAAGCCAGTCACCGGCCAGCGCGATTCCGTTCTGCGCACCGGTGATGTTGCCGCCCGCGACGTAGTAGTCGGAGGCGCTGGCGTTCCGGTTGGACACCCGGTACACGACGAACAGCGTCAGCACGACGAACGCGACGAACACCCCGACGGTGGTCGTCGGGTCACCCACTGCGCCCGCGGCGAGGACGTTCGACATCAGCGCACCTCCTCCTGCTCGCGGAGCCGGTCGACGAGCGGGTCGATGCGCCTGCGCACGTAGGCGCCGTAGGCCACGGTGACGATCGCGGTGGTCACGAACTGCAGCAAGCCGAGCACGAGCCCCATGTTGACCACCCCGAACACGGGCTGGCTCATGAACTCGTCGGCGAAGGCCGCGAGCGCCGCGTAGGTGAAGTACCAGGCCAGCACGACCAGCGTCACCGGGAACACGAACCACCGGAAGCGGCGGCGGAGCGAGGTGAACTCGGAGCTCTCCTGGATGGCGGTGAAATCGATGCCGTTCGAATCCGCGGTGCGCCGAAGGCTGTGCTTCGATATGTTGCCGAATTTCGGTTCCGAGGGCGGGCCGTCGAGCGGGCCTCGGCTCCAATTTTCCGATGTGCGGGTCATGCTGTGGTTCCTTCGGCTTGCTCGCGCGTCCAGGAATCTGAAGTCTAGTCCCCCGGAGGGACGGGGATCACACGCGGGCACTATCCGCAGGATGGGCTACGCCACCGCAAATAATTGGTTTCGATACGATCACAAAAATGGTCACGGGAACAGCGTCAAGGGTCACGGGGAGTGACGCCGGAGTCGTCCGCCCAAGATTGGTAAACACCATTCACCGGAGTCGCCGGGTCACCTTTGCAGTGCACAATAAGGCCCTTCCGCGCACCTCCAGACGATCACTTCAGGTGACACCGACCCAAGACCAACTGTGCGTATGCGAAGGATCTTCGCCAATTTCCCGTTTGACCAGGGCTGTAACATCTCGAATTCGTGCGCCCCAACTTGCTGGGGCGTGTTTCCGGTACCAGATGCCGGGACCCCCGCATCAAGGAGGTTTACTTGTGACAGTGCGTGACGGATTCTCGGTCGTTGCGCCACCGACCTGGAACCGTTGGCTTGTTCCACCCGCCGCGCTGGCCATCCACCTGTCGATCGGGCAGGCGTACGCCTGGAGCGTCTTCAAGAGCCCGCTCGAATCGAGCCTCCAGATCTCCGGGACGGGCAGCGCGCTGCCGTTCCAGGTGGCGATCTTCTTCCTCGGCCTGTCGGCGGCGTTCGGCGGCAAGTTCGTGGAGGCCCGCGGCCCGCGCTGGGCGATGCTGGTCTCCACCGTGAGCTTCGCCGCGGGCTTCCTGATCTCCGCCCTGGGCATGTACCTGGGGCAGTACTGGCTCGTCGTCGTCGGGTACGGCGTGGTCGGTGGGATCGGGCTCGGGATCGGGTACATCGCCCCGGTGTCCACGTTGATGAAGTGGTTCCCGGACCGCCCAGGTCTGGCGACCGGCATCGCGATCATGGGCTTCGGCGGCGGCGCGATCATCGCTTCGCCGTGGTCGACCGCGATGCTCAGCGCCTTCGGCACGACCACCGAGGGCATCGGCACCACGTTCCTGGTGCACGGCCTCGCCTACGCCGTGTTCATGACGCTCGGCATCCTGCTCATCCGGGTCCCCCCGCCCGGCTGGACCCCGCCGGGCTGGACCCCGGCCGCGGCCGCCAAGAGCACCGGAACGGTCCGGGTCTCGGCCAACAACGCGATCAAGACCCCGCAGTTCTGGCTGCTCTGGATCGTGCTGTGCCTGAACGTGACCGCGGGCATCGGGATCCTGCAGAAGGCCTCCCCCATGATCCAGGACTTCTTCGCCGGGACCAGCACCCCGGTAGCCGTCGCCGCGGCCACCGGATTCGTGTCCCTGCTGTCCCTGGCCAACATGGGCGGCCGGTTCGCCTGGTCGGCGCTGTCGGACCGCACCGGGCGCAAGAACATCTACCGGGTCTACCTGGGCGTGGGTGCGCTGGCGTACCTGCTGCTGCTGTTCGCGGGAGACAGCAGCGTCGCTCTGTTCGTCGTCGCCGCCATGCTGATCATGTCCTTCTACGGCGCGGGCTTCGCCACGATCCCCGCGTACCTCAAGGACCTGTTCGGCACCTTCGAGGTCGGTGCGATCCACGGCCGGCTGCTCACCGCGTGGTCGGTGGCGGGCGTCCTCGGGCCGGCCATCGTCGACGCGCTGGCCGACTCGGGCGAGCGGGCCGGACGGTCCGGGGCCGATCTCTACACGGTCTCGTTCTACCTGATGACCGGTGCGCTGGTGCTCGGCTTCGTGGCCAACGAGCTGATCCGCCCGGTGCGGGCCAAGTTCCACGAGCCCGCGCCCGCCGTTGGGACGGGCGACTCCGCGGCACCCGCCGGGGAGGCCGCCGGTTCGGAAGTACCGACCGGCTCGGACGCGGCGAAGGGCTCGGAGGACGCGGTGCAGTCCGCCGGCTCCGAGGGGCCCGAGAAGACCGCCAGCGCATCCGCCGACAAGAGCAGCTGAGGGACGGAACATGACTGACAACACCGCATCCCGAAGCGGGCTCGCGACCCGGGTCCTGCTGATCGTGTCCTGGCTGTGGGTGAGCGTCCCGTTCGCCATCGGCGTCTACCAGCTCGTGACCAAGGCGGCGCAGCTGTTCGGCTAGCGGCGCCCGTGCACGACGACGAGGCCGGCCATCCGAATCGGATGGCCGGCCTCGTTTCGCTCGCTAGGAGCGGAAAATCAGATCGCGCGGACCGACTCCGCCTGCGGGCCCTTCGGGCCCTGCGTGACCTCGAAGGAGACCTGCTGGTTCTCCTCCAGGGTGCGGAACCCGGCCGAGTCGATCGCCGAGTAGTGCACGAAGACGTCGGGTCCACCCTCGGACGGCTCGATGAAGCCGAAGCCCTTCTCCGAGTTGAACCACTTCACGGTGCCCTGAGCCATGTTTTTCTCCATCCTGGTAGCTGGTTGATCCGGCACCTGGTCCGGTGCCGCGGTCGCGGATCTCAGAGGCGACTACTCCAGCTACTCCGATACAGCAGCGCACCCGCATCAGTACTTCCTGCGAGCGTGCGAAAAACACGAACCCAGAAACAACGACCGAGGACTACTCTACACCCCACCGGCCCAGGATTCGAACGATCTCCCCGACCGGATCCGGGACCGGCCGCGCGAGGACCCGCTCAGGCGGCGGCTGCGCTGGGACTTCGACCCGTGACGGGGGGGCGACCCCGTGGCGCAGAACACACGTTCGGGGGTCACCCGGCGTGCGGGTCTCGCCGTCCCACCCGACCGGTGGCGGGAGCGGAGCGCCCCCGGTCGGCTGCCGGTCGCTCGCCGAGGAAGCGCTCCAGCACGTTGCGGGTGATGCGGGAGACGTTGTTGTCGTAGCCGTCGTAGGACAGGCAGCCGCACCAGGTGATCGACCCCGTCGAGAACACCGCCCCGCCGTCGGCGTACTCCACGTAGGTCATGTCCGCCCGCACCTTGTCGTTCACCGATCCGCCCTGCGCCGAGTCCGAGACGTGCACCTCCTCGCTGGCGTGCTGGTAGGAGTCCGAGAAGCCGTCCGCGGTCGCGAGCACGTGGGTGTGCAGCGGGGTCCCGAGGGCGTGGTCGGCGCGGTCGATCTCGAAGCCCGCGGCGCCGTATCCCGAGACGAGGCAGGGGAAATCGCCGATGAGCTCGTCCTCGCCGACGCCCTCGAAGATCCACGACACCTCGGGGCCGAAGGAGTCCGCCCGGCGCCGGTACGGCCGCCCGGCGCCGAGGCCCTGCGCGGTGAACCCGACGCCGAGCAGCAGTTGCGGCGCCCGGTTGCGGTAGCGCCAGAGCCCGCCGAGCTCACCGGTGAAGCTGAGGTCGCCCTCGCCGGGCCGCGCGTCCCACATCCGCGTGGAGGGACCGCGGCGGCGGATCTCGATGGTGCCGCCGCGCTCCGGGTCGAGTTCGGTGACCCAGTACATGCCGTTGCCGGACAGGTACATCAGCTTGCCGCCGTCGTCGAGGTAGCGGTGCAGCGCGTCCAGCATGGACTTCGACCAGTACTCGTGGTGGGTGCCGGTGAGCACCACCTGGTACGGATCCAGCAGCGCCCGGCCCTCCTGGTAGAGGTCGTGGTCGGTGATGACGTCCACCGGCACGCCGAGGTGGCGCAACCAGTCGATCAGGTGCAGGTCCGCGTTGAACTGGTGCGGCGAGCCGCGTCCGCTGTCCAGCGCCGCCTCCACGTAACCGGGCCGCATGTTCACCAGCGGGCGCAGGGGCGAGGAGTAGCAGACCCCGGATCCGTCGGAGTGGTTGTCGTAGAGGCTGTGCAGCCGGTTGTCGACGATGTAGCGGTCCTCGGGCGTGCTCGGGTAGGTGCTGGCCCGGTTCGCCGCGTCCCCCGCCCCGTCGGCGGCGAGCATCCCCTGGAGGCCGTCGTCGGTGAGCATGTGCTGGTTGCCGTAGGCGAGATAGCTGAAGGTGGGCAGCACCAGCAGCACGTCCGCGGTGGGCTCCCCGGTGCGCGGGCGCACCGCGAACGGGATCTCGTCGGCTCCCCCGTCCGTCTCCAGGCGCAACGAGTAGACACCGCTCGGCGTCTCCGGCGGGAGGGTGAGCCGCAGCGTCGGGTCCCAGCCCGCGTCGTCCAGGTCGTCGTCGTGGAAGTGGATCGCGCCGTACTCGGCCGGCGCGTGCCGCCAGCTGTGCTCGTCGCCGGTCCAGCAGTGCCCGGTCATCGCGCGGGTGGGCCGTTGCCGGGTGCGCCCGTGCAGAGCGGACGGGCCCAGGTCGGTGACGGCGGTGCCGCTGATGTCGGCGGCGAAGTCCCACGCGCCGAGCAGTCCGGGCACCTCGCGGGGATCGCCGTCCGCGCGCAGCGCGTCCAGTTCGGCCTCCCCGAGCACCGAGCGGTACAACCGGGGTGATTCGAGCTTGCCGTTGAACAGCGAGGTGACCGGCTCGCCGGAGGCCGGCAGCCGCGCCGCCATCGTGATCATCGCCGGAGCGGGGGCCACCGGATCGGCGGTGGGGGCGAGCGGGCCGGAAGCGCGCACGCTCAGCCCCGCCACGGTCGGACCGAGCGCGTCGAGGACCAGGCTCGCCATCCCGGTCCGGGCGTCGTAGGAAGCGACCGCGAAGTACCAGGTGCGCTCGGCGAGCTCGCGGTCGATCGCGAAGGAGGAGTCGCCGACGGTGAGCGTCGGACGCCCCCAGCGCAGCGCGAGCTCGACGGCGCGGCCGCCCGCGCGCCAGGCCAGCAGGGTCTGCGAGCGCTTGGCCGGGGTGGTCGGCCACATCCAGAGCTGCGCGGTGAACGACCCGGTGGCCGCGCCGAACTCCGCCGGGCAGGGGATCTCGACGTAGGAGCCGGGGTGCAGCCGCTGCTCGATCCCGCGGTGGGTGCCGTTGACCGGGTTGTCCACCGGCTCGTACTTCGCGCCTGGCCCCGCCGGGTTGAGATCACCGTGGAACAGCCTGCGCAGCTGCGCGGTGTGGTCGGGCGACCGGCTGCTGATCATGAAATCGAGCGACTCGCCCGGAGGAGTGCTGAACCGGCCGGTGTATCCCGTGATGTCCATCGTCGCCTTTTCTCGTTGCCGGGGTTCCCGGGCCCGCCGGCGCGGCGGCACGACCGCGCGAGCGCGGCGGCGGAAACCGTTGGGAAGCAACGTTTTCCGCCGCCGATCACGACGGGTGGGCGGCTCCTCCCGCGGAGCCTAGTTGATCTTGAAACCTAGTGGGTCCGCCCCGTCGCCGGACAGGGCCGACGGGGCGAATTCCGCCGCCGGCGGGCCGACCGCGACGACGGGTCAGGGGCGCAGCAACGCCTTGGTGCGCCGCCGGGCGTTCATGTCGTGGAAGGCGGCCGCGGCGTCGTCCAACGGGTAGCTCGCGTCGAAGACCCGCCCCGGATCGAGCTTCCCGTCCAGCACGTCGTCGAGGAGCTCCGGCAGCACGGTGCGCACGTTCGCCCCACCACCGCTGAGTGCGATGTTCCGCTCGAACAGCTCGAACAGCGGCAACTCCACGTTCCACGGCAGGCCCACGTAACCGATCCGCCCGCCCGGCCTGGTGCACCCGATCGCCTGGCGGATCGACTCCAGCGAACCGACCGCCTCGATCACGTGGCCGCTACCGCCGTCGAGCAGGTCCGCGACCTCGGCCGCGCCCCGCTCGCCCCGGCTCTCGACGACGTCGGTCGCCCCGTGCGACCGGGCGAGCCGCTGGCGCTCCGGATGCCGGGACATCACCACGATCCGCTCCGCGCCCAGGCGCCGGGAAGCCGCGATCGCGCACTGCCCCACCGCCCCGTCGCCGACCACCACGACCGCGTCCCCGAGCCCGACGCCCGCGTGCAGCGCGGCCTCGTGCCCGGTGGACATGACGTCGGTGAGCGCGAGCAGCGCGGGCAGCAGCTCGGCGGGAGGCCGGTCCGGTGCGGCCAGCAGCGTCGTGGCGGCGAGCGGAACCCGCACGAACTCGGCCTGGCCGCCGTCGAGCGCGGATCCGTCCGGGCCGAACTCGCCGAACAGCCGGGCGCTCTCACAGCACATCGACACCCCCCGGCGGCAGTGCCGGCAGGTGCCGTCGGCGGTGCTGAACGGGGCGAGGACGAACTGCCCGGGGCGCAACCCCCGCACCGCGGAGCCCACCTCCTCGACGATCCCGATGAACTCGTGGCCGCTGCGGATCGGCCGGGGCAGCGGGGACAGCCCGCGCAGCACGGACAGGTCCGAACCGCAGACCCCCGCCGCCACCACCCGCACCAGCGCGTCGGCGGGTTCTTCGATGCGGGGCTCGGGCACGTCCTCGACGCGGACGTCCCCGACGCCGTGCAGGACAACGGCACGCATACGACTCCTCTCCTCCATCCGTGAACCGATCCGCGCGGGTGCCCGGCCGACGGCGACGCGAAGCGGGTGAGCGCGACACCGGCCGGATCACCCGTCGGCCTTCACCCCCCGCGCCAGGGCGGTGCTGCGCATGAGGAACTCCGCGAGGAACCCGTCGTGCGGGATGCCCGGCGGCAGCCACCAGGTCGGGCGCTCCAGGTCGTAGACGTTGCGGATCGACTGCTCGTCGAGCAGCCGTCCGACCAGCTCCTCGTCCGCGGTGTCCACGCCCACCACCAGCGAGCGGCGCAGCGGCGCGACGCCCACCTCCGGGGACCAGGGCGCGACCCACGCGCACGGGAACGGCAGCTCCACCCCGAGCTGCTCGGCCTCCGGTGAGTCGAGCAGGTGCACCGCCGGGCGCAGCACCGCGCTGCCGTCCCCGAGGTCGTGCGCGATCCCGTCGCCGCCGAGCACCGCCCGAGCCGAACCCGCCTGCTGGCGGACGAAGCCCTCCAGGGCTCGCGCCTGCGCCAGCGAGGTGCTGGGCAGCACCGCCTCCTCGTGCTCCGGCGGCAGCGGGCGCAGCGCGGCGAGCCGGTCCCCGAGGGCGGCGGCGAAGCCCTCCGGATCCCGCTCCACCAGAACGCCGGTGGCGTTCAGGCAGGACACCCCGCCGAGACCGCTGATCGAGTCCACGACCACGTCGAGGTGGCGCTCCCAGTCCCCGGTGAGCAGCAGCTTGCAGCGGCCGGGCCCCTGCGGGAGCACCGGCGTGGCCGACCAGCCCGCCGAGTACCGGTCCACCACGTCGTCGCCGCCGAAGACCATCGCCAGGTCCCCGCCGCGCACCAGGTCGTCGGCGGCGGCGTGGTCGCAGGGCAGCAGCACGACGTCCTCGGCGGCGAACCCGGCGGAGCGCAGCGCCAGCACCAGCCGGTGCGGGGTGAACGGATCCCGCCGGGACGGCCGGATCGCCACCCGGTAGCCCAGGGCCAGCGCCTCCGGCCACAGCGAGTGCACCGCCGGGTGGTTGCCGGAGGCGTTGATGCTCAGCACCCGGCCCCGTCGGCGCCACCGCACGCTCCCCTGCCCGATCGCCCGGGGGGCCGCCCGCCAGGCGGTGTCCGAGGCCGTGCGCACCGACTCCGCGACGGTGTCCGCCGCGCCGCGCGCCACCGCGACCGGGATCCCGGTGGTGCGCGCGACGAGCAGGTGGTGCTGCTCGGGGTCGAGCCCGCCGAGCACCGCACCGGTGAAGGCCCGGGCCGCCGCTTCGAGTCGCGCGGCGACTTCGGTCCGGGCCGTTCCGGCCGCGGCGGCGGGATGCCGCCGCAGCCGGTCCAGGGTGCGGGCGACGTAGAGCGGCGGGGCGAGGCTCAGGCTCGCGACCGGTTCCCCCGCCACGTCCCGGACGACCTCCCGCCGGCCGGTGCGGTAGGCGCCGTCCGGGCCGAGGGCGTCGAGCAGCAGCTCCGCCGGCTGGGCCGGGGCCGCCATCAGTACGCCCCCACGATCACGGGCACCCCGGTGAAGTGCTCGACCGGGCGGACATCGGCCACGGAATGACTGACCTGGCCTTCCGGTTCGAGCACCCGCCGGGCCACGTCCCGCTCGCGGTTGTTCGGCAGCAGCGCCGACTTGCTCACGTGGTGCATCACGACCTGCCCGACCTCGCCGTGCTCCACCGGTTTGCCGGAGTCCGGGTCGACGACCTCGTAGGTGACGTTCGCCGACGGCGGGTCGAACACGGAGTCCCCGTCGTCGGTGCTGGTCCGCTCGAACGCGGCGCCCAGGGCCATCGTGCTGCCGTAGAGCCCGTAGATCGCCGTGTCGGGGAAGACCTCCTGGCCCAGCAGGTCCCGGGTGTCGCGGTCCATGCTGGTGCCGCACCAGGTGATCACCTTCACCTGGGAGCGCACCAGCTCGACCAGCCGCTCGTCCCGCGCCAGCCGCTCCAGCAGCGGCGGCGGAGCCTGGACGCACCCGACGCGCTGGCTGCTCAGCACGTCCGCGGCCTGCGCCAGCACGTGATCCACGTACCGGTCGGACTCCTCCGCCCGGCCCTGCTGGAGGCACTTGCGCACCCAGCGCGGGTCGAAGTCGATGGCGAACCGCACGCCACCGCGGCGCCGCGCGTGCTGCGCGGTGAGCTCGTGGTAGTCGTGCGGTCCGCTCGGCCCGAGGGACAGCCAGTTCGCATCGCGCGGATAACCCCGCTCGTCCATGGCCCGCATGGCCCCGGCCATCTCGCGTTCCATCCAGTCGGCGAGGTACACCACCCGCTTGGGGGAGCCGGTGGTGCCGCCGCTCTCGAAGACCCCGATCACCTCGGCGCGGCCGCCGTAACCCCGGGGCAGCAGGTCCTCGACCCGCGTGAACCGGAGCTCGTCGACCACCTGGGGGAACAGCCGCAGGTCGTCCCGGGTGCGCACGTCCGCGCGCGGGTCGAACTCCAGCCGGTCCGCCCGGTCGAGCCAGAACGGCGTGCCGGTCTCCGGCGAGAAGTGCCAGTGCATCGCGGCCCGGACGAGCTCGTCCGGATCCACGTCCGCGTCGAGCGGAGCGTCCAGGATGGCGAGGGCATCCGCTGTCTTCATGGTGATCCCCTTCCGCTGCGGTGGGTTCGGCGGCGCGCGGTCAGCGCAGCTCGACGCCCGCGGACTTGACGGCCTCCAGGAACTCGCCGCGCTCCACGGCGGAGGCCACCAGCTCCAGCTCGTCGGACATGTAGCGGTCGCGGTCCAGGGTCGGGGCCAGCGAGCGGACCTTCTCGTAGGTGGCGGCCCCGGCGGTGCTCAGTCCCTCGCGGCGGCCGGAGAGGTCCACGGCCTGAGCCGCAGCGAGCAGCTCCAGCGCGAGGATCTTGGTGTTGTTGTTCAGGACGCGGCGGGCGTTGCGGGCCGCGATCAGGCCCATGCTCACGATGTCCTGGTTGTCGCCGTTGGAGGGCACGCTCTGGATGCTGGCCGGCCCGATGGTCCGGTTCTCGGCGATGAGCGCGGTCGCCGGGTACTGCGCACCGGCGAAGCCGCTGTTGAGGCCCGGATCGCCCGCCACCAGGAACTCCGGCAGGCCGTAGCTGAGGTGCCGGTTGAGCAGCCGGTTGCTCCGGCGCTCCGACAGCACGCCCAGCTGGGTGAGCGCGATCGTCGTGAAGTCCATCGCGAACGCGATCGGCTGGCCGTGGTAGTTGCCGCCGTGGAAGACCTCCTGGCCCTCGAAGAACAGCGGGTTGTCGGTGGCCGAGTTCAGCTCGGTGGTCAGGGAGCTCGCCGCGGAGGTGAGGGTGTCCCGGACCGCGCCGAGGACCTGCGGGATGGCGCGCAGCGAGTAGGCCTTCTGCAGGTAGACGTTGGTGCGGGTCACCTCGTCGCCGATGCGCTCGCCCTCGACCTGGTCGCGCAGCGAGGAGTGGTCGACGACCAGCCGGCTGTCCGCCAGCAGGGTGCGCAGGTTGGCGGCGGAGTCGATCTGGCCCTGGTGCGGGCGGGCGAGCTCGTGGCCCTCGGCGAGGAACGGGCTGGTGGAGCAGCGCAGCGCCTCCAGCACCAGCGCCGCGACGATCTCGGCCTGGTGCAGCTGGTCGAGACCTCGGCTGACCACCAGCGACCCGAGCCCGGTCATGCCGGAGGTGCCGTTGATCATCGCGAGGCCTTCCTTGAACCGCGGCTCCAGCGGCTCGATGCCCTGCTCGCGCAGGACGACCTCGGTCGGGATGCGGTTGCCGTTGCGCAGCACGTAGCCCTCGCCGATGACGGTCGCGGCGATGTGCGACAGGGTCGCGAGGTCACCGCTGGCCCCGAGCGAGCCGATCTCCGGAATCGCCGGGGTGATGCCCAGGTTCAGGTAGAGCGCGAGCCGCTCCAGGATCTCGGGGCGCACCGCCGAATAGCCGCGTGAGAGCGCGTTGAGCCGCGCGGCGACGATCGCCCTGGCCTCGTCCTCGGCGAACAGCGGACCGACACCCGCGCTGTGGCTGCGGATGAGGTTGGTCTGCAGCTCCACCTCCTTGGAGGGCTCGACCTGCATGTAGATCATCTCGCCGTACCCGGTGGTGACGCCGTAGATGGCGGCACCGCTGTGCACGACCTCCTCGAACTGGCGTCGGCGCACCGCGGCCTTGGCCAGCACTTCGGGTGCCACCGAGCAGGGAGCGCTGTCCTCGGCGACCCGCCGGACATCCGCGAGCGTGAGGTTCTCCCCGTCGAACGAGACGGACGCGGTAGCGGTCTCGAGTGCGGTCATTGGTCCTTACCTCCATGAACGGGTCGTGGTGGTCGACGTTCCGGCCCGGAGCGCACGGGTGCGCGTCCCGGTGCGCACCGCACCGCGAGATGCCGCGACGCACGGGGGAATTCACTCCAGAAATGCGGATGTTTTCCTCAGATGCCCGGACCGGAAAAGGGTCACCTTTTCGGGGCAACCACCCAGGCCGCGACTTCGCGGGCATGGTGAATCTGAGGCAGACGCCGAAAGATTAGCCATCCCCGGAACCGCGAGTCAAGGGAGCAATGCCCATTCTCCGCACGCTCCACGCAGCGCGCCCAAAAAGCCCAACCGGCCTGATCCCAGGCAAAAGACTGGGGTTTTCCATACTGTTCCCACCAGGACCTTCCGGTATGAGCGGCGGCGCGACGCTCCCGCTACCAAGGCAGTCAAAAGCGGCGATCGGCGCACCGGGATCCACCCGTGGCACCAACAGCGGAGCCGTAAGCGGAGAAGCCACCGATTCCGCCTTGTCGGTCCTCCGCGAACTCCTGTAGTCATGTAATTGCGACGCCGCGAAGGCCATTTCCAGAACACGCACGTTCCACCGTGCACGCACGAACCCTCCGCACTGTCGCCGGAATATGCCACACCGAACATGACTGGGAGACGACCGGCCCGCACGGGCAAGACCGTCACGACCAGAAAACCACCACGCCCAAACGAGCCAGGGAGAACTGCTGTGAAACCTGCGGTCAACGATCGGTTCGCGAAGGATGCGAGCACCGAGGAGATCCTGACCAGCGTCCGCACGAACGGCTACGCCATCGTGGAGGACGTCCTCTCGCACGAGACCGTGGACGCGCTGCTCGAGGAGATGACGCCCTACATCGACGCCACGCCCTTCGGGCCGGACGCGTTCGCCGGCCAGACGACCAAGCGCACCGGCAGCCTGGTCGCGCGGTCGGAGACGGGCCGGAAGCTGGTCACGCACCCGCTGTGCCTGAGCGTGGCCCGGGGGCTGCTCAACACCTCGACGGAGATCCAGCTCTCCCAGACCCAGCTGATCAGCGCTTACCCGGGTTCGGTCAAGCAGAAGCCGCACAAGGACGAGCTGATCTGGGACTTCTTCCCGTTCGCGGTGGACCACCACGTGATGTGCCAGTTCTTCTGGGCGCTCACCGACTTCACCGAGGAGAACGGCGGCACTCACGTGTGGCCCGGAACCGATCCGGTGGCCCCGGCGGACGTCAAGGAAGAGGACGCCGTTCCGGTGCGGATGCGGAAGGGTTCGGTGTTCATCTTCAACGGGAAGGTCGTCCACGGCGGCGGCCACAACCGCACCGACAAGGTTCGCCAGGGGCTCATCCAGAGCTACTGCTCCGGATGGGTCCGCCAGGAGGAGAACCAATACCTCGTCGCCCCGCCGGAATTGGCCCGCACCTTCGACGAAGAACTGCTGAAGATCATCGGTTACCAGCAGGGCTGCTTCGCGATGGGCTACGCCGGGGACATCGAGGAACCGATGGACGTGCTGTTCGGCCGCAAGTCGGAGACGCCGATCGTGCCCTCCGCCGCGGCCAGCCGGGCTAAGAACGACACCGGCCGCGAATGGGCCACCGACGTGGCCGAACGAACGGTCTGACCCGACTCCCGGGAACGACGGGACCGCGCAGTCCGGCGGATTCCGCCGGGACCGGTCCCGTCGTTCCGGGCGGAACGCGGGGCCGCCAGAACACACAGCTCCAATCCGAGAAAGGGTGTCGATGACCTCCGTCCAGGAATCTCCGTCCGTGATGCCGATCATGAACATGGTGTACGGCCTGTGGGTGTCCCAGACGCTCGTGACCGCGCACGAGCGGGACGTGTTCGGCCGCTTCGCCGAGCGCCCCGGGATGACCCCGGGTGAGCTGGCCGACGTGCTCGGCCTGCAGGAACGCCCCGTCGAGCAGCTGATCACCACCTGCGCCGCGCTGGGCCTGCTGCAGCGCGACGGCGCCGGCTACCGCAACACCCCGATGACCGACAAGTACCTGCTGCGCGGCGGTGAGGACTACGTCGGCGGCTGGATCGAGGTCGTGTCGCGGCACGACTACCCGGGCTGGCTGAAGCTGGACGAGGCGCTGGCCACGAACAAGCCGACGGCCTGGGACACCGAGAAGCAGACCTCGATGTTCGACAACACCGACACGGTGTTGGTCGAGACGTTCTGGGAGGGCATGGCCGCGATCTCCCGCCCCACGGCGCAGGCCGTGGCCGGGGCCGTGGACCTCTCCGACGCGCGCTCACTGCTGGACGTCGGCGGGGGCGGCGGGGCCTACGCCGTCGGGATGACCCGGGCGTACCCGCAGCTGCGGGCCACGATCTTCGACCTGCCCTTCGTCTGCGACCTGACGGAGAAGAAGGTGCAGCGCACCGAGCTGTCCGACCGGATCTCCTTCGCGCACGGGGACTTCTTCAACGACCCGCTGCCGACCGGGCAGGACGTGGTGCTGCTGTCGATGATCCTGCACGACTGGGACGAGGACCAGTGCAAGCACATCCTGCGGTCCTGCTACGACGCCCTGAAGCCGGGCGGGCGGTTGCTGGTCAGCGAGCTGCTGGTCGACGACACCAAGGACGGCCCGCTGGACGCCACGCTGATGAGCCTGTCGATGCTGGTGGAGACCTTCGGCCGCAACTACACCGGTGCCGAGTACCGGGAGTGGCTGCTGGAGGCCGGTTACACCGACGTCGAGATCCGCCCGTTCGACGCCCCGGCGGCGAACGGGGTCGTGGTCGCCCGCAAGCCGTGAGCCCGGCGCGGCGACCGCCGCGCTGACACCCAGGTCGCGGGTGGTGCGGCGGCCGGGACCGGTGAGGCGGCGTTCGGGCCGTCCACCGGGACCGCGCCCCCGGCCCGGCCCGAGCTCCCGGCTCACCGCGAACCGGCCTCCGCACCCCCGCGCCGCGATCCGGCGGCACGCCCCGGACCGAGCAGACGAGGACATCACGATGGACATCCCCCTGGACAGCAGCGGAACCGCGCGCAGGAAGTCCACTCCGATCGTCGCTGACGCCGATCTCCAGACCCTGCGCAAGCAGATCGACCAGCTCGACGCGGAACTGCTGGACGTCATCCAGCGCCGGTCGGAGATCTCCCGCGCCATCGGCGCCGCCCGCACCGCCGCGGGTGGCCCGAAGATCGTCTACAACCGCGAGCTGGAAGTCCTGGCCCGCTTCCGCGCGCTGGGCGCGGAGGGCAAGGAGCTCGCCATGATCCTGCTCCGCCTCGGACGCGGCCCGCTGGGGCGGTGAGCCCCGCCCGCCGCGCGGCACGAATCGAGAGGCAGTGGTGATGAGCACCGAATCGTCCAGGCAGCTCAAGAGATCGGCGATGGGCGCGCCGGGCATCGTCTTCTTCGTGGTCGCGGCGGCCGCCCCGCTGGGCGCGACGCTCGGCGCGGGCCCCGTGGCGTTCGCCGCCACGGGGCCCGGCGTACCCGGCCTGTACCTGGTGGCCAGCGTGGTGCTGCTGCTGTTCGCGGTCGGCTACGCCGCGATGAGCCGCCACGTCACCGACGCGGGCGGGTTCACCGCCTACATCGCGCTCGGCCTGGGACGCCGCGCCGGGCACGCTTCGGCCGGCGTGGCGCTGCTGGCCTACAACTGCCTGCTGCTCGGCGTCGCCGGGCAGTTCGGCGTGTTCGCCCAGGACCTCTCGCGCGGCTGGGGGCACGAAGTGCCCTGGCAGCTGGCCGCCGCCGCGGCCCTGCTGCTCGTGGGAGTGCTGGGCTACCTGGAGATCGACCTGTCCGCGAAGGTGCTGGGCGTGCTGCTCGTCGCCGAAGTGCTGGTGCTGCTCGTCTTCGACGTCGCGGTGATCGCGCGCGGCGGCGCGGACGGGCTCGACGCGGCGGGCTTCGCCCCCGGCAACCTCCTCGCCGGGGCGCCGGGGATCGCGCTGCTGTTCGCGTTCACCTGCTTCATCGGTTTCGAGGCCACCACCGTCTACGGCGAGGAAGCCCGCGAGCCGCGCCGCACCGTCCCCCGCGCCACCTACGTGGCGGTGCTGGTGATGGGCGGTTTCTACACGCTCACCACCTGGGCGATCGGGCTCGCCCACCCCGCCGAGGAGATCGCGGCCCGCGCCGGGGAAGACCCGGTCGGCTTCGTCACCGCGCTCAACACCGCGTTCGTCGGCACGTTTTCCACCGAGCTCATGCAGGTCCTCGTCGTCACCAGCGTGTTCGCGGTGCTGCTGGCGCTGCACAACACGCTGTCCAGGTACCTGTTCTCGCTGGGGCGCGGCGGGCTGCTGCCGGAGTTCCTCGGTCGCACCCACCCCCGGCATCGCAGCCCGCACCGGGCCAGCGCGGCGCAGAGCGGGATCACCGCGCTGGCGCTGGCGGTCTTCCTCGCGGCGGGCGCGGACCCGTTCGGGCAGCTGTACCCGTGGATGATGGGGATCGGCACGGTCGCCGTGCTGGTGCTGCAAACGGCGGTGGCGGCGGCGGTGCTGGTGTTCTTCCGGCGGCGGGTGCGCGGTCCGCGCTGGCAGACCGCGGTGGCCCCGCTGCTCGGGATGCTGGGGCTGGCGGCCGGGATCGTGCTGGCGGTGGCGAACTTCGACGTGCTCACCGGGCTCACCGGGGGCGCGGCCTTCCTGCTGCCGTGGCTGATCCCGGTCGCGGCGCTGCTCACCCTCGTCGCGGCCGAGGTCTCGACCCGCCGGGGCCACCCGGTGCACCTCGGCGCGACCGCGCTGTCCGAGCGGGACGGCCCCGCCCCGGACCGCACCCCCGCGGCGCGGTGAGCGGAAGCGGGCGCGGTGCCGTCCGCCCGCTACCCGGCGGTCCCGGGCGCGCGGACCGTCGCGGCGGCCGGGAGCTCGACCGCGATCGCGAGCGCGCCCTGCTCCAGCGGGCGGGCGGTCGCCGAACCTCCGTGCGCCTCGGCGATCGCGCGGACCACCGAGAGCCCGATCCCGGAGCCGCGCGGCAGCCGCACCCGGTCCAGGCGCAGCCGCCGGAACGGCTCGAACCCGGGCCGGCCGGGCGAACCGGGCGGCCCGGGCGTTCCGAGCCAGCCGGGCACCGCCCCGGTTCGAGCGTGCCGGGTCAGCCCGGGGTGCCCGCCGACGGCGTGCCCTGCGTCCCCGGCCAGCCGAGCGAACCGGGCGGCCCGGGTGCGCCCGGCTCACCCGGGGTCCCGAGCGAGCCCGGCGTCCCGGGTGTCCCGGGTGCGCCCGCCGGTCGCTGATCTCCCCGCGCGCCTCCGCCGCCCGGTTCCGTCCGCAGTGGACACCGGAACCGGGCGGCGGTCTCGCGACCACCGCACCACGACCTAAGATGGGTGAGGCAGGACACTCTTCCGGATCGCGAGGGACCCGAGCTTGACCCTGCCGCGACGGCATGGTTTCGACTGGTTCCCGTCGGCGCGCCCCGCGCCGACGGCAACGTCTCTCTCGAATCGAGGTACTGGTCGTGGCGTGGAGCACCCGCGAGATCGCCGAGCTCGCCGGTACGAGCCTGCGGGCCGTCCGGCACTACCACGAGGTGGGGCTGCTCGAAGAACCCGAGCGGCGGGCCAACGGCTACAAGCAGTACGGGGTCGCCCACCTCGTCCGGGTGCTGCGGATCAAGCGCCTCACCGACCTCGGGTTCTCGTTGTCCCAGATCGCCGCCATGGGCGACACCGACGACCACCCGGAGGAAGCCCTGCGCACCCTCGACGCCGAGCTCGCCACGACCATCGACCGCCTGCAGCGGGTGCGCGTGGAGCTGAGCCTGATCCTGAGCCGGTCGGCCCCCACCGATCTGCCCACGGACTTCGCCCCGGCCGCAGCGAACGCCTCGCTGTCCGACTCCGACCGCTCCTTCGTGGTGGTGCTGTCCCGGCTGCTGGGCCCGCAGGGGATGCAGGCCTACGCCGACCTGCTCAACGACCTCCCGCCGGACCCGGTGCAAGCCGAGTTCGACGAGATCACCGAGGACGCCGACGAGGCCACCCGGGACGACCTGGCCGCCCGCCTGGCCGCGCACACCCGCGAGGTGTTCAAGCGGCATCCCGCCGTCGCCACGCTGCACGAGGACGCGCGCGGCGGCCAGCGCTTCGTCGCGGACACGGTGAACAAGGCCGCGCTCGACCTCTACAGCCCGGCTCAGCTCGACGTGATGCGCCGGTCGTTCAAGCTCATGGAGGAGCAGCGCGCCGCCGGCGAGGAGTGATCGGCGCTCCACCGGTGATCGCGGGCGATTCGTCCGCCCGGCCGCACCTTCGTCCCGAAGGGCGATTCTCCGCGGCGAACGCCTGGGAATGCCGTTCGCGACCGCTCCGCGGTCGCGGTGGCGAGCACCGGGCGACCCCGTCGCCCGACGCGACACGCCGATCCCGGCGGGGGGCTGACGGCCACTCGGCGAAGCGGGAGGATGTGCCGGTGACGAGTCCTGCCGATGATGATGAGACCGGCCCCTCCTTCGCCGCCGGGCCGAACACCGTGTGCTTCACGTGCGCCGGGTTCCGCAAGGTGAGCGAGCCCCGGATCTACGTCATCCAAGCCACCCGGGAGACCGAGACCGGGATGACGATGGGCGAATGGCGCACCTGCCCGCACTGCGGCGGGGCGGGCAGGATCGCTGGCGTGGTACCGCCCTGCTGACCGCGTTCCGGTAATCGCGGAATCGCTCGCGGAGCGGAGGAGTGCGCGGGCACCTCTCGCCGCTCTCCCCGATCCGCTCCACCGGCGTCGGGCGACCGGGTGGTTCGTGCCGCCGGACTCGGCGCGGGGCGGACCGAGCGCGGGTTTCGGCGGCGTTGAGCTCGGCGATCTCGCGCATCCGATGATCGGCGGTGTTCGAGGGCGCACGCCCATCAGCGCCGCGCGCCGCGCGCGCCGCCAGCGGTGCGCAGCGCCCCGGGAGCGGGTCCCGCTCGGTGGCGTGCACGTCGGTCAGGGACCCGGCGCGCTCCCGGACGCACATCACCGAGGCCGCGGTGGTGATCCCGCGAGCACCACGGCAGCAGCTCGACCACCTCGACCGGGGCGCGGCTCCGCCGGGCGATCCCGCGCTGAAGTGCTCCCACGCCGCCAGCCCGGTGCTGTCCTCCCCTTGCTCGCGGGACCATCGGGGTGTACATGTATCAACATGTCTAAACAGGTGTCTCCCGGGAAGCGACAGCAGATCGTCGACACCCTCGCCCAGCGCATCCGCGACGGCCACTACCGGCTCGGGGAGAAGCTGGACGGGGAGCTGCGGCTCGCCGCGGAGTTCGACGTCTCGCGGGGCACCGTGCGCCAGGCGCTCAACGAGCTCCAGCACCAGCGGCTCATCGCCACGGAAACCGGGCGCGGTTCTTTCGTCATCTTCGACGGGCACCAGCTGAGCCAGGACCGGGGCTGGGCCCAGTCCCTCGCCGCCACCGGCAGCGAGATCACCGTCGCCGTCCTGGGCGTCGAGCGCGTGCGGCGCGCCGACGTGCCGCTGCTGCCCGCCGAGGTCCGGATGGACCAGGGCATCGCCATCCGCCGCGTCCGGATCCTCCGCTCGGCGGACGACACCGCCGAACCGGTGTCCTTCGAGTGCTCCACCGTCCCCGCCGAGGGCCGCCTCGCGCAGCTGCCCGAGACCGGACTGCTCCGGGGCTCGATCTCCCAGACCCTCGCGCAGGCCGGCTTGTCACCGACGCGCGGCACCCAGCGCGCGGACGTGCACCCGCTGGACGAGCGGGAGGCGGAAATCCTGCGCCGCGACGCGGGAACCGCCTTCCTCCGCACCGCCCGAACCTCGTTCACCGCGGACGGCAGGTTCGCCGAGCACGTCGTCTCGCTGCTCGACCCCCGGCACTTCACGCTCGCGCTGACCTTCGGGGACGAGCGGTGAGCGCCTCCCGCTCCGACCGCGCGCACGGCGCCCTGGCCGGACTCGCCCTCGGCGACGCGCTCGGGATGCCGACCCAGTCGATGCCCCGGTGCCTGATCCGCGAGCGCTACGGGCGGATCCGCGACTTCACCGACGGCGCCGCCGACCAGCCGATCGCCCCCGGGATGCCCGCCGGCTCCGTCACCGACGACACCGACCAGGCGCTGATCGTCGCGCGGCTGGTCGCCGACGGCGCCGGGAGCATCGACCCGCGCGCCTTCGCCGCGGAGCTGATCGCCTGGGAGCAGGTCATGCTCGAACGCGGCTCGCTGGACCTGCTCGGCCCCTCCACCAACGCGGCCCTGGCGAAGCTCCAGGCGGGCACCTCGCTGGAGGAGACCGGTCGGCACGGGACCACGAACGGGGCCGCGATGCGCATCGCGCCCGTCGGACTCGCCCACCCACCGGGCGAGCGCCTGGTCGACGCGGTCGTCGAGGCCAGTCGCGTCACCCACAACACCGGGCTGGGGATCTCCGCCGCCTGCGCGGTCGCGGCAGCCGTCTCGGCGGGCGTCGAGGGCGCGGACACCACCGGGGCGCTCGACGCCGCCACCGCCGCCGCCCGGGCGGGCGAGGCGCGCGGCCACTGGGTCGCGGGCGCCTCCGTCCCCGCCCGGCTGGACGCCTTCCGCCCGCACGCGCGCTCGCTCGGCGCCGAGGACTTCGACACCTTCCTCTCCGAGGTGGTCGGCACCTCGGTGCACTCGCAGGAGTCCGTCGTGGCGGCCCTGCTGCTCGTCGAGCGCGGGACCGACTCGCCGTTCGACGCGCTGTGCACCGCGGCCTCCCTCGGCGGCGACACCGACACCGTCGCCGCCATGGCCGGAGCCGTGCTGGGGGCCGTGCACGGCGTCGGCGCGTTCCCGGAAGCGGCGCTGCGCCGGGTTCTCGACGTCAACGGCCTGGACCTGGACTCCCTCGCGCGGCGGCTCCTCGCCGTGCGGCCATCATCGACGAAGACGAGGTGACCCCGTGTCCGAGACTTCCACGGCGGACCCGGCCCGCCCGGCGGGCGCCCTCGGCGCGGTGGAGCAGCGCGGCATCGAGCCCGTGCCCGTCGCCGAGCGGCGCGGGAACCCGCTGCAGCTGTTCTGGGTGTGGTTCGCCGCGAACATCTCCGTCGTCGGGATGCCCCTCGGCGTCAGCCTCGTCGCGCTCGGCCTGTCCGCGTGGCAGGCGGTCCTCGTGGCGGTCCTCGGCGCGTTCGGCTCCTTCGCGCTGGTCGGACTGATCTCCGTCGCCGGACGGCGCGGCGGGGCGCCGAGCCTCACCCTCTCCCGCGCTCTCTTCGGCACCCGGGGCAACGCGGGTCCCACGGCGGTCGCACTCGTCTCGCGGCTCGGCTGGGAGACCGTGAACACCTCGACGGCGGCCCTCGCGATCGTCACAGCCGCCTCGCTGCTCGTCGGCACCGGCGGGGACGCGAAGTCCGCACCGATCGTCGCCGTCCTCGGCGTGGTGCTGTTCGTCGGCTGCACCGTGGCCGTCTCCGGGATGGGCCACGGCGCGATCCTCGTCGTGCAGAAGTGGTCCACCTGGATCTTCGGCGCGGCGAACCTGCTGATCCTCGGGTTCCTCGCCGTCACCATCGACTGGCAAGCGGTGGGGCGGGTTCCCGGTGGTGACCTCGCCGCGGTGCTCACCGGGATCGGCACCATCGCGGCGGGCACCGGCATCGGCTGGGCGAACTCCGGGGCGGACATGGCCCGCTACCAGGCCCCGGCCGTGCGCGCGCTGCCGCTGGTGATGTCGGCCTCCGCCGGGGCGGGCATTCCGCTGGTGGTCATGATCAGCATGGGTTCGGTGGTCGGCGCGTCCGATCCGGCGATCGCCGCGTCCGCCAACCCCCTCGACGCCATCCGCGGCATCCTGCCGCCCTCGGTCGCCGTCGGTTACCTGGTGATCTCGTTCGTCGGCCTGCTGCTGTCCAACCACCTGTCGGTGTACTCGGCGGGCCTGACCACCCTCACCCTCGGCCTGCGGGTGCGGCGGGTCTGGGCGGTGATCGTCGACGTGGTCGTCACCACCGTCGCGTCGTTGCTGTTCCTGCTGGTCGCCGACGGGTTCTACGGCCCCTTCACCACGTTCATCTCGCTGCTGGCGGTGCCGATCTCGGCCTGGATCGGAATCTTCCTGGTCGACCTGCTCCGCCGACGGGAGTACGACCCGGTGGCCCTGCTCGACCTCAGCCGGAACGGCGCCTACTTCTACACGGGCGGCGTGCGCTGGTCCGCTCTCGGGCCGTGGCTGGTCTCGATCGTCGTCGCGGCGCTGTTCATGCGGATCACCCCCGGCGAGGTCCCGTGGTACACGGGCCCGCTGCACGACACCTGGGTCGGGGCCAACGGGATGGCCTGGCTCGTGGCCGCCGTCGTCGGCGGCGCGCTGTACGCGGTCTTCGGGCTCCGCTCCGCGGCGGGCGCGCGATGAACCCCGGCCGCGTGATCCACACCGGTCAGGCCGTCGTCGACCTCGTGCTCCGGGTGCCCTCGGTCCCGTCCGCCGGAGGCGACGTGTTCGCCTCCGGGCACGAGTTCCTGGCCGGTGGCGGCGTGAACGTCATGGTGGCGGCCGCCCGCGACGGCGCCCGGGTCGTGTACGCGGGCGGGCACGGCACCGGACCGTTCGGCGACGTGGTGCGCGCCGCGCTCGCGGCGGAGTCCGTGGAGCTCACCACCCCCGCCGACCCCAGCACCGACACCGGCTTCAGCGTCGCCCTGGTAGACGACCGCGCGGAGCGCACGTTCGTCTCCACCACCGGGGCGGAGGGCGCGGTGACCGCGACCCAGCTGCGCCGCACCGAACCGAGCGCGGGCGACGTGGTCTACGCCTCGGGCTACTCGCTGATCCACGAGGCCAACCGTGCCGCGCTGCTGGAGTGGCTGCCGACCGTTCCCGCCGGGTGTCCCGTGGTCGTGGACCCCGCCCCCGTGATCGGCGAGGCCGACCTCGACGCGGTGCGCGCCCTGCTGGACCGCGCGGACGTGTGGACCACGAACGAGCGGGAGGCGCTGGTCCTGCTCCGGCGGCTGCGTCCGACGACCGAGCGCACCGGCCCCGCCGAGGTGGCGCCCGCGCTCGCCGACGCCACCGGCCTCGCGGTCGTGCTCCGGGCCGGCCCGCGCGGAGCGCTCCTCGCGGCTCCCGGCGGCGACGTCCTGAGCTGCCCCGCGCCCGAGGTCGAAGCCATCGACACCAACGGAGCGGGTGACGCCCACGCCGGAGTGCTGTGCGCCCGCCTGGCCGCCGGGGAGGGCCTCGAACCGGCCGTCCGCCGGGCCACCACCGCGGCTGCCATCGCCGTCACCCGACCGGGGCCCGCGACGGCACCGACGGCCAGCGAGGTGGACGCGGCGCTCGGCCGAAGCTGAACCGAGCGGAAGCGGGCGCGCGTCCGACTCGGTGTCCGGGCCGCAGGCGCCGGGCGCGCGGCGAGGATCGTTTCCGCTGGTCACGACCTAAAGTGGGCGCAGTTGGGTTCGAACCAACGACCCCCTGCTCGTAAGCATCAGCGCCCCAGCGATGTGCGTGACCAGGAACTTCTTGGTCGGCGACGAGCGTGGGGCCACAGTTAAGGGCTCGCAAAAAATCTTGCCCGACGCGCCGAAAACCTCACCCGAACAGACCAGCCGAGACGCAGCATCCCACAACGACAGCACCAAGAGCAGGACACGAACCCGCGCATGCGGGGGCGTCACTTCGGGCCACCCGCTCACCCACCGCAACGACGGTGGCGCGGGAGGCCGGGCAGAGCCGGACGCACAGCGTGCGATCGCGGCACGCGGTGCGTTCGGCTCTGCGGCAGGGCTGCTCTGAACTTCTCCCAGCTGGACGGAGACTCCGACGCGCGTCAGCAACCGCTGGGAAAGTTCCTCCTCGGACAGGTCCGCAGCAGCGGTCAGCCGGCCTCAGCAGTGGTGAGCCCGTGTCCGACCGCCAGATCGACCGCGGAAACGTAGTCATCAGCCGCAATGGGCGCGCGCAGGAGTTCGGGAGTGAGTTCGAACGCGTCCACGAGCATCGCCGAGTACGGCAGGAGCTGTTCGCACAGCGAGTCGATCTCGCGAGGCAGTCGCTCCACCTGGTCGGGGCGCACAGCTCCCCGAGCGAGGTACCAGCCGCTGTCCCGGTCAATCTCGCCGAGACCGTAGATCTTCGACAGCAGTTCCAGCGCAGCACGGCTTTCCGCGATCCCGGCACCGCTGGCCATCGCCGAGAACCGCTCCAAGGCCAGTCTGGTACCGCGGGTGCGAGCCATCGACATGGCAGTGCTCATGTTGTCGTTCCAGCGGGCGTGCAGGCTCTGCCCCTCTTGGGCCTGTGCGGACATCTGCTGTTGCGCTTCCCAGCGCAGGCTTTCCTCGCGATACCGCAGCAGGTCACGATGAAAATCGCAGTCGTCGAGTTCAGCGGGCGCCGGCGGCCGGGGAACCGGCTTGCCGTGTCGTGCGGTCATCAACTGGCTGGCCACCGTGGCGAGCAGTGGCAGGTTGTCCCCCTCGGCGGTGACCACGCCCTGCGCCATCGGAATGTAGTCCGCGATTCGATTGATCGAGAACATGCCCTGTGCACCGCACCGCTCCCGGCAGACGTGGAGGACCTCGGACATCTCCCAGCTCGACACCACCTTGGCGATCGAGATCAACTGGTTGACCTCGGTCCGGTTCGTCTCGTCACAACCGAGGTACTCCCGTTTCACGTGATTGAGCAGGAAAGTCATCGCGTAAACACGGGCCAGCGCGGTGAACAGCGCTGTCTGCTGACTGCGGAACGCGATGATCGGCATCTCGCCGTTTCCGGGGCCGGCCGTCAAACGCTGCCACGAGTACCGGATCGCGATGTAAGTGCTGGCCCGCCCAGCTGAGACCAGCGCACCGCTCAAGCAGATCCGCCCCGGGGTCACCCTGTCCAGGACGCGCAGCACCTGCCTGCGCTTGTTCTTCACGATGCTGCGGAACTCTCCCTCGGAGGTGAGTTCGCCCATGTTCCCGGTCAGCAGATTCCTGCGCGGAATGCGGACGTTCTCGAACCGGGTCACACCGTTGTCCAACGCGAATCCGGGCTTCTCCGGAAGTCGCTCGACGTGAACGCCCGGACGCAGGCCGTCCCGGTCGGAGATCCGCACGATGAACGGGAACACGCCACGGTCGACCCCGGAAACATCGAGCCGCGCCAGCACCACCGCCAGCTTGGGGATGTCGGTGATTCCGGTGTTCGGCATGAACTTCTGCGCCCGAGCGTTCGGGGTGTTCAGCACGAACTCGCCATTCGCGTGATCGTAGACCGCCACGGTCTCCAACGCCGCGATGTTGTTTCCATAGCCGAGTTCGGTGGCGATCAGCAGGCCAACCGAGGACATGCTGCTGAGCTCTTCGAGGTAATCGTCGAGGTCGTCTCGTTCCGCACTGTGCGCGAGAATGGTCCCCATGCACAGGTTGTAGTGGATGTTCAGCACCGGAAGAGTGGTGGTATCCGCCAGGCACGACCACTCGCTGATCGCGAACATCCGCTCGGGGTCGCGCACCAGCTCACCGTGCCGGCCCGTGCGGTCGTGCAGCCAGCGAGCCCGCTCGTAGGACAACCGCCCCGCGTCCAGGGCCGACAGTCCCGGCCGCGAATCGAACAGCGGGCGCTCCAGCTCGGTGCGCAGGTCCTCGTGCAGGCTCGCGAACTTGCCATCGAAGAGGAGCGCGACGAGCTCGTCATGGGCGTCCGCACTGTGGTTTTCGGCCTGCTCCAGGCGTTCCGCGGAGCGTGTCATGGGGATCCTCACCGTTGTCTCAGACGCAGGCGAACGCCAGAACCGCGTTCTGCCCGCCGAATCCGAATGAATTGCTGAGCGCCACCCGGACTTCACCCGCCCGCGCCGCCCCTGCGACGAGGTCGACGTCGACCCGCGGATCCGGATTGTCCAAATTGGCAGTAGGGGGAATGCACGCGTGCTGGAGCGCGAGGATGCTGTAGGCGGCTTCGATCGCACCGGCGGCACCGAGCGCATGTCCGGTCACGCCCTTGGTCGAGCTCACGGCGGCATGGTCACCGATGACCCGCCGAATGGTCGCTGCTTCGGCCACGTCGTTGAGCGGCGTTGAAGTACCGTGAGCGTTCACGTGCTGCACCTCCTGCGCGGTGAGGTCGGCATCTTTCATCGCGGTTCGCAACGCCTGCTCGGCCCCGGCACCGTCCGCATCCGGCGCGGTGATGTGATGTCCGTCGGCGGACGCTCCGTAACCGACGACGTGGCCCCGCACCCGTGCCTTCCTGGCCTGGGCATGGCGTTCGCTCTCCAGGACGAGCACGCCAGCACCTTCGGCGATGACGAAACCGTCGCGTGCCTCGTCGAACGGGCGGGATGCCGCCCCAGGATCGGCATTGTTCCTCGACAGGGCCCGCATCCGGTTGAAGGCGGCGACGAACAGCGGAGTCACCACCGCCTCGGTGCCACCGGCGATCACGATGTCGGCCGCACCGGAGCGGAGGAGGTCGCGAGCCGTGCCGATCGCGCTCGCGCCGGAGGCACACGCCGTGCAGACCGTCAGGTTCGGCCCGCGGGCACCGAACTCGATCGCCAACCGGCCAGCGGCCATGTTGACGAGCCCCATCGGGAGGGTCAGGGCAGAGACTTTCGCCGCGCCCCGATCGAGGAGCCGGGTCTGCTGGTTTTCCATCGTCGAGCTGCCGCCCGCGCCGGACCCGAGAACGACGGCGACGCGCGAGCCGTCCCAGCTCTCCGGGGAGAGTCCTGCATCTCGGATGGCCTCGCGGGCCGCTACCAGGGCGAACTGCTGATGCCGATCGAGTTGCCAGGTCTTCTGCTCGCCCAGGCTCGCGGCGGGATCGAAGTCAGGCACTCGGCATGCGAAGTTGACCGGGAGGCCGTCCAGCTCCGGATCGACGGCCGCCGTCGGCCGCCCGGACGTGACGCGATCCCAGTTCGCTTCGATCCCGGTGCCAGCGGGCGTGATCAACCCCAGCCCGGTGACCGCCGCGGCGAACCCAGGCATCAGGCGGCCACGCCTTTTTGCTTCAGCAACTCGGCGAGATCGGCCAGTGTCGCTAATTTTTCCATTTCTTCATCGGACACCTCGATGCCGAAATTCTGCTCGAGGACTTCTCCGAGTTCCACCTGCGCCAAGGAGTCCAGTCCCAGGTCGTCGAACGACGCGTCGGGGCTCACATCATCGGGGTCAACTTCAAACCGACTGGTCAAGAGCTCCCCGACACGGCTGATCAGTTTTTCCACCATAGCCTCTTTTTCATCGAATCAGATAGAATCAGAATGGACTCGTGGTCACGACGTCCGGCCACACGAGCACTGTCGAGCCCCATGAAAGCCCCGCTCCGAACGCGGTCATCAACACGCGGTCACCCGGCCTCAGGTGGCCGTTGGCGCAGGATTCCGCGAGAACGAGAGGGATGGAAGCGGCCAGCGTGTTGCCGACCCGGTCGATGTTGGCTGGAACCCGGTCCTGCGCAATACCCAGGCGTTGGGCGACCGATGTGAGAATTCGAATGTTCGCCTGGTGCCCCACGAAACGATCGACATCCGCCACCGCCCAGCCCGCCCGGTCCAGCACGGTGTTCGCCGACGCTGTCATCCGTGCCAGCGCGTGTTGGAAGATGGCCCGCCCGGCCATCGACAGGTACCAGTCCTCTGTTGGCACGTCGTCGTTGCCGAGCCTGGTCGACGCGCGCTGCCTGGAACCACCGGCCGCGACCGCGAGCAGGTCGGCGTTCTCGCCATCGCTGCCCAGATCGAACGGCCCGATCGCGCCCGGTTCGTCGGGACTCCCGCGGCGCAACACCACCGCACCAGCGCCATCACCGAAAATCGGCGCCGTCGCCCGGTCCTCCGGGTTGACGAACGTGGAGAACGCTTCCGCACCGATGAAAAGCACCGTCTCGGCGACGTCGGCGGCAATGAGCCCCGCACAGGTGGCAAGCCCGTACACGAACCCGCTGCAGGCGGAAGTCAGGTCGAAGGCGGCGACCGCCCCCACGCCCAGTCTCGACGCCACCTCCGGCGCGCCCGCCGGACAGGTCCGATCAGGCGAGGTAGTGGCGAGGACGACCGCATCAACGGATCGCAGGCCAGCCGACTTCAACGCTCGTTCGCCGGCTTTGACCGCGAGATCCACCGTGGCCGCCCCATCGGAGACCTCGCGGCGTTCCCGGATCCCGGTGCGACTCTCTATCCACTCCTCAGTGGTGTCCAGTCGCGAGCACAGGTCACCGTTGGTCACCACCGACGGCGGCAGCCATGCCCCCAACCCCGCAATTACAGCACTCGCTGCCATCTTGTTAACTCCATCGCTCCGCCGGTAGCTTCTTCACCGAGACGGCCAACAGGAAAAGAAACATCGAACGACCAACGGAATAACTGACGATATTGCAAACCTCGCCAGGAAGTGCGCGCAGGCCGAACACAAAGCCGTCGTCACACGTTCATCGGGCTCGACAGCCGCACCCATACGACTCAGTTGGCGACGTCCGCTACGCGGTCCGCCGATTTCGACACCAGTGTCCTGCATCGCCAAGGCATGAAAACACGGACCGCAGCGATTTATCGGCGAAGTCGCCGCGGCTCGAGCCCGCTCCAACGACACCGATTTCGTCACTTTCGGTCACCTTTTTTTCACTGCAACAACACCGTACCCGAGGTCCACATCGGACAACAAGAGGTCTGTTCGAGTGACTGGCATCACATGACTCTCCGTATATCTCAGATAACCCGAACCAAATTCTCGGCCAAATTTCCATCAAGGGATGAACTGCGTGGACACCTCGACGCATCTCCGCAAACAACTCGGAGCAACACTCGAATTGATATCCCAGGAAACCGCCACCACTGGCCCGCACGCAGGGCACGGGCGCACAATCCTGGACTTGACGATTTCATGAGGAGTTCACCGCGCACTCGCGGATGATCAGGCCTTTTCCATCCGCGTTGCCCGCGCCGGGGCCACCTCGCGGAATGCCTGATAATCGTTGGCACTCCGAGCGGAAGTGCACGTTCCTTGCTCGTCATCTCGCCGAGCTGATACACGGGCGGGCATCATCGCAATGCTCTCCGGCCTTGTCCCTCGGCTGCGATCTCCACCCATTCCACGGAGAGAGCGCGCGCGACTTCAGCCAGAACGAGCCGCCGCACGGACCTGCGTGCGCTGCGCACGGCAGGATGTGCCGCCGTACGCCGCCCCGGCGCGGGCGCAGGACCTGCGCGGCCTGCCCCCGACCTACCTCTCGACCATGGAGCTGGACCCGCTGCGGGACGCAGGGCATCGCTGATGCGACGGCGGGAACGGCGAGGGGTGTCCCTCTGCGCGCCCAAGATCGTCTTGACCGACGCCGGCCCACTTCGGCCCCTTGTCAAAGCCACTGATCTGAAGGTCGAACATGACCTACCAGAGCAAAATCAAGGGCTCGCTGGACGCTGCGCGACAGGGAGCAGCCACGAACACACATCTCGTTTACGCAGGTCACAGCACTACCCGTGGGTGGCCAGCGCCAACGAGCCCTTGCTTGTTCTCGCACTACAGCACCCTGCCGGGCTCGCCGACGAGCCCGCTCCGGTGATTTTCGATAGGACGGAGCATTATCGCCGGTCACAGGACCAAGGTGGGCGCAGTTGGGTTCGAACCAACGACCCCCTGCTTGTAAGGCAGGTGCTCTTCCGCTGAGCTATGCGCCCCGAGTGGTGGTCGCCCGGTTGATCGACCCCGACGGGTGATCACTCTACCGGGCCGACCACCACCGGAGGTCACGCGGCCAGTTCGGCCAGCGCCTTCTTCCACACGTTCTGGTCGCGGGCCTCGCCGGGCTGGTTCACCTCGGCGAAGCGGACCTTGCCGTCCTTGTCGATCAGGAAGGTGCCGCGCAGGGCCATGCCCGCCTGCTCGTGGAACACGCCGTAGGCCTTGGCGACCTCGCCGTGCGGCCAGAAGTCCGACAGCAGCGGGAAGGTGTAGCCCTGCTGGTCCGCCCACGCCTTCAGCGCGAAGGGGGTGTCCACCGAGACGCCCAGGACCTGCACCTGGTCGTTCTGGAAGTCGGCCAGGTCATCGCGGACCTGGCACAGCTCGCCCTGGCAGACCCCGCTGAACGCGAACGGGTAGAAGACGAGCAGCACGTTCTTGCTGCCCTGGAAGCCGGACAAGGAGACCTGCTCCTTGTTGTAGTCCGGCAGCGTGAAGTCCGGAGCGTCAGCGCCGACCTGGAGCGTCATGCGCGCACCCTTCTGTTCGCCCTGTGCACGTACAACGCCGAACCTACACCGATCAACGCACGCCTGGGCACCGGAGGCTGCTCGCCACCGGTGCCCAGGGTTCCGGGATTCGACGTTCCCGCTCGGCTGCGACCGACTTCTCGTCAGCGCTTGGACTTGGCCTTGCGGTAAGCCAGCCTGGTTCCCATCCAGGCATCCCCCAGACTCGCGTTCGAAGTCTGGGCCAGGTTGGACGTGGACGCTGCCTCGGCGATGTCGCTGGGTTCCACGTAGCCATCTCGCCCGGTCTTCGGGGTCAACACCCAGATCACCCCCTCATCGGCGAGGGGCGTCATCACGTCGAGGAGCGTGTCCGTCAGATCACCGTCGTCGTCCCGCCACCACAGCAGCACGACGTCGACGACTTCGTCGGCATCCTCGTCGAGCAGTTCGCTCCCGCAACGCTCCTCGATCGCGGCACGGACGGCGTCATCGACGTCGTCGTCCCAACCGATCTCTTGAACGACCATCTCCGGCTCGATGTCGAGCCTGTCGGCGACGTCGACTTCGCTCTTGCCGGCGTCTCCCGCGGCGACCACGGCGTTCTCACTCCTCCAATGCAGGCGTGCGGTGCGTGCACCGCACCCAGGTCGGGCAGATCTGGCCGATAGCGAACACTGCGAACCGCTTCCGGCGCAACTGCTGGGCGCACGACACGCCGGTACCCGGCGTGGAACTCGACTGTAGGCGCCCACCTCCAGCTCAGGCTAGAACGGTACCGGCAAGTAATGACCAGGGTGCACGCAACGTTGCCGAACATGGGGGAACATGGCCGTGTCGGGCGTCACCCCGCGCCCCGCGCACCGCACCGCGAGCAGTCGAGGAGTTCCTTTGACCGCGCACAGCAACGACGTCGGCGGCACCCCGCAACGGGTGCGGGTCATCCGAGACGGTCTCGCCGCTCATCTGCCGGACATCGATCCGGAGGAGACCGAGGAGTGGCTCCAGTCCTTCGACGCGATGCTCGGCGATGCCGGGCAGCAGCGCGCCCGCTACCTGATGCTCCGGCTGCTCCAGCGGGCCCGGGAGGGCGGCGTCGGCGTCCCCTCGTTGACCAGCACCGACTACGTCAACACCATCGCCACCGAGCAGGAGCCCTGGTTCCCCGGCGATGAGGAGACCGAGCGCCGCTACCGCGCGTGGATGCGGTGGAACGCCGCGATCATGGTGCACCGCGCGCAGCGGCCCGGGATCGGCGTCGGCGGGCACATCTCGTCCTTCGCCTCCTCCGCGAGCCTCTACGAGGTCGGGTTCAACTGGTTCTTCCGCGGCAAGGACGACCCGGGCGGCGGCGACCACCTCTACATCCAGGGCCACGCCTCCCCAGGCATCTACGCCCGGGCCTTCCTGGAGGGCAGGCTCACCGCCGACCAGCTCGACGGGTTCCGCCAGGAGCACTCGCACGCCGGGCCGGGCGGCGGGTTGCCGTCCTACCCGCACCCGAGGCTGATGCCGGAGTTCTGGGAGTTCCCCACGGTGTCGATGGGCCTCGGGCCGATGAACGCGATCTTCCAGGCGCGCTTCGACCGCTACCTGCACGACCGGGGGATCAAGGACACCAGCAGGCAGCGCGTGTGGGCGTTCCTCGGCGACGGCGAGATGAACGAGCCGGAGTCGCGGGGCCTGCTGCACGTGGCCGCCAACGAAGGCCTGGACAACCTGACCTTCGTGGTGAACTGCAACCTCCAGCAGCTCGACGGCCCGGTGCGCGGCAACGGCAAGATCATCCAGGAGCTGGAGTCGTTCTTCCGCGGCGCGGGCTGGAACGTCATCAAGGTCGTCTGGGGCCGCGAGTGGGACTCGCTGCTGCACGCCG
This sequence comes from Saccharopolyspora antibiotica, assembly GCF_047200635.1. Lineage (NCBI taxonomy): Bacteria > Bacillati > Actinomycetota > Actinomycetes > Pseudonocardiales > Pseudonocardiaceae > Saccharopolyspora > Saccharopolyspora antibiotica. Next base: position 118,154 of record NZ_JBJZOI010000009.1, on the reverse strand, counting down.
ACCGGGACGGCGCGCTGGTCAACCTGATGAACACCACGCCCGACGGCGACTACCAGACCTACAAGGCGAACGACGGCGCCTTCGTCCGGGAGCACTTCTTCGGCCGCGACCCCCGGACCAAGGACATGGTCGCCGACCTCACCGACGAGCAGGTCTGGGCGCTGCGCCGGGGTGGGCACGACTACCGGAAGGTCTACGCGGCGTACAAGGCCGCGACCGAGCACCACGGGCAGCCGACGGTGATCCTGGCCAAGACGATCAAGGGCTACGGGCTCGGTCCCCACTTCGAGGGCCGCAACGCCACGCACCAGATGAAGAAGATGACCCTCGACGACCTCAAGCTGTTCCGGGACAGCCTGCGGATCCCGATCACCGACGAGCAGCTCGACGCCGATCCCGCCCGCCCGCCGTACTACCACCCCGGCGCGGACGCCCCGGAGATCCGCTACCTGCGGGAGCGGCGGCAGCGGCTCGGCGGCCACCTCCCGGAGCGCAGGGTCGCGGCCAAGCCTTTGGCGCTGCCCGGCGAAGAGGTCTACGACGTCGTCCGGCGCGGCTCCGGCAAGCAGGAGGTCGCCACCACGATGGCGTTCGTCCGGCTGCTCAAGGACCTCGCGAAGGAGCCCGAGGTGGGCCCGCGGATCGTGCCGATCATCCCGGACGAGGCGCGGACCTTCGGGATGGACTCGATGTTCCCCTCGCAGAAGATCTACAACCCGCACGGGCAGTCCTACACCCCGGTCGACTACCAGCTGATGCTCGCCTACCGGGAGAGCGAGCAGGGCCAGATCCTGCACGAGGGGATCAACGAGGCCGGGTGCACCGCCTCGTTCACCGCCGCCGGGACCTCGTACGCCACGCACGGCGAGCCGATGATCCCGATCTACATCTTCTACTCGATGTTCGGCTTCCAGCGCACCGGCGACGGGCTGTGGGCGGCCGGGGACCAGATGGCGCGCGGGTTCCTGCTCGGCGCCACCGCAGGGCGGACGACGCTCACCGGTGAGGGCCTCCAGCACGCCGACGGGCACTCGCTGCTGCTGGCGGCGTCGAACCCGGCGGTGGTGTCCTACGACCCGGCGTGGGCGTTCGAGATCGCGCACATCGTCCGCGACGGGCTGCGCCGGATGTACGGGGAGGCGCCGGAGGACGTCTTCTACTACCTCACGATCTACAACGAGCCGTACCGGCAGCCCGCCGAGCCCGAGGACGTGGACGTGGACGGGCTGCTGCGCGGGCTCTACCTGTTCCGGCGCGGCACGGCCGGATCGCTGCGCGCGCAGGTGCTGGCCTCGGGGGTCGCGATGCCGGAGGCGCTGCGGGCGCAGGAGATCCTCGCCGAGGAGTGGGACGTGCGGGCCGACGTGTGGTCGGCGACCTCCTGGACGGAGCTGCGCCGCGAGGCCGAGGCGGTGGACCGGCACAACCTGCTCGACCCGGCCGCCGAGCCCCGCGTGCCGTACGTGACGCGGGCGCTGGCGGACGCGGAGGGCCCGGTGGTGGCCTTCAGCGACTGGATGCGCGCGGTGCCGGACCTGATCCGCCCGTGGGTGCCGGGCGAGATGCTGAGCCTGGGCGCCGACGGCTTCGGCTTCTCCGACACCCGACCCGCGGCCCGCCGGGTGTTCCTGGTGGACGCGGAATCCGCGGTGGTCGCGACGCTGGCCGCGCTGGCCCGGACCGGGGAGGTCGAGCCGGACCGCGTCGCCGAGGCGGCCCGCCGCTACCGCCTGGACGAGGTCGCGGCCGCGGGGCCCCAGACCTCGGACCCCGGCGTCGCCTGACCGCTCGGCCGCGCCCCGGCCCGCGGGGGCCGGGGCGGACCGGCTCGGCGGCGGTGCGAGCCCGGACCGGCCCGCCGCCGGAGCCGGGCCGCTCGCCCGTCAGTCGGCCAGGGCCGCCCGGGCCGGGACGGTGGCCTGCCTCCGGGCGGCGCGGTTCCAGCTCCACCAGCCGTGGACGACCAGGCCCGCGAACACGACGTAGATCGCCGCGCTGAACCAGAGACCCGAAGCGAGCTGCAGCGGGACGCCGACCGCGTCCACCGCCAGCCACACCAACCAGAACTCGACCAGCCCGCGCCCCTGCGCCCAGAACGCGACCGCGGTGCCCACGAAGATCCACGCGTCCGGCCAGGGCGCCCAGGACGCGTCCAGCGCCGAGAGCAGCAGCGCGAAGCCGGTCGTCGCGACCGCGAGCACGCCCACCAGCGCCAGGCGCTCCCGGGCCGTGCCCCTGCGCACGGCGACGCCGTAGACCGGATCGCTGCGGCGGCTCCACGCCCACCAGCCGTAGACCGAGATCAGCAGGATCACGATCTGGCGCACCGCGAGACCGCCGAGCTCCGCCGAGGCGTACACCGCGAACAGCAGCACCGTCGCGGTCACCTGCACCGGCCAGGTCGCCAGCGTCCGGCGCTGCGCCAGGAAGACGACGGCGAGGGCGCACAACTGCCCCACCAGCTCGGCCCAGGAGATCTGCTGGCCCAGCACGGTGATCCCGTGGCCGAGCACCCATTCGCCGACTTCGCGCACCACCTGCTCCTCCCAGCCGGTCCTGGCGCCGGGGATGAGCGGGAACGCGGCGGCCACCGGTGCCCCGCGGGGCGACCGGTCGCGGCCGAGTGCCCGTGCGCCGCCTCTCATCCGGACTGTCACCGTCGGTACCGGAATTCCACCGGATCGGCCGGGCCCCTCGACCTGGTGGCCGAGAGGCTCCGGTTCGCGGACTGTCACCGCCGGTTCGGAATCTCACCGAGCCCCGGAGCGCACGACTTCTCGTACTGCTGTCAACATCGTCGATCGTCGCGGTTGTTCCGTCGCCGATCCGTGGCTCGGATCACAGCGACGCGCTCTCGATCAGGTGATCGAACACCCGTGCGGAACGCGGTAGACTCGATCGGGCGAGGCGGAGCGAGCGATCGACGCGAGGGGAGATCCGGGTGAACGACGTCGACCACGCGATCTTGGCGTTCGAGAGCGAGTTCTGGCTCCGGCCGGGCAGCAAGGAGCGCGTCATCCAGGAGCGGTTCGGGATCTCTCCCACCCGCTACTACCAGCGGCTCAACCGATTACTCGACGAGCCCGAAGCCCTGGCGCGGCAGCCGGTCCTGGTCAAGCGGTTGCTGCGGATGCGCGACGAGCGCTCCGAGCGCAGGTCCGCCGCCCCGCGCGGCTGACCCGGACCGTCGGCCCGACGTCCTTCGGACGGCCACCACCCGGCGCGCGTCCCTCAACGAACCGGACCGGAAACGCCCCGGACGAGGCGCTCAGCCCGCCGCGCGGGCCTGCTCCTCGGGAGTGAGCTGCCGCTCCTGCTGGATGCGCACGAGCTCGGCGAGCAGCGGCGCGGCCTGCTCCGGCGGGAGCGCCGCGAAGGCGGCCTTGATCGACTCAGCGTCCTGCGGTTCACCCGGGCCGGGGGCCGCCGTCTGCTGCTGCGGGATCTCGGGCGCGGCGGCGTCCTGCTGCGGGGCGGGCGTCCGGGTCGCGAGGAGTCCGTTGACCAGGTCCACCAGCATCGCCACCGGGGTGCGCGGCCCGAGCGCGGTGTTCCACCCGGCGAGCTGCCCCTGCGGGCCGCGCGGGCCGAGCAGCTCGTTCTCGATGCGGCGCAGGATCGCGTCCTGTTCGGGTGTCATGTCGGCTCTCTCCTGTTCGCTCGTGGCGAGCTCGGCCCGGTACCGGTCCATGTCCACGTGCCCGGGGTCGATCTTGCCGGTGACGCTCGTCTCCTTGTGCCCGCGCGCGGCCTCGTGCGGCGCGCCCAGGCGGTCCAGCACCGCCCTCGTCGCGATCAGGGACGCCGAGTACTGCTCCGGGCTCGGCCCCTGCTCGACGCCCTGGTAGTCCAGTTCGAACCCCACGTAGAGCACGTTGCCGTCGCCGGCGGGCACCGGCCCGGAGGCGCGGGCCTTCCCAGCGTGGTTGGCCCGGCCCGCGGAGATCAAGTGCACCACGCCGTCGAAGCCGATCAACCCGTGGCACAGCGGCCCGGCCAGGTCCGACCGCCCGTCGATCACCAGCCGCAGGCTCGGCGCGGGGTCCGCGTAGGAGGCCGGGGTCGCGGTGTGGTGCACCAGCACCCCGACCGGTTCCGGCAGTGCTCCGGAGTTCGCCGTGCGCTCCAGCCAGCCCGGGCTCTCCACGACCCGCAGGCCGGCCGCCCGCAACACCTCGCCCAGCCACTCCAGTGGTAGAGCCATCGCCCATCACTCCCCTGGCCGCGTCGCCATCGGATCCGTGCCGCCATCGTGTCCCGCGGTCGGCCGCCCCCTCCACGCCTGATCGGGTGGAATGCTGCCCCGAACGCTTGGTTCCGATGGGCGTACCCGGCCCGGCGAGACCGGCCGGATGCGCGTGCGATTCTGGCGGCATGGATTCCACGGCCGCAGGTGAGCAAGGTGAACGCGTGTCCTCGACGACCCTGCGCGCGCTGGAACGGGCCTCCGGGGACCTCGCCACCGCGAGCGTGTCCGCGATGGAGCGGCGGCTTCCGTGGTTCCGCAGGCTGCCAGCGGACCAGCGGGCCAGCGTGCTGCTGGTCACCCAGACCGGGGTGTCGAACTTCGTGGCGTGGCTGCAGGACCCGACCGAGGCGATCCGGCTGACGGCGGAGGCGTTCCGCGCCGCCCCGAAGGACCTGTCCCGCTGGGTGAGCCTGCGCCAGACGCTGGACCTGGTGCGCGCGGCGATCGACGTGTTCGAGCACCAGCTCCCCGAGCTGGCCGAGCGGGACGAGGAGCGCACCGCGCTGACCGAGCTGATCCTCCGCTACACCCGGGAGATCGCGTTCGCCGCCGCCACCTCGTACGCGGCCGCCGCCGAGGCCAGGGGCGCCTGGGACGCCCGGCTGGAGGCGCTCGTGGTCGACGGCATCGTGCGCGGGGACCCCGAGGAGTCCCTGCTGTCCCGGGCCGCCGCGCTGGGCTGGGAACCGGGCTCGCAGGCCACCGCGCTGGTCGGCACCGCGCCCTCCGACGACCCGCCCGCGATCATCTACCAGGTGCGCAGCCGCGCGGCCCGCGCCGGGCGACCGGTGCTGCTGGGCGTGCAGGGCTCGCGGCTGGTGGTGGTCTTCGGCGGTTCGGCGGACGATCGCGCCACCCAGGAAGCGGCGGGCAGGATCGCGGACGCCTTCGACGAGGGTCCCGTGGTGGTGGGCCCGACGGTCGGGAGCCTGTCCGAGGCGCACCGCTCGGCGGCCGACGCGATGTCCGGGCTGCGGGCCGTGGTCGCCTGGCCCACGGCGCCGCGCCCGGTGCTGGCCGAGGACCTGCTGCCGGAGCGCGCGCTGGCGGGGGACCCGGAGGCGGAGCGGCAGCTGGTGGAGGGCATCGTGCTGCCGCTGGTGGACGCGGGCGGCGCGCTGTTGGAGACCGTGGACACCTACCTGGAGCTGGGCGGGGTGCTGGAGAACTGCGCCCGCCAGCTCTACGTGCACCCGAACACCGTGCGCTACCGCCTGCGGCGGGTCGCCGAGCTCACCGGCCGCACCCCGTCGAACGCGCGGGACGCGCTGGTGCTGCGGGTGGCGCTCTCGGTGGGCAGGCTCGCCAGGGCGCGCGGGCTGTGGTGATCAGCCCGACCCGACGCTTGACCCCTCCTCCCCCGAACCCGGGTTCGGATGTCGCTCTCGTCCCGCGGGCGGCGGAGCCGGCGACCGCTCCGATCGCCCGGCACCGCCGCCGCGTCCCAGCGGTTTCCTCGCGAGGAGGCCGCTGAGCCGCGGCGCGGACCGGTCCCACGACGGGCAACGAGGATCAGCGGAGCGTCACGAGCGACAACGAGACACGCTCCGTGATGCCCGAATCCCACCGCATACTTGTAGACACCCCACAAGATTGCGGCTCGGACTTCGTCCGTGTCGACATCACGCCGATCTCGGTCGGCCATGTGTAGTAGCAGGGTGATCGCGCTCCTCGCTCCCGGACAGGGTTCGCAGACCCCCGGAATGCTCTCCCCCTGGCTCGAACTCGACGGCGCCCGCGAGCGCGTGGCCGCCTGGTCCGAGAACGCCGGGCTCGACCTCGTGCGGCTCGGCACGACCGCCGACGCGGACGAGATCAAGGACACCGCGGTCACCCAGCCGCTCGTGGTCGCGCTGTCGCTGCTGGCCGCAGAGCAGCTGCGGGCCCGCTTCGACATCCCGTCCGACACCCCGGTCGCGGGTCACTCGGTCGGCGAGCTGGCCGCCGCCGGCATCGCGGGCGTGCTGTCCCCGGAGGACGCGATCGCCCTGGCCTCGGTGCGCGGCCGCGAGATGGCGGCCGCCTGCGCGCTGGAGCCGACCTCGATGTCGGCCGTGCTGGGCGGCGACCCGGACGAGGTCGTGCGCCACCTCGAGGTGCTCGGCCTCGATCCCGCGAACCGCAACGGCGCCGGGCAGATCGTCGCCGCCGGGCGCAAGCCCGCGCTGGAGGCGCTGGCCGAGGAGCCGCTCACCGGGACGAAGGTGCGCCCGCTGGCCGTGGCCGGGGCCTTCCACACCCGCTTCATGGCGCCCGCCCAGGACGCCTTCGGCGCGCAGGCCGACAAGACCGCCGCCGCCGACCCGGCTCTCCCGCTGCTGTCCAACTCGGATGGTTCGGTGGTGACCTCCGGCGCGGAATTCCTGCGGCTCCTCGTCTCGCAGATCACCCGACCGGTGCGTTGGGACAGCTGCGTGGCCACCCTCGCCGAGCGCGGAGTGCGGGCCGTGGTGGAATTTCCGCCTGCCGGGGCGCTGACCGGCTTGGTGCGCCGCGAGCTGAAGGGCACCAAGACCGTGGCCCTGAAGAAGCCCGACGACCTCGACAAGGTCGCAGACCTGCTGGCCGCTGACTCCGAGGAGTCCGCCCAGAACGCGAACACCACCGGGAGCGATGCGTGAGCACACCGACCCTGCGCCGATCCACCGGCCCGGCAGCGACCAAGCTGCTCGGGTTCGGGAGCACCCAGGGCAACCGGGTCGTCACCAACCACGACCTCGCGAAGACCGTCGACACCAACGACGAGTGGATCCAGCAGCGCGTGGGCATCGTGCACCGCCGCCTCGGCGATGACGACCAGACCGTCGTCGCGATGGCGGTCGAGGCCGGTTCCAAGGCCATCGCCGACGCGGGGCTCACCCCGGCGGACGTGGACCAGGTGATCATCGCCACCTGCACGATGCCGGGCGGGATCCCGAACGCCGCCGCGCAGGTCGCCGACCAGATCGGCATCAAGGCGCAGGGGGCGTTCGACCTCAACGCCGCCTGCGCCGGGTTCTGCTACGCGCTCAACACCGCCTCGGACATGGTGCTGGCGGGTTCGGCCAACCGGGTGCTGGTGATCGGTGCCGAGCGGTTCCAGGAGTGGATCGACTGGCAGGACCGGGCGAACTGCATCATCTTCGCCGACGGCGCGGGCGCGGCGATCGTGGGACCGGCCGACGAGCCCGGAATCGGCCCCGCCGTGCTGGGCAGCGCGGGCGACCTGGTCGACACCATCTACCTGCGCGAGGGCAAGTACCTCTACCAGGAGGGGCAGTCGGTGTTCCGCTGGGCGACCACGCAGATCGCCCCGGTCGCCAAGCGCGCCGTGGAACTCGCGGGACTCGAGCTGTCCGATGTGGACGTCCTGGTCGCGCACCAGGCGAACCTGCGGATCGTCGAGGGAATCGCCAGGAAGCTCCAGACCCAGGGTGCCCGCGACGATCTCGTGGTCGCGCGTGACATCGTCTACTCCGGCAACACGTCGGCCGCCTCCATCCCGCTCGCCATCGACCACATGCGGTCGGCGGGCGAGCTCTCCAGCGGGGACGTCATGCTCCTGGTCGGCTTCGGGGCGGGCTTGTCCTACGCCAGCCAGGTCGCGATCTGCCCCTGAGCGTTCGCGCTCATCCAAGACCGCCGCGGGCGAGCCCGCGGTGACCATCGCAACAGAGGAAAGGAACCACCGTGGCGAACGAGGAAATCGCGCAGGGTCTGGCCGGGATCGTCGAAGAGGTCGCGGGTGTCGACGCCGACGACGTCACCATCGAGAAGTCCTTCGTCGACGACCTCGACATCGACTCGCTGTCGATGGTCGAGATCGCCGTGCAGGCCGAGGACAAGTTCGGCGTCAAGATCCCCGACGACGAGCTGGCGAACCTGAAGACCGTGGGTGATGCGGTGGACTACATCACCAAGAACGCATGACGGCGACCGACGTCGTCGTCACCGGGATGGGCGCGACGACACCGCTCGGCGGTGACGTCGCGTCCACCTGGGACGGTCTGCTGGCCGGCCGCAGCGGGGTGCGCAGGCTGACGGCGGACTGGGTCGACACCTACGACCTGCCGACCAAGATCGGTGCTTCGCTGGTCGTCGAGCCCTCCGAGGTGCTCCCCCGGGTGCAGTTGCGCAGGCTCGACCGCTGCCAGGCGATCGCGATCATCGCGGCCCGCCAGGCGTGGGCCGACGCCGGTTACGAGATGCCCACCGACGAGCACGAGTCGGTGGAACCCGAACGCCTCGGCGTCGCGCTCGGCACCGGCATCGGTGGCCCGGTGACGCTGCTCAACCAGGACGACCTCCTGGAGGAGCACGGGCTGCGCAAGATCTCGCCGCTGACGGTCCCGATGCTCATGCCGAACGGTCCCGCCGCGCACGTCGGCATCGACCTGCGCGCCCGGGCGGGCGTGCACTCCCCCGCCTCCGCCTGCGCTTCCGGCGCGGAGGGGCTGGCGCGGGGCTGGGACATGATCCGTTCCGGGCAGGCCGACGTGGTGATCGCCGGTGGTGCGGAGTCCTGCATCCACCAGATCACCGTCGCCGGGTTCTGCCAGGCCAGGACGCTGAGCACGCGCAACGAGGAGCCGGAGCTGGCCTCCCGCCCGTTCGACACGGGCCGGGACGGGTTCGTGCTCGGCGAGGGCGCGGGCGTGGTCATCCTGGAGAGCGCCGAGCACGCCAAGGCGCGCGGGGCCCGGGTCTACGGGCGGCTCGCCGGGGTGGGCATCACCTCGGACGCCTACCACATCACGGGCAACCACCCGGACGGCATCGGTCAGGTCAACGCCATGACGCAGGCCGCGCGGACCGCTGACCTGGCCGCCTCGGAGATCGAGCACGTCAACGCGCACGCGACGTCGACGGTGGTCGGCGACGTGGGCGAAGCGGCGGCCATCCGCAAGGCGTTCGGCGACGGGGTCGCGCTGACCGCGCCGAAGAGCGCCCTCGGGCACCTCGTCGGCGGCGCGGGCGCGGTCGAGAGCATCGTGACGCTGCTGTCGATCCACCACGGGCAGATCCCGCCCACCCGCAACCTCGACGAGCTCGACCCGAAGGTGGAGCTTGACGTGGTGACGGACAAGCCGCGGCAGGTCGAGCTCTCGGCAGCCGTGAACAACTCCTTCGGCTTCGGCGGCCACAACGTCGCCCTCGCCTTCACCAAGGCCTGAGCGGCGGCGAACAGCCCTCCGGACCTGGACGACAGCCCCGAGTCAGCTGACTTCGGGGCTGTCCTCGTCTCCGGCTCCGGGAAGCCTCAGCAGGGGACGGCGAGGGCACTGCCGGGCAGGCTGCTGGTGTCGAGGCGGAAGGCCCCGGAGTCCACGACCATCGGGTACACCACCCGCCAGCGCAGGCAGGAGGCCCGCATCCCGGTGGGGGCGTCGTTCGGGTTCTGGGTGCTGACGAAGGTCATCAGGATCCGCAACGAGTCCTTCGGACCGGGTTCGATGCGGTGCACCTTGACCGCCGCGTCCCGGGTCGTGGAGTACTCCTCCAGCCACTTGTCCTCGGGCAGCTGCTGCTGCTTGGCCGCGACGACCGTGGCCTTCCAGGTCTCGTAGCGGCGCATGTTGATCGCGTTGAAGTGCATCTGCAGGGTCCAGCGGACGTCCGCGTGGTCCGGGTGCGCCTGCGCGTCCGGGGTGAACTCGATGTCGGCCAGCTCGGAGTTCTGCTCCATCGCGATGCCGGGAACGGACGTGGGCACGGGTTCCGAGCCGTAGAAGCGCTGGGCGACGACGCCGCCCGCTCCCGCCGCGAGCAGCACCAGCACCGCGATCGGGACGCTCCACTTCCACCAGGAGTGACGCGGACCTTCCGGGGAGTTCGACTGCACGTCGATCAGCTTCCCACAGCACGGCCGAGCCGGGGCTCACCGGGCCGAGGCATCCCTGGTCAGCCGACCCGGTGCAGCCAGCTCACCGGGGCGCCGTCCCCCGCGTGCCGGAACAGCTCCAGCTCCGCGTCCCAGGCCGCGCCGAGCAGCTGCTCGACGCGGTGGGTGAAGGAGTCGGAGCCGCGGGCGTTGGCCGCGAGGGTGCGGAGCTGGTCCTCGCTCACGACGACGTCGCCGTTGGCGCTGGTGCGGGCGTTCCACAGGCCGAGACCCGGCACGTGGCAGAACCGCTGCCCGTCGACGCCCGGACTGGGGTCCTCGGTGATCTCGAAGCGGAGCATCGGCCAGGCGCGCAGCACGGTGACCAACCGGGACGCGGTCCCGGGTTCCGCGATCCAGGTGAGTTCGGCGCGCAACTGCCCAGGCGCCGCGGGTTGCGCCGTCCAGCGGAGTTCGATCCGCGTGCCGAGTGCGCCGGCGACGGCCCACTCGATGTGCGGACAGACCGCAGACGGCGACGAGTGGACGTAGACCACGCCACTTGTGCTGCCACGGGTGCTCACTGCTGACCTCCGCTGTTCGACGAGGGACGTCTTCCCCTACGACCTCGTCCTGCGGTGATCCGCTCCGGAATCCGCTGCCGCGGGTGATCCGGTGTCGTGCGGCGCCATTCTGCCCGGGGGTGCGCGGGGGGCGCCAGATGAAGTTGATGAGCTCCCCGACCGGGGCAAGTCCCTCGGCTACCGTTCCCGGGTCGGGGCGGGTACCGCCGTCGAGGGGTCCTCGCAGTTCCGAGCCGTCCGCGCGGCGGGAGCAGGGACCCGAACGGCCCATGATCGCAGGTGCGGACGAGTGGCGGATACCACTCGAACGGGTGAGTACGTGGCGTAGGCGAGAATGCCGGGCGGCGCGGCCCGCGACGGGCGAGCGGCGCTCCGGTGCGGGAACGGAGGCGACATGCGGGTGGTGCGGCTCGGGGCTGAGCCGACCGAGATCGGCGCGGACGTGCGGGCGGCGATCACGGCCTGGGGAGCGGGCGCCGAGGTCTTCGGCGGCGTCGCCGTCTGCGGCGTGGAACCGCCGGGCGCGCCGCGGGTGCTGGACGCGGTGCTGGTCCTGCCGGGCGGGATCGTGGTCGTCGTCGGCACCGATCTGCCGGAAGCAGCGCACGCCCTGGACGCCCCGGTGCGGACCCCGTGGACGGTGGACGGCTGGCCGCTGCTGCACCGGGGCGCGGTCAACCCCGCGCTGCAGGCGTTGGAGTCCGCCGGCTCGCTGGCCCGCGCGCTGCGCGACCGGGGCGTCGAGCAGCTGCCGGTCGCCGCCGTCGTCGCGGTCGGCCCCTACGCCGCCCGGATCACCCAGCCGACGAGCGACCTCGACCGCGGCGTGCGGGTGCTGCACCCGTCCACGACGACGATGCTCGCCGCCGCCCGCGAGCTCGCCACCCGCGAGCCCGCCTGCGGGCTGGACGCGGCCCGGCAGGTGCTGCGAGTGCTCGACGAGCGCGCGGACCGGTTCTCGGTGCCGGAACTGACCGCCGAGGGCTTCCCGGACGCGGTCGCCCCCGAGCTGGCATCGGCCAGCACGCTGCTCATCCCGAAGATCCGCGACGAGCCGACTCCGACCGGGGCCGCGCGGCTGCGCGCCCGGCTGGCCGGACTGCCGCGCCGCGCCAAGGCGATCGCGCTCGGCGCCGGCGCCGCGGTGCTGGTGGCGCTGATCGTGGTGCTGCTGCGCCCGGGCGGGACCGGCGCGGGCCGGGAGGTCACCGCGCAGCGGGTGGACGGGGTGGAGTTCGCGCGCACCAGGACCGACTCCGGCACCGACTGCTCGGCGGCCTCGTTCGGCGACGTCCGGGCCTGGTTCCAGCGGCACCCGTGCGCCGGGCTGTCCCGGCAGGTCTTCGACAGCGAGGCCTCGGGACGGTCGGCGACGGTCTCGGTGGCGGTCGTCGACCTCGGCGACGCCACGCCCGCCCGCAACCTGCGGGAGCTGCTCACCACGCCCGGTGCGGGCGGGGTGACCGATCCGGCGGCCGAGCCGGGACGCCCGGCCTCGCCCGAGTTCGAGGGCGCGGCCCAGGTGGTGCAGCAGACGGGCGCGCAGGTGCGGATCGTGCGGGCCGCGTGGAGCGGGGGTTCCTCGGATCCCGAGGACGTGCCGCTGCGCGCGCTGGCCGAGCGGGCCCTGCGCCTGCGCACCCCCTCCTGAGCCGCTCCGCCCGGGCCGAGCCGCGGGGCTCAGCCCCAGAACGTCGCCGGGACCGAGGCGCAGCCGCCCTCGGTGCAGGCGCGGGCGACCGGGCGCACGTCGGCACCGTCGACCAGCCACTGCCTGCCGTCGGCGACCGAAACCAGGTACCGCCCCACCCGGTCGACCGAGAGCTGGACCTGATCGGGCGCGACCGCTCCCCCGGTCTCGAAGGGCACGCCGCCGCCGATCGCCGCGCCGCTGTCCCCGTCCACCGCGGTGATCCGCATCCGGGAGGAGGGCGAGCTCCCGCACTCCGCCGCCGTGAGCACCGCGACATCACCGTCGGTCCAGGCCAGCGCCGCCGGGGCGCAGGCCGCGACCGGGGGAACTTCCACCGGTGGGCCGAGCTCGGCCGCTCCGGGGGCGAGGACGTGGATCCGGGAGTCCGAGGTGAGCACCGCGAGCCGGCCCGCGTCGTCCACCGCGAGGTCGAGCACCTGGCGGCCCGGCGTCGCGATCCGCCGCGGCTGCCCGGCGCCCTCCACCACGACACCGTCGCGGTCGGCGTAGGCGACCCGCCCGCCACCGGCGGCGAGCGCGGTCTCCGCGCCGTCGCGGTGCGCGAGCGGGCGGGCTATCCGGTCCGGTCCGACCACGACCACCTCGCTGCCGCCAGCGGTGGCGACGGTCGCGTACACCCGGTTCCCGTCGGCCGCGAGCCCGCCCCGCACGGGTGCGTCGAGCTCGGCGAGCAGCTCTCGCCGCTCCCCGGTGAGCACGTCGAAGGAGGCGAGGGTGTCCGGTTCCGGCGCGGCCACGTAGCTGCCGGGCGCGACGCTCACCGGCTCGGCGCGGCGGTCGCTGGCACCGGGCACCACCGATAGCGCCACGAGCAGCACCGCCGATGCCGCCACCCCCACCCCGGCCGCGGTGAGCAGCGGTCGCCGGGAGGGCCGCCGCGACCGGCGCTGGCGCGCGGCCAGCAGCCGGGGCAGCGCGTCGCCGCGGGGTTCGACCTCGTCGACCAGCGCGTGCAGCCCGCGGCGCAGCTTCTCGACGTCCTGCGTCTCGTCTGGATCCTTCACACCCGCTCCCGCAGCAAATCCGACAGCCGAGCCACACCGCGCGAGCAGTACGACTTGACCGCACCCTGGCTCACGCCCATCAGCTGCGCGGTGCGCGCCTCGCTGAAGTCCGAGTAGTACCGCAGCACCACCGCCTCCCGCTGCCTGCGCGGCAGGTGGGCCAGCGCGTCGGCGAGCACCGCCCGGTCCAGCCCGCGGCCGGTGTCGTCCGGGCGCGAGTCCTCGGTGGCGATGCGCGGCTGGTAGCGCTTGGCGACCATGCGACGGCGCAGCACCGAACGCGCCCTGTTGAGCACCGCTTGCCGCAGGAACGCCAGCGCCTTCTCCGGATCGCGCAACCGGGCCCGGGAGTCGAAGACCCGGACGTAGGCGTCCTGCACGATGTCCTCGGCGGAGGCCCGGTCGTCGACGAGCAGCACCGCGATCCGCAGCAGTTGCCGGTAGTTCTCCTGGTAGAGCTCGGTGAGTTTGGTCGTCAGTTCATCCATGGCCGCCAGCCCGTCGCCCGGCCAGGCGGTCACGGGCAATGCGATCGAAACCGTCACATCTCTGCACGACGCCCGAGACCCCCTTCGCGGTTGGCAGCCGACGCTGACCGGATTACCGGTCGCAGCTCCGACCGGCGGAGAGGCGGAGCTTACCGCGCGCCGCGACCGGCCTCGCGGAGTGATCGCGGCCGATCCCGCCCCGCGGAGCTCCGGCCGGGCGCGGATCCCCGGCGCTGACCGGCGCGGATGCGCCCGCGCCGGCGCGCTCCACACAGGACCGGAAGCGCCGCCGGGCAGCAGCGGCGGGAGTGGTGATCACCACAACGAAGATCGCCCGGCTCGCGTCGTGCCTGGTCAGACGATCTTCGACGATCTCACTCACCCGTTTGGCAGCCGATGCCGCGACGTGCGCGTTCGACTACCGTCTGCCCGAAGACAGGATCTGTCCCGCGCCCGGTATCGAGGGGAGGAAGGGCGGCCTCCCGGTCGTCCGAACCGCCATGAAGTTCGGCATCTCGACGTTCAACACCGACGAGGGCATCGGGCCCGCGGAGCTGGGGCGCGCGCTGGAGGAGCGCGGGTTCGACTCGCTGTTCCTCGCCGAGCACACCCACGTCCCCGCCTCCCGGGACACCCCCTACCCGGGCGGCGGTGATCTGCCCCGGATCTACTACCGCACGCTGGACCCCTTCATCAGCCTCACCGCGGCCGCGGCCGTGACCGAGAACCTGCTGCTGGGCACGGGGATCGCGCTGATGATCCAGCGCGACCCGATCACCACCGCCAAGGAGGTCGCCAGCCTCGACCTCGTCTCGAACGGCCGGGTGATCTTCGGCATCGGTGCGGGCTGGAGCCGCGACGAGATGCGCAACCACGGCACGGATCCCGGCAAGCGCGGCGCCCTGATGGACGAGCGGATCCGCGCCATGCGGGAGATCTGGACCCAGGAGCTCGCCGAGTTCCACGGCGAGCACGTCGACTTCGACCCGATCTACTCCTGGCCGAAGCCGGTGCAGCGACCGCACCCGCCGATCTACATCGGCGGCGAGAGCAGGCGCTCGTTCGACCGGGTCGCGGAGTACGGCGGGGGCTGGCTGCCCCGCGCGGGCACCGAGAACCTCGGCGCGCTGATCGCGCAGGTGCGTGAGCGGGCGGGCTGGCGGGTGCCGGTGACGCTCTACGCGGCGCCGAAGGACGCGGCGATCGAGGAGTGCGCGGCGGCCGGGGTGGACCGGATCCTGTTCTTCCTCCCGACCAAGCCCCGGGACGCCTCGCTGGAGCGGCTCGACCTGCTCGCCGGGAGGATCGCCGAGCACGGCTGAACCGTGCGGGACCGTTGCAACGCCAGGGATCACTTACATCCTGGTTACTTCCCGGTCTCGCACTGGACATGGGGGACAGCGCAGGCAGATCCTTGCGACTTCTGTGCAGATCGGTGCGATCACGGCGCAACGTGCCCGCACGGCGTCGATCGCGGAAACGGAGACCGGGGACGGTGGCGAACACGACGACAACGACGTCGAGCGGCGAGACCGCGCCGCGACGGAAGTGGAGCCCGAAGCAGATCGTCGTGTGGGCTCTGGTGGCCGTGGTGGGGGCGGTCGCATGGGGGGTCATCGCGCTCGGCCGCGGCGAGGAGATCTCCGCCGCGTGGCTGGTGTTCGCGGCGCTGGCCTCCTACGCGATCGGCTACCGCTTCTACGCGCGCTACATCTCGTACCGGGTGCTGCGGGTGGACGACACCCGCGCGACCCCCGCGGAGCGGCTGAACAACGCGACGGACTTCCAGCCCACGGACCGCAGGGTGCTGTTCGGGCACCACTTCGCGGCGATCGCCGGGGCGGGCCCGCTGGTCGGTCCGGTGCTGGCCGCGCAGATGGGCTACCTGCCCGGCACGATCTGGATCATCGTCGGCGTCGTGTTCGCCGGCGCGGTGCAGGACATGGTGGTGCTGTTCTTCTCCACCCGCCGCGACGGCCGCAGCCTGGGGCAGATGGCGCGCGAGGAGATCGGCCCGGTCGGCGGGGTGGCGGCGCTGGTCGCGGTGCTCGCCATCATGATCATCCTGCTGGCGGTGCTGGCGCTGGTCGTGGTCGGCGCGCTGAAGGACTCGCCGTGGGGCACCTTCTCGATCGGCATGACCCTTCCGATCGCGCTGTTCATGGGCGTGTACCTGAGGTTCCTGCGGCCGGGGAAGATCATCGAGACCTCGGTGATCGGGATCGCGCTGCTGCTGCTGGCCATCGTCGGCGGCAGCTGGGTCGCCGACTCCGCGCTGGCCGAGGCCTTCACGCTCTCCGGCAACGAGCTGGTGCTGGCGCTCGTCGTGTACGGCTTCGTCGCCTCGGTGCTCCCGGTGTGGATGCTGCTGGCCCCGCGCGACTACCTGAGCACCTTCATGAAGGTCGGCGTGATCGTCATGCTCGCGGCCTCGATCCTGATCGCGATGCCCGCGATGAGGACCGAGGCGGTCACCGAGTTCGCGTTCAACGGCCAGGGCCCGGTGTTCGCCGGGACGCTGTTCCCGTTCGTGTTCATTCAGATCGCCTGCGGCGCGCTGTCCGGCTTCCACGCCCTCGTCTCCTCCGGCACCACGCCGAAGCTGATCGAGAAGGAATCGCAGGTCCGCGTCATCGGTTACGGCGGGATGCTGACCGAGTCCTTCGTGGCGATCATGGCGCTGGCCGCGGCCTGCATCATCGATCCCGGCATGTACTACGCGATGAACATGCCCAGCGCGGCGCTCGGCGAGACGCTGGACTCGGCCTCGCAGGCCGTGGCCGGGATCGGCTTCCAGATCTCCCCCGAGCAGCTGGCCGCGGCGGCGAACGCCGTGGACGAGGAGACCCTGGTCGGCCGCTCCGGCGGAGCCCCGACGCTGGCGCTCGGGCTCTCCGAGGTGTTCTCGCAGGTCATGGGCGGTGATGCGATGCGCGCCTTCTGGTACCACTTCGCGGTCATGTTCGAGGCGCTGTTCATCCTCACCACCGTGGACGCCGGGACGCGCGTGGGCCGGTTCATGCTGCAGGACACCGTCGGCAACGTCTGGAAGCGCTTCGGGGACGTCACCTGGAAGCCGGGGATCTGGATCTCCAGCGCGCTGATCGTCGGTGGCTGGGGCTACTTCCTCTGGACCGGGGTGAACGACCCGCTGGGCGGCATCAACCAGCTGTTCCCGCTGTTCGGCATCGCCAACCAGCTGCTGGCGGCGGTGGCGCTGGCGGTGGCCACCACGATCCTGATCAAGTCCGGGCGGGCGAAGCACGCCTGGGTGACGATCGTGCCGCTGGCCTGGGACGCGGTGGTGACGCTGACGGCGAGCTGGCAGAAGGTGTTCTCCGCCGATCCCAAGCTCGGCTTCTTCGCCCAGCGCGCCTCCTACCAGGCGGCGATCGACGCCGGGGAGACGAGCAAGGGTTCGGCGGCCACCGTCGAGGAGATGCGGCAGGTGGTCACGAACTCCACGGTGTGCGGGGTGCTCAGCGTGCTGTTCGCGGTGCTCATCGTGATCGTGCTGGTGGACGCGATCCGGGTGTGGTTGAAGGCGCTGCGCAGCGTCGAGCCGCTGCCCGACACCGAGACGCCGCACGTCGAGTCCGCCCTGTGGGCCCCGTCCGGCCTGATCCCGACCGCCGAGGAGCGGCGCGTTCAGCGCGAGCGCCGCGACCCCGGCGAGCGCCAGGAAGTCGGCGCGGGGACGTGAGTCCCGCGAACCCGGCGCGGGCGGCGCTGTCCCGGTGGGGACGGTCCGCCCGCGCGGCCTGGCAGATCGCCCGCGGCATCGTCGGGGAGACCGCCTACGAGCGCTACCTGGAACACCACCGCGCGCACCACGCCGGCACTCCTCCGCTCGGCGAGCGCGAGTTCTGGCGCCGCCACGTCGACCGCGGCGACGCGCACCCGGGTTCTCGCTGCTGCTGAGCTGCGCGGGTCCCCCCGGGCGAGGACCGTTCTCCGAGTCGGCTTCGTCATGAGGAGGGCGTCATGCAGAAGATCACCCCGTGCCTGTGGTTCGACGGACGGGCGGAGGAGGCGGCGCGGTTCTACACGTCGATCTTCCCCGATTCCCGGATCACCGAGATCCAGCACTACGGGGAGCCCGGGCCGGGTGAGCCCGGAACCGTGCTCACCGTGGAGTTCGAGCTGAGCGGCCAGGCCTTCACCGCCCTCAACGGCGGACCGGCCTTCTCCTTCACCGAGGCGATCTCGCTGCAGGTGGACTGCGGCTCGCAGGAGGAGGTCGACCGGATGAGCGACCAGTTGATCGAGGGCGGCGGCGAGCAGGGGCCCTGCGGCTGGGTCAAGGACCGCTACGGGCTGTCCTGGCAGGTCGCGCCCCGGCAGCTCGGCGAGATGCTGCGCGATCCGGAGCGCCGGGACGCCGTCATGCGCGCGATGCTCGCCATGCGCCGGATCGACCTGGAGGAGCTGCGCCGCGCCTACGCGGGCTAGCCACCCGGGCCGCTCCCGGCGACCGCGGCAAGGCAGACTGGGCGGTCCGCAATCCGAGGAGGACGAAGTGAGCGATCTTCAGGTCGAGGACACCAAGGTCGGCGATGGTGCCGAGGCCCAGCCGGGCAACGTCGTGACCCTGCACTACACGGGCACGCTCAGCGACGGCTCGAAGTTCGACTCGTCGCACGACCGCGGCCAGGGTCTGACCTTCACCCTGGGCTCCGGCCAGGTCATCGAAGGCTGGGACAGCGGCGTCGTCGGGATGCGCGTCGGCGGCACCCGCACCCTGGTCATCCCCCCGGCCATGGGCTACGGCGAGCGCGGCTTCCCGCCGGTCATCCCGCCGAACTCCACCTTGCACTTCGACGTCGAGCTGCTCGACGTCAAGTGACGGCGACGTCGGCCGGGGCCCTCGCCCCGGCCGACGTCCCGGCGGAGGGCGCCCGGCACCGCTGCCGACCCTCCTCCCCCGCTCAGCGCTGACCGGGCGGGGCTCCGGCGGCTGCCCAAGCCGCCTCGATCATCCGGAAGATCTCGTCCACCGCGGCGTCCGGGTCGGCCGCCTCGCGGGCCAGCGAGTGCGCGTCGACCGCGAACCGCGCGATCGCCCGGCAGGCCGCCGTGGGCTCGGACAGGCCCAGATCGTCGGCGATGGCCGTGGCCAGGGACGCGGCGTGCCGCACCCGCATCGACTCCTCGAACTCCCGCAGCGCCGACGACCCGTCGATCATGCGCCAGACCGGTGCGGCGCTGCCCGCGCAGTGCCGCACGAGGGCCCGGGTCTCCTCCCGCAGCGCGGGGATGAGCGGCTCGCCCGCCGCCCGGCCGCCGACCGCCCCCACCAGGCGTTGCTCGAAGTTCTGGTCCTGCTCGAACACCAGGGCCTCCTTGGAGGCGAAGTGCGAGAACAGGGTGGTGACGGCCACGTCGGCCTCGGCGGCCACGTCCCGGATTCCCACCTGCTCGTACCCGCGCTCCAGGAAGAGCCGGAGCGCGGCGTCGGCGATCTTCTGACGGGTCGCGGCCTTCTTCCGCTCGCGGCGTCCCGAGGATTCGATCATCCTTCCATGCTATCAACTAGCAAATCGCAACCGATGCAAAACCCTAACCGTTAGTGCTAAGTTGGCCGCATGAGGAAGGTGAGCTTCGCCGAGTTCGGCGGTCCGGACGTCCTGCACCTCGTCGACGCCGAGGAGCCCCACGCGGGCCCGGGCCAGGTGCGCATCGCGGTGCGCGCGGCGGGGGTGAACCCCGTGGACTGGAGGATCCGCGAAGGCCAGTTCCAGCAGGCACGTCCGCTCGACCTGCCTGCCGGAGTCGGGCTCGACGCGGCCGGGGTGGTGGACGAGATCGGCGCCGGCGTCGAGGGGCTCGCCATCGGCGACCGGGTGTTCGGCGAGGGCACCAGCACCTACGCGGAGTTCGCCGTGCTCTCGGCCTGGGCCCGGATGCCCGAGGGCTTGGACTTCGCGGAAGCGGCCGGATATCCCTCCGTGGTGGAGACCGCGCTGCGCGTCCTCGATCAGGTCGGCGCGCGGCCCGGGGACACGCTGCTGGTCAGCGGCGCCTCCGGCGGAGTCGGCTCGGCGGTGCTGCAAGTCGCCCGCGAACGCGGCATCGCGGTGATCGGCACGGCCGGCGCGGGAAACCAGGACTACCTGCGCGAGCTGGGCGCCGCCGCCACCACCTACGGCGAGGGCTGGGTCGATCGGGTGCGACGGCTGGGCAGCGTCGACGTCGCGCTCGACCTGGCGGGCGCGGGAGTCCTCCCCGAACTCGTCGAGCTGACCGGAGATCCGCGGAAGGTGCTCACCATCGCCGACCTCAGCGGGCCGGAACTCGGCGTCCGCTTCTCCGGAACCGCCGGGAGCGTGCCGGACGCGCTCGCCGAAGCGGCCGATCTCATCGCACGCGGAAAACTGCGCATCCCCGTCGAGAAGTCCTATCCGCTCGCCGAAGCCGCGACTGCGCACGCCGACAGCCAGTCCGGTCACACGCGCGGACGCCGGGTGGTGCTCCCCTGAGCGGTTTCCCGCACGACGGCGCCTGATCCGCGACAGCGGATCGCCGAAGGATCAATCGATGATTCGAGCGGCGGGGAGCGCAGGTCGCCGGTTCCGATCGGGACGCGATCTCGCCCGCCGCAGGTCAGGTGGTGGGGCAGGTGGGACTTGAACCCACGGCTGACGGATTATGAGTCCGCTGCTCTGACCAACTGAGCTACTGCCCCCGAAGGCGTGATGACACGCTCCACCGGGTGATCGTAGCGAGGCTGAGCGGCGAGAGGCTCGTTGGGTTGTCCGCTCGACCGGGCGAAACCGGGACAGCGGGTGGCCCTTCGGCGCGGTTTCCGCCGCAGGGCGGCAAAAGGGCCGGCACCCGGAGGTGCCGGCCCGTTGCTCGTCGCGGCCTCACATGAACGCGGCGATGCTGAAGGCCCCGGTCAGCTGACCGATGACCACGACGGTGGCGAGCAGCGCGCTCAGCGCGGCCACCGTGAGCACCGACAGCATGACCAGGTAGACCAGCGCCCGGACCGGCTTCGGCAGCTGTGCCACCGAGGCCAGGTCGGGCAGTGCGAAGTGGTTTTCCTTGCCGATACCTGGAGCGGACATCCCGACTTCCCCCGTCCTGATTGTCGTCCCCGTTTGTGCACCACTGCTCTGAGGACGGAGAGCAGTGGTAGTTCCGTTGGTTCGAACGCATCATGAATCGATTTTGTCCCTGCGGCGCGGCAGCGGACGTGCTTCGATCATGATCATTCATGCCCGCTGTGACCTGCGGGAAAACCTCAGGGGAAGCGGGATGTCGACGACTGCACGAATCAGATCGACGAACTGCGCAGAATCGTTACCCGACCCTGATCACTCCGTAGCCAAATCGCCCGAAAGGGTGGACTTGGTCCGTGAGCACAAAAAGAGAGGCGCCTATTCGACGCCCCTTCGCGTTCAACGACCCCACGATCAGCCGACTGATCTGCATTTCGGCGGAGGAGCACCGGTCCACGAGCGCCGTCCGCATCTGCTCATGCGATCACGCGCTCTGGTTCACCTTGCCCCGACCGATCCTCAGACCGTGATATGAGCATAGCAGCCGCCGGGGATCCGGCCCGTTCGGGGCTCCCGCCCGCGGCGACCCCCGGACCGGGCCGCTCGCAGCGCGATTTCCCACCACCCCGGGGAATTCCGCGCGCTTCAGCTCCACCGGTGGGCACCGTGCGCGAGGTCCTCGAACAACGTCGGCCCCCCGGGGGTCCAGCTGAGCAGCTCCCGGGTGCGGGCGTTGCTCGCCCTCGCGTCCACGCCGACGAACCCGCCGATCCAGCCGAAGTGGGCCGCGGCGTCCCCGGGCTCGATCGAGGCCACCGGAACGCCGAGGTGCGCACCGATCGCCGTGGCGACGTCGCGGGCGCGCAGCCCCTGCTCGGCCACCGCGTGCACCCGCGTGCCGGCGGGAGCCTTCTCGAGCGCGAGGCGCACCAGGTGCGCGGCGTCCGAGCGGTGGACCGCCGTCCAGCGGTTCGCGCCATCGCCGAGGTAGCCCGACACCCCGCGCTCGCGCGCGATTCGGACCAGCTCCGCCACCAGGCCGGGATCACCCGCTTCGTGCACGGTCGACGCGAAGCGCAGCGCCACCGGGCGGACCCCGCGGTCCGCGTAGGACAGGGCCAGGTTCTCGCTGCCACCGCGCGCCGAGCCGACGCCCTCGTGCGGTGACGGGTCCAGTTCGGTGAGCACGCCTCCGCCCGAGGCCCTCGCGAGACCGGAGGCGATCAGGAACGGGCGGTCGCGGAAGGCGAAGACGTCCAGCATCCGCCGGACGGCCGCCGCTTCGCTGCGCCTCGCTCCCGCGAAGTCACCGGAGTCGTGCTTGAACGCCAGGTGGACGACCGCGTCGACCTCCTCCACCACGACCGCCAACCCGTCCGGATCGTCGAGATCCCCGCGCACCACCTCGGCACCGGCGGCCGCGACGGCGGCGGCCGAATCCTCGGAGCGGGCCAGCCCGAGCACCTCGTGGCCGGTGGCGAGCAGCTCTGCGGTGACCGCCGAACCGATCCAGCCGGAGGCGCCGGTGACGAATACGCGCACGTCCACCCCTCCCCTCATGTCAGTGCCTGTCATCAACAGTAGCGACGGAGGTCAGGGACTGCCATCACTAGACTCCCGCCGCATGAGTCGCTGGGAACCGGACGCGCGGGGCCGGATGATGCGGGCGGCGCTGGAGCTGTTCGACGAGCGCGGCTTCGAGCGGACGACGGCCGGGGACATCGCGGAGCGCGCCGGAGTCACCGAGCGCACCTTCTTCCGGCACTTCGCGGACAAGCGCGAGGCGTTCTTCGACGAGGAGCGGACGACGGAGCGCCGCCTCCGGGAGGCGATCGCGGCCGCTCCGGCCGGCGCGGCGCCGATCGACGCGGCCCTCGCGGGTGGGTGCGCGGCCGCCGGTTTCCTCGAGGACCGGCGCGAGCAAGCGGCCCGGCGCGCCAGGATCATCGCGCGGACTCCGCGCCTGCGGGAGCGCGAGCTGCTGAAGCTCGCGGATCTGACCCGCGCCGCCGCCGAGGCGCTGCGGGAGCGGGGCGCTACCGAGGAGACCGCCGTCCTCGCCGCCCACTGCGCGGCGAGCGCGTTCCGGGTCGCGTTCGCGCGCTGGATCGGCGACGGCGCTCCCGACTTCCCCACCTGCGCGGACGAGGCCGCGGTCGCGCTGCGCGCCCTGTTCTGATCCGCGCGCTCGCCCGCACCGGCGCCCCCTGGACGGCAGCACCCTCTGGTTGTCGATGTGTAAAGTTCAACTTGACACGTCGTAAAGTTATTCAGGAGGCACCGTGCCCGGATCCCGCAAGCTCGCCGCGTTCGGCGGCATCGCGGTCGCGGTCGTCGCACTGCTGTCCCTGGGCTTCCAGTTCGGGTTCCCCGGAGCGGCCGGTCCCGGTGACCGGCTCGGCGTCTACTCCAGCAATCAGGGGCGGCTGATGTACCAGGTCCACCTGCCGCCGGACTACCGCGAGGACTCCCGCCCGCCGGTGATGATGGCCCTGCACGGGTGCGGGATGAGCGGTTTCGGGTGGAACTCCATGAAGAGCACCACCCGGTTCGACCGGATCGCCGACGCCGCCGGGTTCATCGTGGTCTACCCGACGCAGAGCCCGTTCCAGGACGTCCTGAACTGCTGGAACTCCAACGATCCGGCGGACCAGCACCGCGGTCGCGGCGAACCGGAGCTGCTGGCCGGGGTCGCGCGGGAGGTCGTGGCCGAGTACCACGCCGATCCCGGCCAGGTGCACGTGGCGGGCGCCTCGTCGGGCGCGGGCACCGCGGTGATCTTGGCTGCCACCTACCCGGACGTCTTCGCCACCGCCACCTCGGTCGCCGGCGGCGAGTACGGCCTGAACCAGGTCGATCCGGAGGACCCGGCCGGGGTGCCGCCCAGCTACACGGCCGGGCAGGCCTACGCCCAGATGGGACCGCGCGCCCGCCAGGTCCCGCTGCTGATCCTGCAAGGTGACCAGGACGAGGCCGTGCCGCCGCTCGTGGCGGACCGGCTCGTCGAGCACTGGGCGCGGGTCGCGGACCTGGCCGCGGACGGACTGCCAGACGGCGAGGTCGACGCCGTCCCGGAGTCGGTGGTCCGGCAGAATCCCCCGGGTCGGCACCCGTACACCCACTCGACCTACTCGGGGGCGGGCGGCGGCCCGCCGGTGATCGAGTTCTACCTGGTCTCGGGCCTGGAGCACGCCTGGTCGGGGCCCGCGGCCAGCGGGCTGTTCACCGACCGGGCCGGACCGGACATGTCCCGTCTGATCTGGGACTTCGCCGCCGCCCGCCCGATGAGCGGAGGAACGCGATGAGCCCGTCCCACCTCGGGATCCGGTCATGACCGCCCCGCGCCGAACCCGGCTCTCCCGCGAAGCGCGGGCGGCCCAGTTGCTCGACACGGCCGAGGTGCTGTTCGCCGAACGAGGACTGGAGCGCACCTCGATGGAGGACATCGCGCGCGCGGCCGGGGTGACCAGGCCGATGGTCTACTCGCACTTCGCGTCCAAGGAGGAGGTGTTCCTGGCCTGCGTCCGGCGGGCCCGCACCGAGCTGGAGGACCGGATCCGCGAGCCCGAGATCATGATCCAGGCCGGGGCGGGCGCGGCGGCGGTGATCGAGCGCGCGGGCGAGCTGTTCTTCGAGCTGCTCGAACGGGATCCGCGGCGGTGGCGGGTGCTGTTCCTGCGCGGCGGGGCGCTGTCCGAGGAGCTCGCGGCCGACGTCGCCGCGCTGCGGCTGGGCACGATCCGGCGGATCGCGGACATGGTCGGGCACTTCGCGAGCTTCGACGAGGAGCGGGCCACCGCCTTCGCCCACGCCATCAGCGGGGTGGGCGAGCAGCTGGGCCGCTGGTGGTTCGCCCACCCGGAGATCCCGCGCGCCCGGGTCGTGGCCCACTACCGCGACTTCATCACCTCGGGCCTCGGCCTCCCCTGACGGAGCCCGCGCCGGTGGCGGTCACACCACGGCGACGGCGGCCCAGCAGCGGGAGCGGGACGGGTCCTCGACCTCCTGGTCGGGACGCCAGTCCGCCGCCTGCACCACTCCCGGCTCGACCAGGTCCAGGCCGAGCGAGGCGACCAGCGCGATGATCTCCGCGCGGGTGCGGAGGACAGCGGGAGCGGCGGCGCCTGCCAGCGCCCCGGCGCTGGCGGACTCCCCGGGCTCGGCGGCGGCGTGGCTGAGCGCGACGACGCTGCCCGGCGCGAGCTGCCGGGTGTAGCGGCCGACGAGGGCGGCGAGGTCGTGCTCGGGGCCGACGTGGTGCAGCACCGCCATCATGAGCAGCGCCGTCGGCCTGCCCAGGTCCAGGTCCCGGACGGCGGGCGCGGCCAGCACGACGTCGGGGTCGCGGACGTCCGCGTCGACGATCGAGACGCGGTCCCCGAGCCCCCACGTCGTCAGCAGCTGCCGGGTCCGGGCGACCGCGAGCGGGTCGTTGTCGACGTAGGCGACCCGCGCGTCCGGGTTCCGCTCGTGGGCGATCTCGTGCACGTTGGCCGCGATCGGGATGCCGGAACCGAGGTCGAGGAACTGGTCGATCCCGCAGTCCAGGCCGAACCGCACCGCCCGGCGCAGGAAGGCCCGGTTGTCCCGCGCGACCTGCGGGCCGGAGCCGAGCGCCCGGTGGATCCGCTCAGCCGCCTCCCGGTCCACCGCGAAGTGGTGGTCACCGCCGAGGTCGTAGTCGTAGATCCGCGCCGCGCTCGGCACGTCCGGCTCCGAGCCGGGCGCACCGCGGTAGCTGTCGAACGATTCCACCTGTTCATGATCGCCGATCCCGCGCCGCGCGCACCAGGCTAGACGGCGGATCCGGCAGCGCTCGGGCTTGCTCCGAGCGTGAATAGTTATACGGAGCAAGCGCACCAGACGATCACCACCGCTGTTGCGCCACGCGGCCGGTTCAAGTCGACTGGTCCCAGCCCTTCGAGGTCGCGACGGACGCCTGTTACGATGAATAAATGTCGAAGGTCCTGAATAATCTTCCAGTGGGCGAGCGCGTTGGCATCGCCTTCTCCGGCGGGCTGGACACCTCGGTCGCGGTGGCCTGGATGCGCGAGCGCGGTGCGCTGCCGTACACCTACACCGCCGACATCGGCCAGTACGACGAGCCGGACCTGTCCGACGTGCCGGAGCGCGGTCACGTCTACGGGGCCGAGCGCGCCCGGCTGATCGACTGCCGCGCGGCACTGGTCGAGGAGGGCTTCGCCGCGCTGGCCTGCGGCGCCTTCCACATCCGCTCCGGCGGGCAGGCGTACTTCAACACCACGCCGCTGGGCCGCGCGGTGGTGGGCACGCTGCTGGTGCGCGCGATGCGCGAGGACGACGTCTCGATCTGGGGCGACGGCTCCACCTACAAGGGCAACGACATCGAGCGGTTCTACCGCTACGGCCTGCTGGCCAACCCGGACCTGCGGATCTACAAGCCGTGGCTGGACGAGGCCTTCGTCGACGAGCTCGGCGGCCGCGACGAGATGTCGGCCTGGCTGGTCGAGCGGGACCTGCCCTACCGCGACTCGGCCGAGAAGGCCTACTCCACGGACGCGAACATCTGGGGCGCCACCCACGAGGCGAAGAAGCTCGAATACCTCGACACCCCGCTGGAGATCGTCAATCCGATCATGGGCGTGCGGTTCTGGGACTCCGCCGTGGACGTCCCGGCCGAGGACGTCACCGTCGAGTTCCAGCACGGCCGCCCGGTGCGGATCAACGGGAAGTCGTTCGACACGGACGTGGACCTCGTGCAGGAGGCCAACGCCATCGGCGGCAGGCACGGCCTCGGCATGTCCGACCAGATCGAGAACCGCATCATCGAGGCCAAGAGCCGCGGCGTGTACGAGGCGCCCGGCATGGCGCTGCTGCACCTCACCTACGAGCGGCTGCTCAACGCGGTGCACAACGAGGACACCGTGGCGATGTACCAGGTCGAGGGCCGCCGCCTCGGCAGGCTGCTCTACGAGGGTCGCTGGTTCGACCCGCAGGGCCTGATGCTGCGGGAGTCCCTGCAGCGCTGGGTCGGCTACCCGATCACCGGCAGCGTCACGGTGCGGCTGCGCCGGGGCTGGGACCACACGATCCTGGACACCCAGGGGCCGAACCTGAGCTACCACCCGGACAAGCTGTCCATGGAGCGCAGCGCGAACCAGGCCTTCGTGCCCAACGACCGCATCGGCCAGCTGTCCATGCGCAACCTCGACATCGCCGACTCGCGCGGCAAGCTGGAGCTCTACGAGAGCGGTGGACACGGCGCGCTGACCGCGTGGGGCGGGCTCGTGGGCGAGCTGTCCCCGGGCGGGGCGTCCGCCATCGCCTCCCGCGCCGCGGGCGAGGACGCGGGCGTGGAGGGCGAGGCGCTCGACCACGCCGCCATCGAGCTCGGCACCGACTGAGGAACCTGCTCGTCGGCGGGGGCCGGTGCGGCGGAGTGCCGCACCGGCCCCTGCTCGTCCCGGTGGACGGGCGCACCCGTCGGCGCTGCGCCTGGGAGCGGCTCAGCCGTCGAACTCCGCCACCGCGCGCTCGACGTCGGCGGCGAGCAGGTGGTGGTTGATCGCGATCGCGGCCTTCGAGCCCGCCCCGGCGGCGTTGACCAGTTGAGCGGTGCTGTCCACGACGTTGCCCGCCGCCCACGCGCCGGGAACGCTGGTCATCCCGGACGGGTCGATCCGCACCCAGCCGTCGTCGCCCACCGCGCACCCGAGCGAGGTCAGCAGCTCGTCCCGCGGGAGGAAGCGCGGGCCGACGAAGACGGTCCGCCGCGCCACCACTTCGCCGTCGGCGAGTTCCACCCCGGACACGGCGTCGTCCTCGGCGCGGACGCGAGCGACGTCGCCGTCGACGATCCGCACCCCGCGCGCGACGAGCCGGTGGCGTTCCTCCTCGGTCAGCTCGATCCGGTTCGGGAAGAAGACCACGTCGTCGGACCACTGCCGCAGCAGTTGCGCCTGGTGCAGGGTGAACGGCCGGTTGTCCCCGCCCAGCACGGCGAGCGGGGTGTCGCGCACCTCGAACCCGTGGCAGTACGGGCAGTGCAGCACGTCCCTGCCCCACCGCTCGCGCAGCCCGGCCACCTCCGGCAGCTCGTCCCGCAGCCCGGTCGCCACCAGGACCGCCCGCGCGGTCAGCTCCGCGCCGTCGTCGAGATCGATCGCGAATCCGCCTTCCCGGAACCGGGTCAGCCGGACGACCCGGCCTGCCCGGATCCGGCCGCCGCAGGAGCGGACCTCCGCCCGCCCGGCCGCGGTCAGTTCGGCGGGGTCCGCCCCGTCCCGGGAGGGGAAGCCGTGCAGGTGCCGGGAGCGCGCGTTCCGCGGCTCCGCGGAATCGATCAGCACCACCTGCCTGCGCGAGCGCCCCAGCACCGTCGCGGCGGTGAGCCCGGCGGCGCCACCACCGATGATCACGACATCCTCGTCCAGCACGCTGAGCTCCACTAGTTCGATCGCCTTCGATCGCCGGGCGAGCACGGGGCAGGCGCGAGACGGGAGCGCACCCCGACGATCCGCCGAGGACGGCCCCGAAACGCGACGGCCACTCGGGCGCTACGCTCGGCGCAGGTACTGTAACAAGTAGTTCGCCGGTTAACGAAGGATCGCCCTTGTCCTCCTTGCAGGCTCGTGCCCAGGAACTGTGGTCCGAGCGGACTCCCGGCCTGGACACCTCGCCCATGACGGTGGTGGCGCTGGTCAACCGCATCTCCGCGGTGCTCGACCAGGCCGCGGAGCACCTCTACGACAACGCCGCGCTCACCCAGGCGGAGGCCAGGCTGATCATTCCGCTCCGCCACCTCGACGAACCCATCACGGCCGCGCACCTGGCCGCCCAGCTCGGGATGTCGCGGGCAGGGATCAGCAAGACCTTGACCAAGCTGGAGAAGCGGGGCTTCATCACCCGGTCGTCCAAGCCGGCGGACCGCCGGTCCACCCTCATCAGCATCACCCCGGAGGCGGAGGAGGCCATCGACGACCTGTTCCCGCGCGAGCTCGACGCGCACGCGAAGCTGCTGGCCGGGCTCGGCTCCGAGCGGGACGCCGTGCTCAGCGCGCTGACCCGCCTCGCCGACGCGCTGGAGGCGGAGGTGCACGGGCAGCACCCGGCCTGAGCCCCGCGCGCCCCGGCAGGCTCCGCACCGGAGGCGTCACCGGACGGGCTCCTCGGCCGGGTCGCGACGGAGCCGGGCCCGCGACGCGAACGGGTTCAGGGGGCCAGGACCTCGCGGACCGCGGCCAGGTCCCGGTCGGCCAGCCCCGCCTCGGACGCCCCGGCGTAGATCCCGTGCAGCACCGCGAGCAGCTGGTCCGGAACGGCGGCGCGAGACGCGGCGGAGCGGATGTGGCCGAGGTCCTTGAGCGCGGCCCGGACGGGGCTGAGCACCTCCTCGCTCCTGCCCGTGAGCTGCTCGGCGCGGTAGTGCAGGTAGGTGCTGTCGGCGTTGCTCCCGCTGACCGCCCGCAGGAACAGCGCGGGATCGAGCCCGAAGGACTCGGCCAGCACGCTCGCCTGCGCCGCGACCGCGTTCAACCCGAACAGCCACGTGTTGCAGGTGAGCTTGAGCAGGCTCGCCCCGCCGGGGCGATCGGCCACGTCCACCACGTTCGAGGCCAGCGCGTCCAGCATCGGGCGCGCCACGTCCTTGTGCCCGGGCTCGCCCGCGACCAGGTACGTGAGCTCTCCGCGCCGCGCGGGCCCCGGGTTGCCGAGGAACGGCGCGTCCACGACCGCGACCCCGAGCCGCGTCGCCGCGGTCACCACCTCGGTGATCTCCGCCCCCACGGTCGCGCTCTGCAGCACCACCGCTCCCGGTTCGAGCGCCGGGGTGATCCGCTCCAGCACGTCCAGCACGGCCCGCACGTCGAACACCACCACCAGCACGAGGTCTGCCGAGCGCACCGCCTCCGCCGGGGTCGGGAGCACCTGCACGCCCTCGTCGGCCAGAGGCGCGGCCCGCTCCGGGGTCCTGTTCCACGCGCGCACGCCGAATCCGCGCTCGCGCAGCCGCTGCGCCATCGCGAAACCCGCATCGCCGGTTCCGAGAACCGCCACCGTTTCCATCCCGCCTCCTGACACGTCAACTTGACATATCAACTCATCGCGGACGATGCTACTCCTCCATGAGCGGCGAACCGAGCGGTGCCGATCCGGGCCCGATGCTGTCCCCTCCGGAGCAGCGCCTGTGGCGGGATTTCCTGCGCTTCAGCGGGGACGTGATCTCCGCCGTCGAGCGCGAACTGTTCGCGGCGACCGGGCTCTCCGGCTCCGACTTCCAGGTCCTGGCCCGGCTGCACGAGGCCGACGGGCACCGGATGAGCCAGAAGGAACTCGGGGAGCTCACCGGCTGGACCGCGACCCGGCTCTCGCACCAGCTGGCCCGGATGCGGCAGCGCGAGCTGGTCGACCGCACCCCGGGCGAGCGCGGCCGGCTCATGGCGATCGCGCTCACCGATCCGGGGCGCCGCGCCTACGAATCCGCCGTGCCCCCGCACGCCGCCGCGGTTCGCGCCCACTTCCTGCGCCACTTCGACGACAGCGCGACCGAGGCGGCCCGGAGCTTGTTCGGCGGGTGAGCCCGGCGGCAGCGCCGTGCCTTCAGCGCCGCCGCGACGGCGACCTCGCCGCTCGCCTCGTCGGCGCGCATCTCGGCCGACCCCGAGGAACCCGGCGAGACCTCGCGCCTGCTCGGCGCCCTCCGCGCCGCACGGGCACCGCCTCGGCGGCCGCGAGATGATCAAGAACGTCGCCCCCGGGAAGCGGGGGTCGACACCCTCGCGCGACACCTCAGCGCAGCCGGCTCCACGGGCGCGCGCTTCGAAGTCGGCACGAGAGCGGTGGTGCCCGCCGAGCACCACCGCTGCCGCAGCGAGACTCTTCGACCTCGTATTTCCTGCCGAAGGTCCGCCCGGCCCACGCCACATTTTAGCACACTGTGCTACGTTATATTCGAACAGCGATAATCCCGAATCCGCCGTCGGATCAATCACCTGGGGAACTCATGGAATCGAGCACGGCAACATCGTGCCCTCGACCGCGCGCAGCAGGACCTCACCGATGAACCGCGACCGCACCTGGCGGCGCACTCGCACACCCGGAGACCCCGACATCACAGGCCCCGCACTTCCAGGAACTTCACCCGAGCGACCCTTCGGCGTCCACTTCCGCATGGCCCGCTGGAAGGCGCTGGTCGCAGTGCTCGCCGCCCCCCTCATTCTTCTCGTCACGCAGTTCGTCGTGTTCCAAGCCGTCGTGGCCATCGAGGGTCCGGCAGACCCGGACAAGCCAGCGCTCACACCGCTCACCATCGCAGCAACGGGGGTGAGCACCGCCCTCACGGCCGTGATCACGACGGCAATGGTGACGCGCATGGCGAAGGTGCCCTGGCGGGCGGTGTTCCGCCACAACCGCCGCTTCGATCGACGTCGTCTCGGCGCGTACCTCGGCGCCTCAGCGTGCCTCGTCGGCCTCAGCACCCTCGCCTCAGCGCTCATCGCACCGGAATCAACCGGGTGGGGAGAATTCGGGCTGAACGCGAGCTCCGCGAGCGTCATCGTCGCCACACTTCTCTTCACGCCGCTGCAGTCCGCGGGTGAGGAAGTCGCGTTCCGCGGCGCGGTCGTTCCGGCGGCCGGCTCGTGGCTCCGAGGGACGCGCTACTCGATCGCCGCAGGTGTCGTGACGTCGTGGATCATTTTCGCGGCGATCCACGTCACCCTGGATCCCTGGTTCATCGGTTACATGTTCGTCTTCTCCGCGTGCACCGCGAGCATGGGGCTCATCACCGGTGGCATCGAGGCGGCGATGGCGTTCCACGTGTCGAACAACGTGCTGGTGGGCATCGTCAACGCCTTGTTCGCGGGAGACGACGTCACGGTCGTCGACCGCGCCGCCGGCTCCGGACCGGGAGCTGCCCTGATCATCCTCATGGTCATGAACGTGGCGGTGACTCTCACGGTGTGGGCCATCGAGCGCAGGAGACGAGCGCGAGTGCCGCACCAGGCCGCTCGGAAGTCGAGGCCCCTGCCATGAACCGCCCGACGGGGAGCCATCGCATCGGCCGCACTGGCGACGTTCTCGAACGCCGTCGGCACACCCGGAACACCCTCGACGAATCACGAGTTCTCCCAGCCCGCTCGCGCGACCCGAAAGCGGGCCCGGCGACGTAGCCGACCGGATCGGCGACGCGCGCGTCACCACGTTCCGCGCAAGGAGACCGACCACCGCCCGGCGGGCGCCCTCGGGGGACTGGCGAACAACGCCGGCTCCGCTGATGCTCCGTGGCGCACCAGGTTCCTCGACCTCGCGTGCTGGTTGCCG
This sequence comes from Saccharopolyspora antibiotica, assembly GCF_047200635.1. Classification (NCBI taxonomy): domain Bacteria; kingdom Bacillati; phylum Actinomycetota; class Actinomycetes; order Pseudonocardiales; family Pseudonocardiaceae; genus Saccharopolyspora; species Saccharopolyspora antibiotica. The sequence continues at coordinate 86,010 of NZ_JBJZOI010000009.1, read as the reverse complement.
CCCCAACGCGAGGAACCCCAGGTCGCAGACCTGGGGTTCCTCGCTGTCGTGCTCCTCCAACTGGACTCGAACCAGTAACCCTTCGGTTAACAGCCGAATGCTCTGCCAATTGAGCTATGGAGGAATGTTGTGTTGTCGTCGGCTCTCTTCCTCGCCGACGGGTACCACTCTAGCGCATCCGAACGGAGTCGCTCACACCCCCCTCCTCCGGACGACGTCGCAGGTCAAGGCGAGTCGATCAGACCCGGTGGGCGAGCACGAAGATCCGCCGGAAGGGGAACCAGGTGGTGCCGTCGGGACGTGGCGGGTACGCCGCGCGCAACCGGGCGGCGAGCTCGGACCGGAAGGCCGCCCACTCCCGGTCCGGCAGGGCGTCGCGCACCGGGCGCAGGGCCGTTCCCGCGATCCACTCCAGCACCGGGTCGGGCCCGCTGAGGCGGTGCGCGTAGGTGGTCTCCCAGGCGTCCGCCGCCAGCCCGAGTTCCGCGACGACCTCGGCGTACTCCGCGGGATCGCGCACCGCGTCCGCACCGGGCACGCCCTCGACCTCGCGGCCGGTCTCGCGCAGCAGGGCGCGGACCTCGCGGTGCGAGGGGGCGTCGAAGTTGCCGGGCACCTGGAAGGCGAAGGTCGCCCCCGCCGGCAGCGCGGGCAGCCACGCCCGCAGCAGGTCCACGTGCTCGGGCAGCCAGTGCAGGACCGCGTTGCACAGCACCACGCCGGTGTCCGGGCGCGGCGACCAGTCGCGCAGGTCCAGCAGGCGCGCGTCGACGCCGTTCGCGCGGGCGGCCGCGACCATCTCCGGCGAGGAGTCCACGGCCTCGACCGCCGCCTCCGGCCAGCGCCCGGTGAGCAGCCCGGTCAGGGTGCCCGCGCCGCAGCCCAGGTCCACCACGCGGCGCGCGGGCCGACGCGGGACGTGCGCCAGCAGGTCTCGGGCGGGGCGGCCGCGGTACTCGCCGAAGCTCAGGTACTGCTGCGGATCCCACACGGGCGGAACAGTACGACCGTACTGCGAGGGTGTCCAGCGTCAGGGCGCCGGGCGCCGCAAGCGCCGCGCGACCTCTTCGGCCACCGGGACCAGCGCGGCCTCGTCGGTCCCCGGATCGGGTCGCACCTGCAGCACCAGGCCGTCGCGGCCGGGCACCTTGCGCCGCACGAAGCGCGCGCCGCCGACCGCGAGCTCGCGGTGCTCGGTGCCGCGGATCGAGCCGGTCACGCGGGCGTGCACCACCTCGGGCAACCGGCCCGGCTCGGTGACCGGGAAGCGGCTCGGCGGCAGGTCCCGCAGCAGCACCGCCTCCCCGGCCGCGACCGACTCCGCGGCCTCGACCACGACGAGCACGCCGTCGTTCCAGGTCGCCTTGCTGATCAGGTGCCAGCCCAGGCGCCGACCGCCCGGCAGCCACAGGCCCAGATCGGTGGCCACCAGCGGGCCGTCGGAGCACCGCGCCGCGGCGAGCACCTGCTCGTCGGCGGTGAGCGCGCCCGCGAAGTCCGCGGGCAGCTCGGCCGTGCCGGACAGCCGGGCGGCGAAGCGGCGCAGCCAGGACATCACAGCGCCCCCGTGGCCTGGTGCAGCAACGACTGGCGGTACTGCTCCAGCGCGAGCATGTCGCCGAACAGCGAGTTGTACTCCTCGGGGTTCTCCGTGGGCGAGGTCCGCTGCACCCGCGACTTGATCTCCGCGATCTCGCGGCCGACCATGATCTCCTGCAGTCGGGCGATCACCCCGGCCACGTAGCGCTGGTCCTGCTCGGAGTTGGTGTCGGAGGACTCCACCGCCAGCAGCGTGAGCAGCCGCCGCGTCACCTCGTCCGGGCACTCCCGGGACACCGCGTCCACCAGGCCCGCCCCGGACTGGCCGGACATCGTGCCGCCCGCCGCCACGATCGCCTGGTGCAACCGCGCGTACGCGGGCTCGGTGAAGGCCTCCAGCGGGAGCGAGTCGTAGACCGGCCCGGCCAGCGCGGGCATCTGCAGCGCCAGCTTCAGCGTCTCCCGCTGGCACCAGCGCGGGTCGTCCCGGCGCGGCCGCCGCGGCAGCTCCACGTCCACGCCCAGCGACTCCTGCCCCGGGTTGCGCGGCGCCCGCCGGCGCTGCTGCTTCACCGGGGCGCCCGCGGACTCGCGCACCCGACGCACCACCTGCGCCTCGTCGTTCCAGCCGACCCACCCGGCCAGCTGCACGGCGTAGCCGTCCCGGCGCTCCAGGTCCTTGATCTGGGCCACCAGCGGCACCGTGCGCTGCAACGCGTCCACCCGGCCGTCCACCGAGTCCAGGTCGTGCTCGGTGAGCAGGCTGCGGATCGCGAACTCGAACAGCGGCTTGCGCCGCGCCACCAAGTCCCGCACCGCGGTGTCCCCGCTGGCCTGGCGCAGCTCGCACGGGTCCATCCCGTCCGGGGTGATCGCCACGTGGGTCTGGGTGGCGAACTGCTGCTCCCCGTCGAAGGCCTTCAGCGCCGCCTTCTGCCCGGCCTCGTCGCCGTCGAAGGTGAAGATCACCTCACCGCGGAAGGCGTCGTCGTCCATCATCAGGCGCCGCAGCACCGAGATGTGCTCGTCGCCGAAGGCCGTGCCGCAGGAAGCGATCGCCGTGGGCACGCCGGCCAGGTGCATCGCCATCACGTCGGTGTAGCCCTCGACGACGACCGCCTGGTGCCGCTTCGCGATCTCCCGCTTGGCGAGGTCGATGCCGAACAGCACCTGGGACTTGTTGAAGATCGGCGTGGCGGAGGTGTTGACGTACTTCGCCTCGATCGGGTCGTCGTCGAACAGGCGGCGGGCGCCGAACCCGACCACGTCGCCCGCCAGGTCCTTCAGCGGCCACAGCAGCCTGCGGTGGAAGCGGTCCAGCGGGCCGCGCCTGCCCTCCTTGGACAGGCCGCACTTGTAGAGCTCGTCGAGCGCGAAGCCCTTGCCCAGCAGGTGCTTCGTCAGCTTGTCCCAACCGGCCGGGGCGAATCCGCAACCGAACCGGGTGGCAGCGGCCTCGTCGAAGCCGCGCTCGGCCAGGTACTCCCGGGCGGCGAGCGCCTCCGGGGAGCGCAGCTGCTCGGCGTAGAACTCGGCGGCGAGGCGGTGCGCCTCCACCATCCGCGCCCGGGTGCCGCGATCGCGCTTCTCCCCCGGAACGCCGCCCTCGTAGGTCAGCTGGATCCCGGCCCGATCGGCCAGCCGCTCCACCGACTCGACGAAGCCGAGGTGCTCGGACTTCATCAGGAACGAGATGACGTCGCCGCCCTCGCCGCAGCCGAAGCAGTGGAAGGTGCCGTGGCTCGGCCGCACGTTGAACGACGGGGTCTTCTCGTCGTGGAACGGGCACAGGCCCTTCATCGCGCCGCCACCGGCGTTGCGCAGCGCGACGTACTCACCGACGATCTCGTCGATCCGGATGCGATCACGAACTTCGGCGACGTCGCTATCGCGGATCCTCCCAGCCACGGCGCCAGTCTAGGCGTCGCGCACGGCACACCGACGGGTGTCCCCGGAGCCCGCACAATCGGTGCATGACCAACGCCGGTCCGGCGCGCGCCGCCGAGTTCGACACCCACCGGGCGCGGCTCACCGCGCTCGCCCACCGGCTCACCGGCAGCGGTGCCGACGCCGAGGACGCGGTGCAGGAGGCCTGGCTGCGGCTGGCGGGCGAGGAGGCCGAGATCCGCGACCTCGGGGCCTGGCTGAGCACCGTCGTCGGGCGGCTCTGCCTGGACAAGGTGCGCTCGGCCGCGCGCCGCCGGGAGCAGCACGCCGGGCCGTGGCTGCCGGAGCCCGTGATCACGGCGATCGACGCGCGGGATCCCCTGGACGTCGTCGTGGGACGCGACGAGCTGCGCACCGCGGCACTGCGGGTGCTGCACGAACTGCCCGCCGAGCAGCGGTTCGCGTTCGTGCTGCACGACGGGTTCCAGGTGCCGTTCGCGGAGATCGCCGAGTTGCTCGGCGGCACGACGGCGGCCGCCCGACAGCACGCCTCCCGGGCCCGCAGGGCGCTCGCGGACCGGACCCCGGAGCCGGTTCCACCGCTCCGGCAGCGGGAGGTGGTGGAGGGATTCCTCGCCGCGGTCGTCGCGGGAGACGTGCCCGCGCTGACCCGGCTGCTGCACCCGGACGCGGCGTTCTACGGCGACGGCGGCGGGAAGGCGGCCACGGCGCGGCGGCCCGTCGTCGGCGCGGACAAGATCGCCCGGTTCGTGGCGGGGCTCGCGGCCAAGTACGGCACGGGTTCGTTGCGGGGCGCGCTCCCGGTGCTGGCGCACGGGGATCCGGCCGTGTTCCTGCCCGGCGATCCGGAGGACCCCACCGGACGCACCTCGTTCCCCCGGCTGCTGGCGTTCACGGTGGACGGCGACCGGATCGCGGAGGTGCAGGACCTGGTCGACCCGGACAAGCTGGCGCGGCTCGGCCTCGGCGGAGGAGCGGGCCGCGCGGCGGCGGCCCGCTCCAGCACGATCAGGGCGTCGGGGCCCGGCAGGCCTCCCCCGAGGTGAAGCCCTGCGCGGTGAGCCCGAGCGCGTGGTTGAACCGGGTCCGCTGGTTCTCCACCGCGATCATGTGGGTCAGCTCGACCAGACCTCGGTGGCCGAGCCTGCGGTCGAGCTCGGCGACCTGCTCGTCGGTCACCCGGACGGGCAGATCGGTCATCGCGTCGGCGTACTCGATCACCAGCCGGTCCAGCTCGGTGAACTTCGGCGAGGTGCGGTGGTCCTCGATCTCCCGGAGCCGCTCGACGTCCAGGCCCTCGTCGCGCTGCAGCATCGTGCCGAAGTCCACGCACCACGAGCAGCCGATGCGGGTGGCGGTGCGGTACACGGCCAGCTCGCGGACGCTCGCGGGCAGCACCCGGGCCGCCCGCTGCACGGCGAGCTCGCCGAGCCCGGCCGCCAGCAGCAGCTTCGGGTGGTGCGCGGTCACCGCCACCGGGTCCAGCACCGCGCCGTAGCGGCGGCGGGAGAACCGGTAGCAGAGCCTGGCCAGCAGTCCCGCCCGCGCGGCGGGCACGCGATCGATGCGCGGCATGATCACTCCTCCGTTCCGGCCCCGCCCGGTGCGGGACTCGACACCGGGACGGGACGGCGGGCCGGAACGTGACGGACCGCGGGTCAGGAGGGATCGACCACGCGGGCCAGGAAGTACACCGCCCCGGACTCGCGGTGGCGCACCAGGAAGAGGAACGGCCGGTCCACCCGGACGGTGATCGGATCCGGCTCCCGGACGATGGCGGTGAGCCGCATCATCGCCGCCGTGGCCGCCGCGCCCTCCAAACCCGATTCGTCGACCCGCAGCACCGCTTGGTGCACGATCGTGGAGATCTTCAACGCGGCGTCGGTGAGCGGGCTGAAGTCGGCGGCCGGGGTGAACAGCCGGCGCACGCCGAGCGCGCCGAGGGAGGCGGTGAGCTCGGCGTCCGAGGTGACCTCGAAGCGGGGCAGGAACAGCTCCACGCGCTGATCATCGATCCGCGCCAGCAGACCGGTGAGCTCCGCCGCGCCCAGCTGGGGTTCGGCGGTGGCCAGGTCCGCGTCGGGCAGCAGCACCACGGCCTCCGCGCCGCCCGCGGCGGGCAGCACCACCGCCTGCCAGCCCTCGGCGGCCGCGTAGCCGGTGCGGCGGGTCGCGGTCATCGTCGGGACGGCGCGCTCCCCCGCCGGGGCGTGGAACGCGAGGTCCGCGGTGCGATGCCGGTCGAATGCCTCGCGCCAGGAGACCTTGAGGTAGAGCGCGTTGACCAGGGCCGCGACCGTCTCGGGGTCGACGGTGCCGGGTTCCAGCAGCTCCGGGATCAGTTGCCGGGTGGTCTCCGCGACGTCGGCGTTGATCAACCTGCGGGCGCCGTCCGGGTCGGTGCGGAACGGCGCGGTGCGGGCGGCGGCACCGGGCCACCGGGCGAGTTCGCGCAGGAACTCCTCGTGCAGCGGGAGTTCCTCGTGCGCCCACAGGGTGTTCGCCACCGCCAGGACCGGCGCCTCGGCGGAGCCCCCGGCGGGCAGCTCCGCCGCCGGGGACAGCGCGGCGCGCGCGGCGGCAGGATCGGCGGCCCCCAGGACGTCGAGGAGTTCAGCGCGGGTGTCGCCGCCCGCGGCCTCCCCGGCCAGGCCGAGCGCGCTGGCGACCGAGTAGGGCGACCAGGCGAACGACCGCCGGGACTCCGGGGCGAGTTGGTGGTGCAGGGCCAGGCTGAAATCGAGGTGCTCGGTCACGGCCGGGTGGACTCCGTTCGGCGCGTCGGCTGCTCACTCAGGACTGCCGCCGAGTCTGCCACTCCTGCCGATCTCGTGGCTCCGCCTCGACCCGGTGGATCCCGGGGCCGGGCACGATCAGCGCAGGGATTCCTCGATGTCGGACAACCCCATCAGCCGCAATTCCTGGGCGATGTACTCCGCGGCGCGGCGGGCCTCGGGATCGCGCCAGCGCAGGTCGGTCACCCAGTCGGCGAGGTTGTCGCTGTTGACGTACGGCTCGCCTTCGACGACGAGCTTCTGGATGTAGTGCCGGTTCGGCATCGGGGTCTCCTTGCGGCACGGGGACGGGGTCGGGGGATTCGCGCCGCACGCGCAGTAGCCGGCCGTTCGGGTCGGGGATCCCGAACGCCTGACACGCTGGGTGAACACTATGCCGGACACTTCGGAGGCGCACCCCCTGAACGGATGTATTTCACACCGTTCTGGTGTCTCTGCGTACATGGCGTGCATGCCAAGCCACGGCCTGCGCATCGGTCAGGGAAGCCACCTGGTCCAACACCACCCGCAGCCGCCCGGCGTCGTCGGCCGCCACCGACCACTCCGGTCGCAGCGCGGGGTCGAGCGACTCGGGTGCGCGGCGCAGCAGCTCCGCGACCAGCTCCGCCAGCAGCTCCCGCTGCCGCTCCTGCATCCGCAGCCGCCGGGGATCGCTGAGCACGAAGTGCACCGCCACCGCCTTCAGCACCGCGACCTCCGCCGCGACCTGGCGGGGGATGACCACGTCCGCCGCGTAGCGGGTCAACGGGCCGGGACCGTGCGCCTCGGCGGTGCCCGTCACCGCCGCCGAGGTGAACCGGCCGACCAGCTCGCTGGTCAGGCGCTTCAACGCGACCTGGGCACCGAGGGTGCCGTCGTAGTCCGCGGCCGCCGCCACCGCGGGCAGCAGCGCGAGCTCCCCGGCGGCCGCGTCCAGCTCGCCCGCGTCGCCGTCGGCCCAGAAGTGCTTCGCGGCCAGCCGCACGATCTCCGAGCGCTCCTCCCGCCGGACGAGCTCGCGCAGCGAGATGCGACCCGAGTGCACCCCGTCCTCCACGTCGTGCACCGAGTAGGCCACGTCGTCGGCCCAGTCCATGATCTGCGCCTCCAGGCAGCGGCGGTCGCCCACCGCCTCCCGGCGCATCCAGTCGAACACCGGCAGGTCATCGGCGTAGACGCCGAACTTCACCTGACCCGGGCGTCGGGGCCACGGGTACTTCGTCGCCGCGTCCAGGCAGGCTCGGGTGAGGTTGAGCCCGCTGCCCGCGCCCGGCTCACCCGGCAGCTTCGGCTCCAGCCGGGTGAGGATCCGCAGCGTCTGCGCGTTGCCCTCGAACCCCCCGCAGGGCTCCGCGAGCGCGTGCAGGGCCTGCTCGCCGTTGTGCCCGAACGGCGGGTGCCCGATGTCGTGGGCGAGCCCGGCGGTGTCCACCAGATCGGGATCGGCACCGAGGGTGGCCGCGATGCCGCGTCCGATCTGGGCCACTTCGAGCGAGTGCGTGAGCCGGGTGCGCGGGACGTCACCCTCCTCCGGCCCCATGACCTGCGTCTTGCCCGCGAGCCTGCGCAGCGCGGCGGAGTGCAGCACCCGCGCCCGGTCCCGGGCGAACGGGGAGCGGGCTTCCTCGTGCGCGCCGGGCAGCGCGGCGGCCTTCGGAGGTTCGGGGAGCAACCGGGCCAGATCGTGCTCGCCGTACCCGGGCGATGAGGCGTTCACCGCGCCAGCCTACGGCCCGGCCCCGGGAGGCCCAGCGAGAAAGCGCGAGCTGGCGGCGAACCGCTCGCTGTCCGCCCGGGGCTCGCGGTGGGCCGGTCCGGCGGTCAGCCGAGGCCGTTGCCCACGACCTCGGCCGGAGCGTGGGTGAGCCGGTAGTACAGCAGGCCGCCGGTCTCGCGAAAGATGTAGTGGAACTGGGTCGACCGCGTCTGCACGATCGGCCCCGACCGGGTCGGCGAGGCCCAGGCGTCCAGGCCGAAGTCGGAGGCCATCGTCCGCGCCCGCAACGAGTGCCAGGGGTCGCTGACGATCAGCGTGGAGTTCCAGCCGCGCTGATCCGCCAGCTTCGCCACTGCCCTCATGCTCCCGAGGGTGTCCGCACCGGTCTCCACGTCGGTGATCCTGGATTCCGGCACCCCGTGGTCGGCCAGCCAGATCCGGCCCGTCTCCGCCTCGGTGTACTTGTCGCCCTCCTGGCTGCCGCCGACGGTGACGACGTGCTCGGTGAGGCCCTGCTCGTAGAGCTCCAGGGCCTGCTCGAGGCGGGCGCGCAGCACCGGGGTGGGCTTGCCGTGGTACTGGGCGGCGCCCAGCACCACGATCATGTCCACCGGACGCCGGTCGTCGCTGCGCGCCACCTGCCACACCCGGAACCCGGTGCCGCCGAGCAGGAGCAGCAGCATCAGCACGGAGCCGAGCGCGGCGCGGCGCAGCACTCGGCCGGGGCTCGCGCGTCGGGGGGCGGGCTCAGACATGGGCTCTGCTCCGGACCGGCCGCTCAGCAACCGATCAGGCGGACGGCGAGGTACTCCTCCAGCTTGTCCATCGCGACCCGCTCCTGGGACATCGTGTCCCGCTCCCGGACGGTGACCGCGTGGTCGGACAGCGAGTCGAAGTCCACCGTCACGCAGAACGGGGTGCCGATCTCGTCGTGCCTGCGGTAGCGGCGGCCGATCGCGCCCGCGTCGTCGAACTCGATGTTCCAGTTCCGGCGCAGCTGCGCGGCCAGGTCGCGGGCCTTCGGGGACAGCTCGGCGTTGCGGGACAGCGGCAGGACCGCGGCCTTCACCGGCGCCAGCCTGCGGTCCAGCTTCAGCACGGTGCGCTTGTCCACGCCGCCCTTGGCGTTCGGGGCCTCGTCCTCGTGGTAGGCGTCGACCAGGAACGCCATCATCGGACGGCCCACGCCCGCGGCCGGCTCGATCACGTAGGGCCGGTAGCGGGAGTTGCTGGCCTGGTCGAAGTACGACAGGTCCACGCCCGAGTGGTTGGAGTGCGTGGTGAGGTCGAAGTCGGTGCGGTTGGCGACGCCCTCCAGCTCACCCCACTCGTTGCCCGCGAAGCGGAAGCGGTACTCGATGTCGACGGTGCGCTTCGAGTAGTGCGAGAGCTTGTCCTTGGGGTGCTCGTAGAGCCGCAGGTTGTCCCGGTCGATGCCCAGGCCGGTGTACCACTCGGTGCGGGCGTCGATCCAGTACTGGTGCCACTGCTCGTCCTCGCCCGGCTCGACGAAGAACTCCATCTCCATCTGCTCGAACTCGCGGGTCCGGAACACGAAGTTGCCGGGCGTGATCTCGTTGCGGAAGGACTTGCCGATCTGGCCGATGCCGAACGGCGGCTTCTTGCGCGCGGTGGTCATGACGTTCGCGAAGTTCACGAAGATGCCCTGCGCCGTCTCCGGGCGCAGGTAGTGCATCCCCTCGTCGCTCTCGACCGGACCGAGGAAGGTCTTGAGCATCATGTTGAACTCGCGCGGCTCGGTGAACTGGCCGCGGTTGCCGCAGTTCGGGCAGGGGACCTGAGAGAGGTCGCCTTCGGCGATCTCCTTCCCGGTGCGCTCGGCGAACTCCTCGACCAGGTGGTCACCGCGGAAGCGGTGGTGGCAGGAGGTGCACTCGACCAGCGGGTCGTGGAAGGCACCGACGTGGCCGGAAGCGACCCACACGTCGCGCGGCAGGATCACGGAGGAGTCCAGGCCCACGACGTCGTCGCGCCCCTGCACCATCGACTTCCACCACTGGCGCTTGATGTTGTCCTTGAGCTCCACGCCGAGCGGCCCGTAGTCCCACGCCGACTTCGTACCGCCGTAGATCTCCCCGGACGGGAAGACGAAGCCACGGCGCTTGCAAAGGTTGACGATCGTGTCGATCTGATCGGCGGGCACGGTCACTCCGGAATCTCAGGTCGAGGGACTCGACGATCTGCTTCGGGCCGAGGGTCGACCACGCGGGTCGGGGCTCGACGGTAGTTGTCGGCGGCCGGGACGCGACGCGCTCTGCCGCGCCCGCTCCCGGTGCTGCTGTTCGGCCGGGCGGTGCTCCCGGGGGTCGCCGTCGGCGACGTTGCCCCGGGACGGGAGGCCTTCCCGGCGTCGGAGCCCGGCTGTTCGACGATCTCCGACGTCGTGCGGGCCCTGCCACCGCACGCGATGCGTCCTGGGGTTTCCCAGCGTACCGATGCGACCTGCCGCCCCGGTGGCCCCACCCATCTCGCCCGCGCCACCGGGCCGGGCCGGCGGTGGACGCGCACCCGCGCCGGAACGATCGTCCCGGCGCACCGGGCCACCCCCGCGAGGTGCCTGCGCGTTTCGCTCGCCCCGTAGGATGGACGTCGGACAGAATCCGCCGCTCCCCGGGCGGCCGGTGCACCCGGATCAGCCGGGAACACCGCCAGGCCCGCCGGAAAGGACGCCATGCCCGCCGTCAGCCCCGATCCGCGCGCCGGTTCGGCCGGTACCGAACCGGTCGGGACCGCGGCGGCCGAGGCCGGGCACGGCAACCCGGACCGCGCCGAGGAGCACGTGCACTCGCCGGAGCGAGGGGCGCCCAGGCTGGTGCCGGTGTACGACCACCAGACCCTGGCCGAGGCCGGCGAGCTGCTGCGGGCGCTGGCCGCCCCGGTGCGCATCGCGATCGTGCTCCAGCTGCGCAGCGCCGAGCGGTGCGTGCACGAGCTCGTGGACGCGCTCGGCGTGACCCAGCCGTTGATCAGCCAGCACCTGCGGGTGCTCAAGTCGGCGGGGGTCGTGCACGGGGAGCGGCACGGGCGGGAGGTCGTGTACCGGCTCGTCGACGAACATCTCGCGCACATCGTCGTCGACGCCGCCGCGCACGCGGAGGAGCTCTCCGGCTCGCGCCGGCGCCAGGGCGCGCGGTTCGCCCGAGACACTGCAGAGGGGACGGAAACAGCGTGACCACCGGTGAGCGTTCCGCGGCCGGCGTGCCAGGGCTGCGGGCCACGAAGCAGCGGGCGGCGGTGTCCCGCCTGCTCAGCGAGATCGACGACTTCCGGTCCGCGCAGGACCTGCACGAGCAGCTGCGTCGGCGCGGCGAGGGCATCGGCCTGACCACCGTCTACCGGACCCTGCAGACCCTGGCCGACGCGGGCGAGATCGACGTGCTGCGCACCGACTCCGGCGAGGCCGTCTACCGGCGCTGCTCCGCCGAGCACCACCACCACCTGGTGTGCCGCCACTGCGGGCGGACCGTCGAGGTCACCGATCCGCCGGTCGAACAGTGGGCGGAGCGGATCGCCAGCGAGCACGGCTTCTCCAACGTGGGGCACACGGTGGAGATCATCGGCGTCTGCCCGGATTGCGCCGCCGCGGGCTGAGCCCGCGTCCCGATCAGTACTCATACGGGTCCTCCGGGGCCGGGATCTCGTGCACCTCGGTCAGGTCGAAGGTCGGCACGTGCCCGTTCGCCTCGGTGGCCGTGCCCGGTCGCAGCGTTCCGGTCACCTCGATCCAGGTGTCGGGTTCGACCTCGGTCAGCGCCTCCGCCGGGGCCCCGGCGAGGTCGATCAGCACCGGGGCGGCGTCCGCCGCGCAGCAGCTGATCCGCAGCCTGGCCAGCTGGCTGCGCCCGGGATCGTCGTCCGGGTGCACCACGAAGCCCTGCAGCCGGACGGCGCGCCGCTCCAGCGCACCGCTGCCGTCCCAGACCACGCGGGTGATGAACTCCGAGACGGTCAGCCGCGGCGCGGGTCCCGGCGGCAGCGCGTCGAAGAACTCCGCGCCGGGCCGCTCCGGTGCCGCGGCGTGCTGGCCCCGGCCGATCGAGTCGGCGCCGAGCGCGGGCGGTGCCACCAGGAAGACCGCAAACACCGGCAGCAGCAGCAGCCACGGGCTGCGGGACCGGTGCTCGTGCTCCGTCCCCTCCTGTCCCGGACCGGATCGCTCCGGGACGGGTGGGGCGAACGGGTCGACCGCCGCGCGCGCCCGCGCCCGGGCCTCCAGCACGTCGCGCACGATCGCCACCGCGCCGAGCGCCACCACCACCGCTCCCGCACCCACCAACCACGGGAACAGCCCGGGCTTGACGTAGCGCAGGTAGGTGCCGGTGAGCGCGAGCTTGAGCAGCGCTCCACCGAGCAGCACCAGCAGCAGGTTCTGCGTTTCCCCGCGCATCACGCGCCTCCCAGCAGGACGAGGCCCACCAGCAGCGAGCTGGCGAGCGCGAGCACGAACACCAGCGGCGCGAACCGCAGCGCGAAGGAGCGCCCGAACGTCCCCGCCTGGAGCGCGATGAGCTTGAGGTCCACGGCCGGGCCCACGACCAGGAAAACCAGCTTCGGCAGCAGCGGCAACCCCGAGATCGAGGCGGCGACGAACGCGTCCGCCTCGCTGCACAGCGCGAGCACCACGGCCAGCAGCGCCATCACCAGCACGCCGAGCACCAGCTGGCCGCCGAGCGAGCTCATCCACTCCGCCGGGAGGAGGACGGTGAACACCGCCGAGGTGAGCCCGCCCAGCACCAGGAACCCGCCCGCCTCGACCAGGTCGTGCCGGGCGGTCTCGGCGAACAGCGCCCAGCGGCCCGCGCCGGGGTCCGGGCGCCGCTCGACCCGCCGCAGGGCGTGCTCAGCGATCCAGCTCGCCTTCCCGATCCGCAGCCAGACCCAGCCGGTCGCGCACGCGGTCAGCAGCGAGCCGGCGAACCGGGCGAGCACCATCATCGGATCCCCGGGGAACGCGACCGCGGTGGAGACCAGCACGATCGGGTTCACCGCCGGGGCCGCGAGCAGGAAGGTGAGCGCCGCGGCCTGCGGGACGCCCTGCCCCATCAGCCGCCGGGCGACGGGCACCGAGGCGCACTCGCAGCCCGGCAGCGCCAGCCCCGCCAGACCGGCGACCGGCACCGCGGCGCCGGGAGCCCCGGGCAGCACCCGGCGCAGCGCGCTCGGCGACACGAACGCGGCGATGGCGCCGCTGATCAGCACGCCGAGCACCAGGAAGGGCAACGCCTGGACGCACACCGCGACGAACACGGTGGAGCCGGTGCGCAGGCCCGGCGCGTCGAGCAGCGCGCTGATCGGCGCCTGGAACAGCAGGGCGGCCAGCAGCAGCGCGCACAGCACTTCCAGCGAGGTGACCCGGCGACGCCGCACCGGATCACGGCCCGAACGGCGGAGGGTCGTGGTCATGGCGCACATCGTGCCAGCCGCTACTGACAATCGTTCGCAGCTGTCCCCGCCTTCCCACGTCTCCGGTTCACCCGGCCGGGCACATTGACACCCGGACCGGCCAACGGGCCGCGCACGTGCCGCGCATCGCGTGCCGCGGATTCACCCGCGATCGCCGGAGGACACCCGTATCCGGTGAGTCCGCGCTCATCCGCGCCGACACGCCGACGCGCGTCGGACGGCAACCCCCGACGCGCGAGGAGCCCCGCCCGGCGACCCGGGTGGGGCTCCTCGCGGCGGCGACCTCAGTCGACCGGTGCGTCCTCCTCGACGCCGTCGAGCAGTTCCGCCCGCAGCTGCGAGGCCGTGGAGACCACCAGCATGAGCAGGGTGCCCAGCGGCTGCGGGTCCATGCCCTCGGCGGGGAAGGCGTAGCGCAGGGTCACGTCCATGCCGCGCTCGGTGCGCACCACGCCGAGCGTGCCGAACAGGCCCTGGCCCGCCCGCTCCGCCGCGGACTGCGCGAGCTTGTCGTCCAACGGCAGGTCCCACGCGACGACGCAGGTCAGGCTGAGCACCGTGAGGCCCTCGGCGAGCTGCATCGCCTGCACGGCGCACGGCACGTCGCCGTGCTGCAGCGTCAGGGCTCCGTCGTCGTCGACGCTCACCTCGTGGTAGGTCTCCAGCGCTTCCTTCGCCGCGGTCAACAGCTCCGCGGTAGTGGCGGCCTCCTGGGTCATGAGATGCCCTCCTGGGCGGTGTCGGTGGTGCTCTCGTCCTGCGCGGCACGGTCGACGGCGCCGCCGAAGCGCCGGTCGCGTCGTGCGTACTGCTCGCACGCGCGCCAGAGGTGGCGACGGTCCACGTCGGGGAACAGGGTGTCTTGGAACACCAACTCGGCGTATGCGGACTGCCAGAGCAGGAAGTTGGAGGTGCGCTGCTCCCCGGACGGCCGGATGAACAGGTCGACGTCGGGCATCTCCGATTGGTAGAGGTGCCGGGACACGGTCCGCTCGTCCACCTTCTCTGGATTGATCTTGCCTGCGGCGGCCAACCGGGCGATCTCGCGCGCGGCGTCACCCACCTCGGCCCGGCCACCATAGTTCACGCACATGGTCAAGTTCATGACTTCGTTGCCGCGGGTGCGCTCCTCCGCGGCCTGGAGCGTGTTCACGACGCTGCGCCACAGCCGCGGCTTGCGGCCCGCCCAGCGCACCCGCACCCCGAGCTCGTCGAGCTCGTCGACGCGGCGGGCGATGACGTCGCGGTTGAAGCCCATGAGGAACTTGACCTCGTCCGGGCTGCGCTTCCAGTTCTCGGTGGAGAAGGCGTACAGCGACAGCCACTTCACGCCGATCTCGATCGCGCCCCTGGCCAGCTCCAGCACCACCTGCTCGCCCCGCTTGTGGCCCTCGACCCGGGGCAGGCCGCGCTCGTTGGCCCAGCGCCCGTTGCCGTCCATCACGATGGCAACGTGCCGGGGGACCAGTTCCTGCGGCAGCTTCGGCGGGGTGGCCCCGGAGGGGTGCGGGGCGGGGGCCTGCACGGTGGGGTCGTCGCTTCCGCGTCCGCGGCGTCGCAGCATGTGTGCCTTCTCCTTTGTTCTGCGGCCGGTCGTCCATTCTCCCGGACCGTCGTGTCACCCGTTCAGTGGTGTCCCGTAGCGGACCTCGACCCGGGTGTCCGAGGGCAGCCGGACCATGCCCGTTCGCTGGTAGAGCGCCTGCGCGCGGGTGTTGGCCGGGTTGACGCCGAGCTGCACCCCCGGCGACCCCGCCCGGGCCAGCTGCTCGAACACCGCGTGCAGCAGCCGCCTGCCCATCCCCTGCCCGCGCGCCTCCGCGACCAGGTTGATGTGCAGGTGCGAGGGGAAGCCGTCCTGGTCGGCGGGCAGCATGAGGCGCGGCCGGTGCAGGAAGGCGCGCAGCTGGCTGTCCGCGTCGCGCCCGTCCACCACGCGGGCCGACGGGTGGCTGGCGGCGAAGCGCGGCGCCCATTCGAGCTGCCAGCGGGCGAAGAACTCCTCGGTGTTCAGGGCGGCGACCACGTAGCCGAGCACCGCGCCGCGCCCCTCGACGACGAACGCGAGCTCCGGGTGCAGCAGCAGGTAGGGGTCGGCGAACACGTAGGCGACCAGGTCCGGGTCGCGCAGGATGGGGTGCACGGGCTCACCGCCGTCACCGGTGGCCACGCAGATCCGATGCACCGCCGCGGCGTCGCGGGGACGCCAGCTGCGCACGATCAACCGGTGGCCCCGTCCGCCGCACCGGCGTCCGCGGCCGCCGCCCGCTCCCGGATGAGCTCGGGGACGGCCGGTCGGTGCTCCTGGCGCTCCACCAGCGGCAGCGAGCGCAGCTGCCGCTCCAGGTGCCATTGCAGGTGCGCGGCGACGAGCCCGCTGCCCTCCCGCCGCACCGGCTCGGCGCTGCTCTCGGCGGCGGTCCAGTCGCCGTGCAGCAGCGCTTCGAGCAGCGGCAGCGTCGTCGCGGCGGGCCGGGCGGACCCGGCGGGCCGGCAGTCCGGGCACATCGAGCCGCCGCCCTGCACCGAGAACGCGGCGTGCGGCCCGGCGGCGCCGCAGCGGGCGCACTCGGCGAGCGCGGGGGCCCAGCCCGCGTAGGACATGGCGCGCAGCAGGAAGGCGTCGAGCACCAGCGAGGGGTCCCGATCCCGGCCGGACAGCGCCCGCAGCGCCCCGGTCACCAGCAGGTAGAGCCGCAGCACGGGCTCGCCCTCCTCGGCGGCGAGCCGGTCCACGGTCTCCAGCACGGCGCAACCCGCCGTGTAGCGCTGGTAGTCGTCGACGATGTGCACGCCGAAGGCGTCCAGCGTCTGCACCTGGGTGATCACGTCGAGGGTGCGCCCGGTGTGCAGCTGCACGTCGACGTGGCAGAAGGGCTCGACGCGGGCGCCGAAGCGGGAGTTCGTGCGCCGCACGCCCTTGGCCACGGCGCGCACCTTGCCGAAGCGGCGGGTGAGCAGGGTGATGATCCGATCGGCCTCACCCAGCTTGTGGACCCGCAGCACGACGCCGGTATCCCGGTAGAGGCTCACGCCGCCATCGTCCCACTACCGGGCTACCCGACTGCTCCGGGTGAGCCCCTCGCCGCGAACGCGGGTGTCGCGGCGCGCCGGGTCGCAGCTCGACGAGCCGCGCCCGGGCCGAGCCCGCGCGGATTCCCCGGCGGAACACCGGCTCAGGCGCGCAAGAACTCGAAACCCGGGAACGGGAGGTTGCGCACCACGCCCCAGGTGATGACGGCGCCCACCAGGACGCGCCCGGCGATCAAGCCGCGGCGTCCGGCCGGCAGCGGATGGGCGACCTGACCGAGTTCCTGCCGGGCCGATCCGATCAGGAAGGCAACGGCGAGCGGCATGATGACCACGAGGGCGAACAGGTTCAAGTCGGCCGCGCGGGCGAAGTCGGCGTGCAGCAGCGCGCCGAGCATCCGGCTGCCGCCGCAGAACGGGCAGTCCAGACCGGTCAGGAACAACATCGGGCACGGCAGCGGGAGCAGGCCCGCGCTCAGCACCAAGCCGAGCGCCCCGGCGCCCGCGGCGAGGCGGGTCGTCCGGGGCATCCGGCGCCAGGGGAAAGCGACGGCTCGGAGCACGCCGCTCACCGGGTGATCACCACTGCTGCGGCGGCTGCTGCTGCGGGTAGCCGGGCTGCTGCGGGTAGCCGCCCTGGTTCGGATAACCGGGCTGCTGGCCCGGCGCGCTCTGCTCCGGGGCGGGCACCACGACGGACCTGATGATCTTGTCCGCGAAGGTCTGCCGCCGCGCGTCCCACAACGGCCACAGCCAGCCGATCGAGCAGGCGAAACCGTCCAGGACGTGGCACAGCTGACGCAGGAACGCCGTGCCGAACCCGAGCGGCTGGCCGGTCTCCTCGCTCACCGTCTTGATCTTCAAGACCTTCTGGCCGATGGTCTGCCCGGTCGTCCCGCGCCGGTAGCACAGGTTCCAGATGCCGAACGCGACAGTGGCCAAGTAGAGCACCAGAGCGATCACGTTCACGAACACGAGGGCGCCTTCGCCGGAGCGCGCCATCGCCCCGGCGATCCCGCCCACGATCAGCATGATGATCGCCGTAGGCACGCCGATGATCGCGCCGTCGACCAGGTACCCGAGCACCCGATGACCCCAGTGCGCGTAGTTCGCCGGGTTCACCGGCTGCCCGTACCCGTACCCCGGCTGCCCGTAGGGCTGCTGCTGGTACGGCTGCTGGCCGTAGGGCTGCTGACCGTACGGCTGCTGCGGCTGGCCGCCCGTCTGCGGGTAGGGCTGCTGCGGCTGGCCACCCGTCTGCGGATACGACTGCTGCCCGTAGGGCTGTTGCGGTTGCGGGCCGGACGGCGGCCCGCCATACGGGTTGGTCACGGGGAGTCCTTCGATCGATGAAACGGGCAGCGCTCTGACGAGGCCGAACAGGAAATTACCGGAGCGCGGTTGCCCGCCGTGGCCGTTCGATCAAATCGTTGGAATCCCGGTTGCGAAAGCAACATCGCGGACGGCCGCGGCGACGGGTCCGCGCTCGCCGCGGCAGCGGGTCCGGCGGCGTCAGAACCCCAGCTTGCGCAGCTGCCGGGGGTCGCGCTGCCAGTCCTTCGCGACCTTGACGTGCAGGTCGAGGTAGATCTTGCTGCCGAGCAGCCGCTGGATGTGCTGGCGCGCCTGCGAACCCACCTCGCGCAGCCGCTCGCCCTTGCGGCCGATCACGATCGACTTCTGGCTCTGCCGCTCCACGTACACGATCGCGTGCACGTCGACGAGGTCCTCGCGGTCCTCGCGCACGTTCATCTCCTCGATCGCCACCGCCAGCGAGTGCGGCAGCTCGTCGCGCACGCCCTCCAGCGCCGCCTCGCGGATCATCTCCGCGATCAGCGTCTCCTCCGGCTCGTCGGTGAGCTCCCCGTCCGGGTAGAGCTGCGGCCCCTCCGGCAGGTGCCCGACGAGCAGGTCGCCGAGGGTGTCCATCTGGTAGGAGTCCACGGCGGAGACCGGCACCAGGTCGGCGAACTCCATCACCTGCTGCAGCGCGAGCAGCTGCTCGGCGACCTGCTGCTTCGTCGCCAGGTCCGTCTTGGTGATGATGCCCAGCACCGGGGTGCGGCGCGCGACCTTGGCGAGCTGCTCGGCGATGAACCGGTCACCGGGGCCGACCTTCTGGTCGGCGGGCACGCAGAAGCCGACGACGTCCACCTCGGACCAGGTCTCGTAGACGAGGTCGTTGAGCCGCTGCCCGAGCAGCGTGCGCGGACGGTGCAGACCGGGCGTGTCCACGATGATCAGCTGCGCGTCCGGCCGGTGCACGATGCCGCGGATCGCGTGCCGGGTGGTCTGCGGCTTGCTGGAGGTGATCGCCACCTTCGAGCCGACCAGGGCGTTCGTCAGCGTCGACTTGCCCGCGTTGGGACGGCCGACGAAGCACGCGAACCCGGAGCGGTGCGCATCGGAGGAACCGGTGTCTGGAGTGCTGCTCACTCCCCCATTGTCGCCGCCGGAGCCCGGAGCTCCGGCACCGGCCCTGCTCAGCTCAGCACCCCGGCGACCTCGCCGCTGGCGTCGGCGCGCAGCACGGGCGCGGTGGCGGTCAGGTCGCGGACGGCGGCGATCGAGTCCGCGGAGACCTCGGCGGCATCGGTGACCACGGCGGCGGCCTCCAGGCCCTCGGCGCCGCTGGCCACGGCGGTGGCCACGGCCACCTGCAACGCGGTCAGCCGCAACGACGGCAGCGCCACCGTGCACGCCGCGTAGGTGCGGCCATCGGTGTCGCGCACCGCGGCGCCCTCGGCGGCGCCGGTGCGGGCGCGGGCCGAACGGGCCAGCGTGACGATCTTGGCGTCCTCGGCGTCCAGCTCCTCCGGAGCGGCCGACTCCTGCGCGTGCTCAGCCACGGGTGGGGCTTCCTTCCTGATCGGCACCGCGGTGCGGTGCGGGTTCGCCGTTCACGCGACGCACCAGCAGCGCGTTGATGCGGATGCGGCCGCGGTGGTCCTTGCCGCCCTCGGCGCGCAGCCGCAAGCCCTCGATCTCGGCCTCGGCCCCCGGCAGCGGGACCCGGCCGAGTCGCTGCGCGAGCAGGCCGCCGACGGTCTCCACCTCCGAACCGTCCAGCTCGACGTCGCAGAGCGCCCCGAGGTCCTCCACCGGCAGCCGGGAGGACACCCGGATCGTGCCGTCGTCCAGGTGCTCGATCGGCCGGTGCTCCTCCAGGTCGGACTCGTCGGTGATCTCGCCGACGATCTCCTCGATGACGTCCTCGATGGTGAGCAGGCCGGCGGTGCCGCCGTACTCGTCGACGGCGATGGCCAGGTGGCTGCGGGACAGCTGCATCTCCTTGAGCAGCTCGTCGAGGCGCTTCGTGTCCGGCACGAAGCTGGCCGGGCGCATCAGCTCGCCGAGCTCGGGGCCGGGCTGGTTGAGGTCGCCGCCCTCCGCGAGCGCCTGGGTCAGGTCGCGCAGCGTCACCACGCCCACGATGTCGTCGACGCTGTCCCCGATCACGGGCACCCGGGAGAACCCGGAGCGCAGGCACAGCGCGAGCGCCTGGCGCGCGGACTTCGCCCGCTCGATCCAGATGATCTCGGTGCGGGGCACCATCACCTCGCGGGCGATGGTGTCGCCGAACTCGAACACCGAGTGGATCATCTCGCGCTCGCCCGCGGCGACCACGCCGCGCTCCCCCGCCAGGTCGACGAGCTCGCGCAGCTCCACCTCCGAGGAGAACGGGCCCTCGCGGAAACCGCGTCCTGGGGTGAGCCCGTTGCCGATGAGGATCAGCAGCCGGGTCAGCGGGTTGAGCACCCGCGCCAGCGCTCGGACCGGCGCGGCCACCAGCAGCCCCACCCCGTACGGGTGCTGCCTGCCGATGGTCCGCGGTCCGACTCCGATGAGCACGTAGGACACCACGAGCATGATCAGGATCGCCAGCAGCGCCGACCACAGGTCGGACTCCACCAGGCGCAGCGCCACCACCGTCACCAGCACCGTGGCGCCCAGCTCGCAGGCCAGGCGCAGCAGGATCAGCAGGTTCACGTGCCGGGGCCGGTCCTCCAGCACCAGTGCCAGCTGCCTGGCCCCGCTGCGGTTCTCCCGCAGCAGCTCCTCCACGCGGGCGCGGGACGCGGTGCCGACGGCGGAATCGGCCGCGGCGAACACCCCGGCCCCCAGCACGAGCAGCACAGCCCACACCACCAGTGCGGCCGAACTCATGAACACGACCCCCGCCTTCTCGCCCTCAGTCGCGGGGGACCTCGGGCGAGGTGCCCGGGTCCAGCCCCACGGTACCCAGCACGCGGTTGTCCGCGTCGCGCTGCGCCGCGGCCCGCTCGGCCTCGTCCCGGGCCGTCCGGTAGTCGGCGAGGATCCGGTTCTGCAACCCGAACATCTCGCGCTCCTCGTCCGGCTCGGCGTGGTCGTAGCCGAGCAGGTGCAGCACGCCGTGCACGGTCAGCAGGTGCAGCTCGTCGATCAGCTCGTGCCCGGCCTTGCGGGCCTGGTCCTTCGCGAAAGCGGGGCACAGCACGATGTCGCCGAGCAGCGCCGGGCCGGAGCCGGCCGCGTCCGGCCGCCGCGACGAGTCGTACTCGTCCATCGGGAAGGCCATCACGTCGGTCGGACCGGGCAGGTCCATCCAGCGCTCGTGCAGGTCGGACATCACGTTCAGCTCGACCAGCACGATGGACAGCTCGGCCAGCTGGCTGACGCTCATCCGGTCCAGGGCGTAGCGGGCGACCGAGACGATGGTCCCCTCGTCGACCTCGACGCCGGATTCGTTGGCGATTTCGATGCTCATGCGCGTTCCCGGAACTGACCGCCCCGGCCGGAGCGACGCGGGAACTGCTCGGAATCCGCGTCCTGCTCCGCCTGCCAGCGGTCGTAGGCGTTGACGATGTCGGTGACCAGCCGGTGGCGGACGACGTCCCCGCTGTCGAGGACGGCGAAGTGCACGTCGTCGACGCCGTCGAGGATCTCCCGCACGACCCGCAGCCCGCTGCGCTGCCCGCCGGGCAGATCGACCTGGGTGACGTCGCCGGTGACCACGACGCGGGAGCCGAAACCGAGCCGGGTCAGGAACATCTTCATCTGCTCCGGCGTGGTGTTCTGCGCCTCGTCGAGGATGATGAACGCGTCGTTGAGGGTGCGCCCGCGCATGTAGGCCAGCGGCGCGACCTCGATCGTGCCCGCCTGGGTCAGCCGCGGGACGGACTCCGGGTCGATCATGTCGTGCAGCGCGTCGTACAGCGGCCGCAGATACGGGTCGATCTTCTCGTAGAGCGTGCCCGGCAGGTAGCCGAGCCGCTCGCCCGCCTCCACCGCCGGCCTGGTCAGGATGATCCGGTTGACCTGCCTGGCCTGCAGGGCCTGCACGGCCTTGGCCATCGCCAGGTAGGTCTTGCCGGTTCCCGCGGGTCCGATGCCGAACACCACGGTGTTCTCGTCGATCGCGTCGACGTAGTGCTTCTGGTTCAGCGTCTTGGGACGGATGGTGCGACCGCGCCGGGACAGGATGTCCAGGCTGAGCACGTCGGCGGGCGACTCCCCGCTGTCGGCCGAGAGCATGGCCACGATCCGGCGCACCGCGTCGGGCCCGAGCAGGCCGCCCTTCTCCACCATCGCGATGAGCTCAGCGAACACCCGTTCGCCGAAGGCGACGTCGGCGGGCTCACCGGTGAGCGTCACCTCGTTGCCGCGCACGTGCACGTCGGCGGCGAGGAGCTCCTCCACCACCCGCAGGTTCGCGTCGCGGGTGCCGACGAGCGCGAGGACCGCGCTGTCCGGGATGGTCACGCCGGACTGGACGGGCCTGCCCTGCGCCCGGCTCTGCGCCGAGAGGTGCTGCGCGGAGGGGTTCTGGGCGGGCAAGCTCTGGTCCTGCACCGCTTCCCGCTGGGCGGTCCCGTCCGGCGATTCCCTGGTCTGCTGGTTCTGGACGTCCCCGGACTGGCGTCCGGACTGGGCGGATCCACCTGCTGCGATTCCGGCCACGTGTGTTCGGGCCTGCTTTCTGCGCTCGGCGCGCGAAGTCGGTCGTGCGTTCGTCCCGGTTCCGATGGTAGAGCAAGCGGCGGCGCGATCGCGCCGCCGTTCCACCGCTCCCCTCCCGGTCAGCCGGGCAGCGGGCCGCCGGTGAGGCCGCCGAGGGCTTCGCCGCCGAGCAGGTGCAGGTGCACGTGGAAGATGGTCTGGCCCGCGTCGGCGTTGGTGTTGAACAGCAGCCGGTAACCGGATTCGGCGATGCCCTCGCGCTCGGCGATCTCGTCGGCCACGGTCACCAGCCGGGCGATCAGGTCGGGCTCGGCCGCGGCGAGCTCGGCCGCGTTGCGGTAGCGGGTCTTGGGCACGACCAGCACGTGCGTCGGCGCCTGCGGGTTGATGTCCCGGATCGCGATGACGCGCTCGTCGTCGTGCACGACGTCGGCGGGGATCTCGCCGGCGATGATGCGCAGGAACAGGGAGTCCAGGTCGCTGTCGGTCATGCCGGGAAGGCTATCCGGCGGCCCCGACGCCTCCGGTGATCGCTCCCCGCCGGATGCCGCGCCGTAGCGGGGCTGGGGGTGGCCCGGCTACGGCGCGGCCTCGCCGGACCGAGGGGGGGTTGTCCGACGAGCGCCCGGTTGGGCTCGCTCCGCGAGCCACCTGAGGCGGTGAGATTCCCTCCTCAGGCGTGGCGTTCACCGTAACCCCGCGTCATTCGCGCGCGCCAGAAAACGCACAAATGCAGGTTCATTGCTCCGATCCAGTGATCCGCGCCGAACGCGAAAACCGGCCGCCGCCGCGCCGGGACAGGCCCCTGATCAGGGCCTCTCCGGGCGCCCGGCGACGGCCGGCGCACCAGATCACGATCGGGCCTCAGCGGTGTCCGAAGGACTTGAAGCGCGAGAACAACCCCTGCCGCTGCCCGTTGCCGTTCGCGGTGACGGTCGGCTCCGGCTGCTCCTCGCCGCGCAGCGCCGCGAGGCCGCGCAACAGCTCGGTCTGCTCCTCGTCCAGCCGCGTCGGCACCTGGACGTCGAGGTGCACGTGCAGGTCGCCGTGCCCGCTGACCCGGCCGTTGGAGCGCAGCTTCGGCAGGCCCCGCCCGCTGAGCACCTGCTCCGTCCCGGGCTGGGTGCCCGGCTCCACGGTGATCTCCTCGGTGCCGTCCAGGGTCTCCAGCGTGAGCACCGTGCCCAGCGCGGCGGCCGTCATCGGCACCGCCACGTTGCAGTGCAGGTCGGCCCCGTCGCGGACGAACCGCTCGTGGGGCAGCTCTTCGACCTCGACGAACAGGTCGCCCGCCGGGCCTCCGCCCGGGCCGACCTCGCCCTCGCCCGCGAGCCGGACCCGCATCCCGTCGCCGACCCCGGCCGGGATCTTGACGGTGATGGTCCGCCGCTCGCGCACCCGGCCGTCGCCGCCGCACTGCTGGCAGGGATCGGTGATGACCTCGCCGAAGCCGCGGCACACCGGGCAGGGGCGGGAGGTCATGACCTGCCCGAGGAAGGAGCGCTGCACCGACTGCACCTCGCCGCGACCCCCGCAGGTGTCGCAGGTGGAGGGCGCGCTGCCCGCGCGCGAGCCGCCGCCGTCGCAGGAGTCGCAGAGCACCGCCGTGTCGACGGTGATGTCCCGGTTCACGCCGCTGGCGCACTCCTCCAGCGTCAGCTCCAGGCGCAGCAGCGCGTCCGAGCCCGGCTGCACCCGGCTGCGCGGGCCTCGCCCACCGCCTCCGCCACCTCCGGAGCCGCCGAAGAAGGCGTCCATGATGTCGCCGAGGCCGCCGAAGCCGGCGAACGGATCGCCGCCCGTGCCGCCGTCGCCGCCGCCCTGGGAGAGCGGATCACCGCCGAGGTCGACGACCTGGCGCTTCTTCGGGTCGGACAGCACCTCGTACGCCGTCGTCACCTCGCGGAACCGCTCCTGGGCGTTGGGCTCCTGGTTGACGTCGGGGTGCAATTCCCTGGCTAGCTTGCGGTACGCGCGTTTGAGCTGCTCCGGCGTAGCGTCTTTGGCCACCCCGAGGGTCCCGTAGTAGTCCCTGGCCACCTTCTGCGATCTTCCTCTGCTAGGTCTGCGAGTTCACGTGGGGCGAGTCGTGCGGTCGGGCCTCACCGGCCCGCCAGGATCTCACCCACGTACGCGGCAACGGCACGGACCGCCGCCATCGTTCCCGGATAGTCCATCCGGGTGGGGCCGACGACCCCCATGCCGCCCAGCACCATCCCATGCGTGCCGTAGCCGGTGGACACCACCGACGTCGTGCGCATCTCCTCGGCCTCGTTCTCCATCCCGATCCGCACCGTCACGGTGCGCGAATCGCGGGCGGCCGCGAGCAGCTTGAGCACCACGACCTGCTCCTCCAGGGCTTCCAGCACCTGGCGCAGCGAGTTCGGGAAGTCGGTGACGTTGCGGGTGAGGTTGGGGGTGCCGCCGAGGACCATGCGCTCCTCGGGATGCTCCACCAGCGATTCGATGAGCACGCTCGCGACGCGCGTCATGGCGTCGCGCAGCTCCGGCGGGGACTGGTCGGGCAGTTCGGCCACGGCCGCCGAGGCGTCCGCGAGCCGCTTCTCGGCCATCGCCGAGTTCAGCACGGTGCGCAACCGCGCCACGTCCTCGTCACCGATCACGTCGCCGAGGTCGACCATCCGCTGATCGACCCGGCCGGTGTCGGTGATGAGCACGAGCATCAGCCGCGCCGGGGTGATGGTGACCACCTCGACGTGGCGCACGGTCGAGCGGGTCAGCGTGGGGTACTGCACCACGGCGACCTGCTGGGTCAGCTGCGCGAGCAGCCGGACGCTGCGGCGCATCACGTCGTCGAGGTCCAGCGCCCCTTCGAGGAAGGCACCGATCGCCCGGCGCTCCGCCGCGGTGAGCGGCTTGATCTCGTGCAGCCGGTCGACGAACAGCCGATAGCCCGCGTCGGTGGGCACCCGGCCCGCGCTGGTGTGGGGCTGGACGATGAGCCCCTCCTCCTCCAGCGCCGCCATGTCGTTGCGCACGGTCGCGCTGGAGACGCCGAGGTTGTGCCGGTCGACCAGCGCCTTCGACCCGACCGGTTCGTTGGTGGACACGTAGTCCGCCACGATGGCCCGCAAGACATCGAACCGCCGTTGGTCGGCGTTCACCACGTCACCTCCGCATCGCCGCAGCCGCGCACCCGGCCTGGTGCTCGCACCGTCGAGTTTACGGTGCTCGTGACCGGGTTCAGATCACCTCGACCGGAAACCGCCTCGTTCGCAGGCCATCCGCCACCCCGGGTGCCCGGCCGGTCGCGGCGGGCGGTCACAGCAGGCGCTGCACCACGGCGTCGGCGAGCAGCCGACCCCGGTCGGTCAGCACGCAGCGGCCCGCGCTCAGGTCGGCCTCCCGCAGCAGCCCGTCCGCGGCGGCCTGCTCGGCGGCCTTCGCGCCGGCCTCGTCGAGCGCGGTGGCGGGCAGTCCCTCGGCGACGCGCAGCTCCAGCATGATCCGCTCGATCCGCTGGTCCTCCGCGTCCAGCAGCTCCCGGGCCAGCGCGGGGGAACGCCCCTCGGCCAGCAGCGCCGAGTAGCGCGCCGGGTGCTTGACGTTCCACCAGCGCACCCCGCCGACGTGGCTGTGCGCGCCGGGCCCGGCGCCCCACCAGTCGCCGCCCTGCCAGTAGCCGAGGTTGTGCGCGCAGCGCGCCGCCTCGTCCGAGGCCCAGTTCGAGACCTCGTACCAGCGCAGTCCCGCCTCGCCGAGCCGGGCGTCGATGATCTCGTAGCGGTCGGCGAGCACGTCCTCGTCGGGCATCGGCAGCTCACCCCGCCGGACCTTGCGGGCCATCGCGGTGCCGTCCTCGACGATGAGCGAGTAGGCCGAGACGTGGTCGGCACCGGCCTGGAGCACCACGTCCAGCGACGCCCGCAGGTCGTCGTCGGTCTCCCCCGGCGTGCCGTAGATCAGGTCCAGGTTGACGTGCTCGAACCCGGCCGCGCGCGCTTCCCGCGCCGCGGCGGCGGCCCGGCCAGGGGTGTGGGTGCGTTCGAGCACCCGCAGCACGTGCTCGGCGGCGGACTGCATTCCGAGCGAGACCCGGTTGAAGCCACCGGCCCGGATGCCGGCGAAGAACTCCGGCGAGGTCGACTCGGGGTTGGACTCGGTGGTGACCTCCGCGCCGGGGGCGAGCCCGAAGGAGTTCCGGATCGCCGACACCACGGCCGAGAGCCGCTCGGCGCCGAGCAGCGAGGGCGTGCCGCCACCGACGAAGACGGTGCGCGCGGCCGGGACCGGGCCACCCGCGCCCAGCACCCGGGCACCGAGGTCCAGCTCCGCGCGCAGCCCGTCGAGCCAGTCCGCGAAGCCGGAGGCGGAGCCCAGCTCGTCGGCCGTGTAGGTGTTGAAGTCGCAGTAGCCGCAGCGGGTCGCGCAGAACGGCACGTGCACGTAGACGCCGAACGGCCGCTCGCCCACCCCGGTCAGGGCGCTGGCGGGCAGTGATCCGTCCGGCGGGGCCGGCTCACCCGGCGGGGGCTGCGAAGGCACGCCCCCAGTCTCCCAGCCCCGGAGAACTCCCAGCGCAGCCCCTCACCAGCCCGGGATCGCCCGCTGCTGGGCCGACCGCCGCCCCGGCGGCGCGCCCGCGACGTGCAGCGCAGCCGGGGTTCCGCCCCGGCCCGCCCGGCCGAGTGCGATCCCGGTTGACCCTCGTCTCAGTATCTGGCCGAGGGTGGAGCAGCAGGTGGACGCGTGGCACGCTAATCGGCATGGGCGCGCCCGCGACGAAGTTGCTGCTGGTGGCCCGTCGCTACCTCGACCTGCGGCGGGTCTGCAGCGCGCTGTGCCGTTCCACTGGCTGAAACCCGCCGTCGCCTTCCGAACTTTCCAGTCGGCGCCGGGTGCGCGCCGACGGCGAATCCGCTGGTGGATTCCGCTCGGTGCGGCTCAGCGCCTCGTCGACCACCACGGAGGTCGGGCCATGGTCCCCCCGACGGAAGCTCAAGCCCGCACCGCGCGCCGCGCCCCCGCCCGCAAGTCCGGGCGGGGCGAGGGCCAGTGGGCGCTCGGCTACCGGGAACCGCTGAACGCCAACGAGCGCTCGAAGAAGGACGACAACCCCCTCAACGTGCGGCAACGCATCGAGACGATCTACGCGCACGGCGGTTTCGACTCGATCGACCCGGCCGACCTGCGCGGCCGGTTCCGCTGGTGGGGGCTCTACACGCAGCGCGCACCGGGGATCCCGGGCGCGCGCACCGGCACGATCGAGCCGGAGCAACTCGACGCCTCGTACTTCATGCTGCGGGTCCGCATCGACGGCGGAGCGCTGACCACCGAGCAGCTGCGCGTGATCGGGGAGATCTCGCAGAGCTACGCGCGCGACACCGCCGACATCACCGACCGCCAGAACGTCCAGCTGCACTGGATCCGGGTCGAGGACGTGCCGACGATCTGGCGGAAGCTGGAGGCCGTCGGCCTGTCCACCACGGAGGCCTGCGGGGACTGCCCCCGCGTGCTGCTGGGCTCCCCGGTGGCGGGAGTCGCGGCGGACGAGATCATCGACGCCACCCCGGCGGTCCGGGAGATCACCGAGCGCTACATCGGCGACCGGTCGCTGTCGAACCTGCCGCGGAAGTTCAAGACGGCGATCTCCGGTTCGCCGCGCTGGGACACGGTGCCGGAGATCAACGACATCTCGCTGGTCGGCGTGGTGCACCCAGAGCACGGCCCCGGCTTCGACCTGTGGGTCGGCGGCGGGCTGTCCACCAACCCGAAGCTGGCGGTGCGGCTGGGCGCCTGGGTGCCGATCGAGGAGGCCGCCGAGGTCTGGCACGCGGTGACCTGCCTGTTCCGCGACTACGGCTACCGCAGGCTGCGGCACCGGGCGCGGCTGAAGTTCCTCGTCGACGACTGGGGAGCGGAGCGGACTCGTCAGGTCATCGAGGACGAGTACCTGGGCCGGAAGCTGCTGGACGGTCCCGCGCCGGAGACGCCCGGCGGGCACCGCGACCACCTCGGGGTGCACCCGCAGGTCGACGGCAACTTCTACGTCGGGGTGAAGTCGCAGGCCGGGCGGGTCAGCGGGTCCACGCTGGTGGAGGTCGCCAAGGCCGCTGAGCGGGTGGGCTCCTCCCGGATCCGCACCACCGTCGAGCAGAACCTGCTCGTGCTGGACGTGCCGGGGCAGCAGCTCGACGGGCTGGTGGCGGACCTGGCGGAACTGGGCCTGCGGAGCGCGCCGACCCCGTGGCGGCGCAACGTGATGGCCTGCACCGGCATCGAGTTCTGCAAGCTGGCGATCGTCGAGACCAAGCAGCGCGCCATCGAGCTGATCGAGGACCTGGAGCGGCGGCTCGACGACGTGCAGGGCGACGTCGAGGACCCGGTGACGATCAACCTGAACGGCTGCCCGAACGCCTGCGCCCGCACCCAGGTCGCCGACATCGGCCTCAAGGGCCAGATGGTGCGCGACGAGAACGGTGACCAGGTCGAGGGCTTCCAGGTGCACCTGGGTGGCGGGCTCGGGCTCGACGCCGGGTTCGGCCGCAAGATCCGCGGGCACAAGGTGACCTCGGCGGACCTCGGCGACTACGTGGAGCGCCTGGTGCGCGGCTACCTCGGCCAGCGCGGATCGGGCGAGCGGTTCGCGCAGTGGGTCGCCCGAGCGGACGAGGACTCGCTCAGGTGAGCGGCGACGGGCAGGGCGCGCCCGAGGGCCGCGCGGTCCCGTTCTACTGCCCCTACTGCGGGGACGAGGAACTGGTGCCGGAGGCGGAACCGGCGGGGGCCTGGGCGTGCCAGGCGTGCCTGCGGGTGTTCACCGTCCGGCTCGTCGGGCTGGCGAACGGCTGAGGAGACGGAGGACCCATGACTGCCGAGACCACCACGGACATCGGGACGCGGCGCGGCGACGAGGAGCTGCGCGCGCTGGTGGAGGAGGCCGCCCCGCGCCTGGCCGAGGCGAGCGCCGAGGAAGCGCTGCGCTGGGCCGCCGAGACCTTCGGGGACGGCTTGATCGTCGCCTCCAACATGCAGGACGCGGTGCTGGTCGACCTCGCGGCGAAGGCGAAGCCGGGGGTGGACGTGCTGTTCCTGGAGACCGGCTACCACTTCGCCGAGACCATCGGGACTCGCGACGCGGTGGCGCAGGTCTACGACGTGAACATCGTCAACGCGCGAGCGGCTCAGTCCGTGGCCGAGCAGGACGCGGCGGAGGGACCGGCGCTGCACGACCGCGACCCGGGCCGCTGCTGCTTCCTGCGGAAGGTCGTCCCGCTGCGCGACACCCTCTCCCGCTACGAGGCGTGGGTGACCGGGGTTCGGCGGGTGGAGGCCCCGACGCGGGCGAACACCCCAATCGTGAGCTGGGACGACCGCAACGGGCTGGTGAAGATCAACCCGATCGCGCCGTGGAGCGACGAGGAGATGGACGCGCACATCGAGCGGCACGGGGTGCTGGTGAACCCGCTGGTTCCCGCGGGCTACCCGTCCATCGGCTGCGCTCCGTGCACCGCGAAGCCCGAGCCGGGCGCCGACCCGCGCAGCGGCCGCTGGGCGGGCACGTCGAAGACCGAATGCGGCCTGCACGGCTGACCAGAACGAGCAACGCACCCGGGAGAGGATGGGTATGACCGCCGAGCCGCAGCTCGACCTGCCGGAGGATCCGGCGTCCGCGGGGGCGCCCCCGCAGGTCGACAACCTCGACGCCCTGGAGTCCGAGGCCATCCACATCTTCCGCGAGGTCGCGGGGGAGTTCGACCGTCCGGTGATCCTGTTCTCCGGCGGCAAGGACTCGACGGTCCTGGTGCACCTGGCGATCAAGGCGTTCCGGCCGGCGCCGGTGCCGTTCCCGCTGCTGCACGTGGACACCGGCCACAACTTCGACGAGGTCATCGAGTTCCGCGACCGGTTGGTCGCCCAGCACGACCTGCGGCTGGTGGTGGCCTCGGTGCAGGACTACCTCGACGACGGCAGGCTGACCGAGCGGCCGGACGGCACCCGAAACCCGTTGCAGACCACGCCGCTGCTGGATTCGATCTCGGAGAACCGGTTCGACGCGGTCTTCGGCGGTGGCAGGCGGGACGAGGAGCGGGCGCGGGCGAAGGAGCGCATCTTCAGCCTGCGCAACGCCTTCGGGCAGTGGGACCCGCGTCGGCAGCGCCCCGAGCTGTGGAACCTCTACAACGGCAGGCACCGGCCCGGCGAGCACGTGCGGGTGTTCCCGCTGTCGAACTGGACCGAGCTGGACATCTGGCGCTACGTCCAGCGGGAGAAGATCGAGCTGCCGGACATCTACTTCGCGCATCGCCGCGAGGTGCACCTGCGCGACGGCATGTGGTTGACCTCGGGTCCGTGGGGCGGGCCCCGCGACGGCGAGACCGTCGAGGACAAGGTGGTGCGTTACCGGACCGTCGGCGACGGCTCGTGCACCGGCGCCGTGGAGTCCGAGGCCTACACGGTGGACGACGTGATCGCCGAGGTCGCCGCCAGCCGGCTCACCGAGCGCGGCGCGACGCGAGCCGACGACCGGATGTCGGAGGCCGCGATGGAGGACCGCAAGCGGGAGGGCTACTTCTGATGACCGAGACCACGACGCGCACCGCTCCGGACTCCGGCACCGAGGTGGTGCTGCCGGTGCACACGGACCTGCTGCGGCTGGCCACGGCGGGTTCGGTCGACGACGGCAAGTCGACGCTGGTCGGCAGGCTGCTGCACGACACGAAGTCGGTGCTGGCCGATCAGCTCGACGCCGTGCGCAGGGCCAGCGCGGACCGCGGGCTGCCGACCCCGGACCTCTCGCTGCTGGTGGACGGGTTGCGCGCGGAGCGCGAGCAGGGCATCACGATCGACGTGGCCTACCGGTACTTCGCGACGCCGAAGCGCACCTTCGTGCTCGCGGACACCCCGGGCCACGTGCAGTACACCCGGAACACCGTGACCGGGGCGTCCACGGCGCAGCTGGCGATCCTGCTGGTGGACGCCCGCAAGGGCGTGGTGGAGCAGACCCGCAGGCACGCCGCCGTGCTGGCGCTGCTGGGCGTGCCGCAGCTGGTGCTGGCCATCAACAAGATCGACATGGTGGACTACGACGCCGCCGTGCACGAGCGGATCGCCGCGGAGTTCGCCGGGCACGCCCGGGCGCTCGGCTACCCCGACGAGGCGGTGCGCACCGTGCCCGTCTCGGCGCTGCACGGGGACAACGTCGTGGAGCGCTCGGCGAACACCCCGTGGTACTCCGGCCCCTCGCTGCTGGAGCACCTGGAGACGGTTCCGGTCGCCCCGGACCCGTTCGACGCGCCGTTCCGGATGCCGGTGCAGGTCGTGATCCGGCCGCGCACCGCCGAGCACCCGGACTACCGCGGCTACGCGGGCCAGGTCGCGGCGGGCGTGGTGGCGCAGGGCGACGAGGTCGTGGTGCTGCCCGCCGGCGTCCGCACCCGGGTGTCCCGGGTGGACACCCCGGACGGCCCGGCACCGCGCGCGGCCGCCGGACGCTCGGTGACGCTGCTGCTGGAGGACGACGTCGACCTGTCCCGGGGCGATCTCATCGCCGGGGCGGACTCGGCTCCGGAGGTCACCGACGAGCTGGACGCCACGGTGTGCTGGCTGGCCGAGAAGCCGCTGCGGGCCGGGGCGCGGGTGCTGGTCAAGCACGGCACCAGGACGGTGCAGGCGATGGTGACCGAGTTGTCGGCGCGCTTCGACGAGCAGGAGCTGGCCGCCGTCGTCGCCCCGGATTCGCTGGAGCTCAACGAGATCGGCCGCGTGCGGCTGCGCACCGCGGAGCCGCTGCCGGTGGACGAGTACGCCGCGTCCCGGCGCACCGGCTCGTTCCTGGTGATCGATCCGGCGGATGGCACGACGCTGGCGGCCGGTCTGATCGGTCTTCCGCTGGCGCCGCTGGCGGCCGCCGTCGCGGGCTGAGCCGTGCGACCCGCGCTGGTGGCCGTCGCGCACGGCAGCCGGGACCCGCGCTCGGCGCGCACCGTCCACGCCCTGCTGGAGGTCGTGCGCGCCGCGCGGCCCGAGCTGGACGTGCGGGCGGCCTTCCTGGACCTGTCGGCGCCGCGGCTCGGCGACGTGCTCGACGCGGTGCGCGCCGACGGGCACCGCGAGGCGGTGGTGGTGCCGCTGCTGCTGGGCAGCGCGTTCCACGCGAAGGTCGACCTGCCCGCGCTGCTCGCCGAGGCCGGGCGGCGGTTGCCGGAGCTGCGGCTGCGCACCGCCGAGGTGCTCGGTCCCGACCCGCTGCTGGACGCGGCGGCCCTGGGCCGGCTGGCCGAGGCAGGGGCGGAGCTCGACGACCCGGGGCTGGGCGTGGTGCTGGCCGGGGTCGGCTCCGCGCGGGCCCCCGCGAACCGGCTCGTCGAGCAGGTCGCCGAGCGCTGGCTGGCGCGCGCCTCCTGGACGGGCGCGATCGCCGCGTTCGCCACTTCCGCCGAACCGGACGTGCCGACCGCCATCGAGCGGCTGCGCGCGCGGGGCGCCCGCCGGATCGCGGTGGGCTCCTGGTTCCTGGCCCCCGGGTTGCTCACCGATCGCGTGCTGGACGCGGCCCGGGAGCACGCACCCGACGCGCTGCTGGCCGCTCCGATGGCCGCCGCCCCGGCCGTGGCCGAGCTGGTCGCCACCCGCTACCGGCAGGCGCTCGATCGGATGGCGGACGGCGCCCGCGCCGGGTGACCCGGGGCGAGGGCACCTTCCGGGTCACCTTTCGGAGCTGGGCGAGCGCTCTTCCGGCGGAGCCGTTTCCGGCCGTGCGCGCGGAATTCCGACGCCCCTTCCCCGATGCCGGCCGAGCGGGGCGGGGGGGGCGTTCCGCGCGGCCGCGAACCAGGACGCACCGACGCCCGGCGGCGGTTGGAAACCCCGACCTCCGGCCGTTGCCGAGCTGTCCCGGTTCGTCCGGCGCCGGGTGGTTTTCCCCGGTTCCGCGCCGCGAACGGCATCGCTGACTCAGGGTGCATTTGTGGAACACTAAACTTCACCCCAAGTGGCCATGAGAGAGTGCGGACCAACTACGCGACGGCGGTTGGTCGCAGCGCAGCCGAGCGGCAGCACGGCCCGAAACCACACTTTCGAGTGAGCCAGAAACCTCGGCGGCAAGGATCCAGGGTGCAACGACAAGTCGGGGGCGAGCGCGGGAGATGAACACCCAGCAGCCGAGTCGGCCGGTGATCACGCCGGCCATGCGGGAGCAGGCCGCCAAGCAGCCGAACACCTGGTTGTACGTGGTCGATCCGATCTTCAGCGACCCGAACGCGGAGGTCCCCCCGTGGGGCTTCATCGGAGGTTATCGGGTCGACGAGCGCGGCGAGCTCACCGACGACTTCTCGCCGAACCCCAACTACCGCCCCTCCCCCGTCGCGCTGCGGTTGCCCGCGCCGACGAACGACGTGGAGCGCGCGCTGCAGCTGACCACGACCGGTTACGCGCAGGCACCCACGCTGCTGGCCGCCCTGCTGGACGCGGAGCTGATCCTGTTCGCGCAGCCGCAGGGCAGCGGGCTGTTCACGATGGACCACGAGTCGGGAAGGCGACAGCTCCAGCTGTTCACCTCCGACGCCTACCTGCCCGCGCAGTGGACCACCTGGCAGCGCATGACGGGCAGCCAGCTCGTCGAGCGCAACCCCACCGGGATGGATCTCCAGATCAACCCGACGAGCCAGGTCAAGGCCCGCATCCCCGGCGAGGAGCTGATCAAGGCGGCCGCGTCGCGGGGCGCTCCGGCGCCGACCGCCACGCCCGCCGCCGCCACCTCCGCGGCGGCGCCCGCCGCCGCGACGGCCACCACCTCGACGGCCACCGCCGCTGCCGCCGCCGCACCACCGTCCCCGGCTTCCCCGGCGGAGGCGGCCCGGCCCGCGCAGGCCCCGCGCACCGCGGAGCAGGCCGACCCGCTCAGCAGCGACCGGGGGCAGCGCTTCCTCGGCAGCGTGCTGGCCACCGCCATCGGCGACGCCCTCGGCGCCCCGGTGGAGACGCAGCCGGTGGACCAGATCCGCAGCCGCTTCGGCGAGCGCGGGGTCACCGACTACGACCGCTCCGACGATCACCCGGCCGAGTTCACCGACGACACCCAGCTGCTCGCGTTCACCCTGGAAGGCCTCATCCGCGGTCACGTCGCCACCCGCGGCGGCGGCACCGGCGGCCCGCTGCCCGCGGTGCAGCTCGCCTACCAGCGCTGGCTGCACACCCAGGGACACGCGTGGGAGCGGGCCGCGGGCCCGTTCGGCGACGCGCACCCGGAGCCGACCGGCTGGCTCATCGCCGAGCGCGATCTGTTCGCCGTCCGCAACCCCAACCCCGAGTGCGTCACCGCGCTGCGCGAGTTCGCCAAAGTGGGCGCCCCGGGAACCTTCCGGCGGCCGATCAACGACTCGGACGACAACACCGGCGTGGTCCGCGCCGCTCCGTTCGCGCTGTGGTCCGACGACCCGCGCGAGGTGTTCCGGCTGGCCGCCGCCGGTGCGGCGCTGACCTGCTCGAAGCCCGGCGGTTACCTGCCAGCCGGGGTGTTGGCCGTGCTGGTGCAGGGCCTGCTGCTGGGCGCGACGCTGCCCGAGGCGCTGGCCGAGGCGCGCGCCCTGCTGCTGGAGTGCGAGGGCCACCAGCAGACCGAGCGGCTGCTCATGGTCGCCGAGGACCTCGCCGCCGAGGGCGCCCCGACACCCGAGCAGATCAAGGACCTGATCGGTGGTGGCTGGGCCGGGCACGAGGCGCTGGCCATCGCGGTGTGCGCCGCGCTGAGCCACGACGGCATCGGCCCGGCCGTGATGAGCGCGGTCAACCACTCCGGCGACAGCGACACCACGGGGGCGATCTGCGGTGCCATCGTCGGCGCCCGGCACGGCGCGTCCGCGCTCCCCGGCGTGTGGCTGCGCGACCTCAAGCAGCGCGAGCTCGTCGAGCAGCTGGTCTCCGACGCGCTGGTGGAGTTCGGCCCGCAGCCGCGCACCGACGAGGACTGGGTCAAGCGCTACCCGGCGGATCGCGACCTCATCGACCTCGACTTCGACTCAGCGCTGCCCCGGGCCGGGTCCGGCGCGAAGCCGTCCGCCGAACCGGAGCCCGCCGCGGACTCCGCGCCCGAGGAGCACGAGCGCCCGGCGGAGTCGGCTCCGGACGAGCCGGCGGACTCCGCCGGGAAGCCGAAGCCGCTGCCGGCGATGGGTTCCTGGCCGACGTCGTCGGCGAACCGCGAAGACGGCGCCGCGCAGCAGGAATCACCGCCCACCGAGCGCGTCTCCCTCAAGCAGGCGTCGCCCGACGACCCGATCCCCGGCGGACGCGAGCTCAGCGAGCCCGCCACCGAGCGCGGTGCGCGCATCCTCGGCTGCCTCCTCGGCGGCGCGGTCGGCGACGCGCTGGGCTACCCGGTGGAGGACGACTCCATCGAGACCATCCGCGCCCAGCACGGCGCGGCGGGCGTCGTCGACTTCGCCGACGCGGACCGGTCCGGCGGCTCGATCAGCGACGACACCCAGCTGACCCTGTTCACCGCCGAGGGCCTGATCCGCGCCTCGATCCGCCGCAGGCTCCACGCCGACCCCGATCCGGCGCCGCAGGTGCAGCACGCTTACCAGCGCTGGCTGCACACCCAGGGCTTCGACTGGAAGGACGCGGGCGGCCCGCTCGCGGGCTCGCCGCCGGACGGCTGGCTGATCCGGGAGAAGAGCCTGTTCGCCCGCCGCGCGCCCGGGGCCACCTGCGTGCAGGCGCTGCACGGCTACGCCACCGGACAGCCGCTGGGCACCATGACCGCGCGGATCAACGACTCGAAGGGCTGCGGGGGCGTGATGCGCGCGGCCCCGGCCGGGTTCTGGTCCGCGGACCCCACCGAGACCTTCCGGGTCGGTGCCGGGACCGCCGCGCTCACCCACGGTCATCCGAGCGGCTACCTGCCCGCCGGGGCGCTCGCGGTGATCGTGAGCCAGCTGCTCCGGGGCCGTTCGCTGCCGGAGGCCGTGGATCGGGCGCTGACCGAGCTGTCCGGGTGGGAGGGCCACGAGGAGACCACGAGCGCGCTGCGCCGGGCCATCGAGCTGGCCACCGAGGGCGACCCCACGCCGGAGCAGATCCAGCAGCGCCTCGGCGAGGGCCGGGTCGGCGAGCAGGCGCTGGCGATCGCGGTGTGCGCGGCCCTCGCCCGGCCGTCGTCGTACCAGGAAGCGCTGCTGCTGGCCGCGAATCACTCCGGCGACAGCGACGCGACCGCGTCGATCTGCGGGAACATCATGGGCACCGCGCACACCGCGAGCGCGATCCCGCGCGGCTGGCGGCAGCGCGTGGAGCTGGGCGAGCTGATCGAGCAGCTCGCGCGGGACGCGACCGAGGAGTTCGGCGAGCACCCGCCCTCGGTGCCGGAGTGGCTGCGCCGCTACCCGGCGGGCAGCGCGCCCGCGACCGGGGACGGAGCGACGGCGGAGGCCGCGGCCGAGGGCTCCGGGGGGAAGAGCACCGGACGGAACGCGGCCGCCGGGAAGGCCGAGTCGACGGAGCCCGGCACCGCGGCCGAGCGGCCGGAGCGGGCCGCGGACGGCCCGGCGCGGGAACGCGCCCCGAAGCCGTCGGCGGCGAAGTCCGGTCAGGCGGCGAAGCCGGTCCCGCCCGAGACCGCCGCGGAGACGACGACGGTGCTCGCCCCGATCCCCGCGCTGGGGTCCGAGGCCCCGGCGGAACCCGCGAAGCCGGAAGACGCCGCGCCGGCGGAGTCCGCGAAGCCGGAACCCGCCGCGCCGGCGGAACCTGACACCCAGGCCGCCCCTGCCCGCCCCGCGACGAGCGCCACCCCGGCGACGCCTCGGCCCGCCGAGTCCGACGAGGACTCCGGGCTCAACGACGAGGAACTGCGCCTGCTCGCCGCGTGGCGCAAGTTCCGCGACGGCGCGGACGACACCCCCCACGACCTCTCCGAGGGCCTGCACAAGTTGCTCCAGGAGGCGTTCGGCCCCGAGCGGGCCGCGCAGCTGGTGGCCGCCGGTGAGGCCGAGGGCGCGCTCGCCGAGGACGTGCCGGCCGCGCTGGACCCGTTGGACCGCCTGGCGGGCTGCGCGCTCGGCGTGCTCGCCGGTGATGCTCTCGGGGCACCCTGGACCTTCCTGTCCCAGCGGACCGTGCTGCGCCGCAATCCCGACGGGGTCCGGGAACCCGCCGAGCACTTCGGCGGCCGGGGACGGGCCTCCGCCGCCGGTCAGCAGTCGGTGTTCCTGCTCGACGGACTGCTCCGCGCCTCCGTCCACAAGGGACTCAACCGGTCGGTCGACGTGGTCGGCACGGTGCGCGGCACCCTGCAGCACTGGGTGCTCGCCCAGGGCGCGCCGATCGAACCGGCGCTGCGGCCCGCCGCGCTCGCCGAGCTGCCCGCGCTGCGCGCGCAGCGATTCCCCGACGAGGCCACCGTCGCGGCGCTGGCCGGGTGGGACGGCGAGGGCCCCGCGCCCACCCCGAGCACCCCGCCGAACCAGGCGACCGGAGCGGCCGCGGCCGCGCGCGGCGCGGCGGTCGGGTTGCACGCGGGCAGCCCCGCCGAGGCCGTCGAGCTCGGCATCGGGATCGGCGTGCTCACCCACGGCCACCCGGACGGCTACCTCCCGGCGGCCGCTGTCGCGTGCATGGTCGCTGCGCTGCGCGAGGGGCAGACCATCGCCGAGAGCGTGCACACCGCGCTCACCGAGCTGAAGGCCTGGGAGGGCAGCGAGAACACCGTCCGGTCGCTGCGCGAGGCGCTGGAGCTGGCCGAGCACGGCCCCGTCCCGGTGCCCGCGCTGGAGAAGCTCGGCGCGGGCAGGCACGCCCCCGCCGCGCTCGGCATCGCGGTCGCCGCCGCGCTGACCCACCCGGACTCGTTCGCGGACGCGGTGGCGCTGGCCGCGGCGCACTCGGGCGACAGCGCGGCCACCGCCGCGCTGTGCGGTGGGCTGCTGGGCGCGGCGCGCGGGGCCGAGGAGATCCCGCCGGAGTGGCTCGACCAGCTGGAGCTCGGCGAGCAGGTGCGCCACCTCGTCGCGGACGCGCGGCGGGCGAAGACCGAGCTGGTCCCGGACGGCACGGCGCCGGACTGGGCCCGGCGCTACACGGGATAACGTTGACCAAGTGACGGACGCAAGGGCCTCCGAGGGGCTCACCGAGGCGGAACGGGCGCTGCTGGCGGCCTTCCGGGAACGTCGCCGCACGTCGGGATCGGACGCGGCGACTTCGCCTCCGAGCTCCGCCGCGGAGCCGGCCGGGCCGGTCGACGCCGACGAGCGGTTGCTGCTGGAGAAGTGGCGGTCCTGGCGGGACCGGCCGCTGACCCGGCCGCCGTGGTTCGCGGCGCTGCGCCAGCGCATCGGCAGCGATCCGGCGCCACCGGTCCCCGCGACCGGACTCGCCGACGAGTCCGGGTACCGGCCGGAGGC
This sequence comes from Saccharopolyspora antibiotica, assembly GCF_047200635.1. Classification (NCBI taxonomy): domain Bacteria; kingdom Bacillati; phylum Actinomycetota; class Actinomycetes; order Pseudonocardiales; family Pseudonocardiaceae; genus Saccharopolyspora; species Saccharopolyspora antibiotica. The sequence goes on along the minus strand of NZ_JBJZOI010000009.1, from coordinate 47,314 downwards.
GGCGAACCGGTTCGCCGGGATGCTGCTGGGCGCCGCCCGCGCCGAGCAGCTCGCCACCGGCAGGGTGGGTGAACGCACCAGCGCCCTGCTGTTCGCGGTGGAGGGCGCGGTCCGGGCGCACACCGCGCTGCGCGTGCGCGGAACCGACGACCTGCCCGGGGCGGTGCTCGGCGGGCTTCAGCGCTGGCTGCACGCCCGGGGGACGCCCTGGCAGGACTGCGTCGCCGAGGGCGCCCCCGAACCCGACGGCTGGCTGATCGAACGGCGCGAGCTGCGCGGCGACGCGGTCGGCGATCCCGCGCTGCTGGCCGCGCTCACCCGCATCGCCGCGGGAGGCAGGGCCTCCTCGCACGCCTCCGGCGGGAGCGCGGTGCCGCTGGGGGCGGTCGCGGCTCTGTGGTCGACCACCGAGGTGTTCGGCCCCGCCCAGAGCCTCGCCGCGCTGACCCACGGGCACCCGGAGGGCCACCGCCCGGCCGGGGTGCTGGGGGTGGCGATCTCGGCGCTGCTGCACGGGGTGCCGCTGCACGAGTCGTTGCGACGGGCGGTCCGGTCCTGGGAACCGGCGGACTCCCGGCCACCGCTGCTGGAGCGCGCGCTGCACCTCGGCGGCACCAGCCCGGTCGGGTTCGCGCCGGGACCGGCCCAGCTGGACGCGATGGGCGCTGGTCGCACCGGGACCGAGGTCCTCGCCGTAGCGCTGCGCGTCGCGGCCGCCTGCCCCGACGACTTCGCCACCGCGATCGGCGCGGCCGCCGAGCACTCCGGCGACACCGCCACCACCGCCGTGCTGTGCGGGCAGCTGCTCGGTGCCGCGCACGGGCCGGCCGCGATTCCCTTACCCGAGGAGAAACCGGAGGCGCTCGCGGTCCTGGAGCGCCTCGCCGAGGACACCGCCGACGAGTTCGGGCCCTACCCGGACGAGTCCGCCGACTGGTTGCGGCGCTACCCCGTCGGCGCTCCCGCGCGGACCGCCGACCGCACGCGGAGCCTGCACGCGGTCCCCCGGCTGGCGGCCTCCCGGGACCGCTTCCTCGGCGCGGTGCTCGGCTGCGCGATCGGCGAGGCGCTGGGCACCCCGATCGCGGGCGACAGCTGGGACGAGATCCAGGACCGGCACGGCCCGCACGGCCTGCGCAACTACGTGCCCGCCGGGCATCCCGCCGGGCGGCTCGGCAGCGACACCCAGCTGCTGCTGTTCTCCCTGGAGGGCACCATCCGCGCCGGGGTTGCCCGCCGCGAGGCGGAGATCGACGACCCGTCCCGGCACATCCAGCACGCCTACCAGCGCTGGTTGCACACCCAGCACCTCAGCTGGGGCCGCGCCGCGGGCGAGTTCCTGAAGAAGACCCCCGCACCCGACGGCTGGCTGGTGGGGCACCGCGCGCTGTTCCAGACCCGCAACCCGGGGCGGACCATGATGCGCACCCTCATCGCCTTCGCCAAGGGTCAGCAGCCGATGGGCACGCCGGAGCACCCGGTCAGCGATTCGCAGGGCAGCACCGCGGTGATGCGGGCGGTCCCGGCCGCGCTGTGGAGCGAGGACCCCGCCGAGGTGTTCCGGGTCGGGCAGAACACCGCCGCGCTCACCCACGGCGACCCGGTGGCCTACCTCAGCGCGGGGACCCTCGCCTTCCTGGTCTCCCGGCTGCTCGACGGACAGGAGCTGGCCGCCGCCGTGGACGAGGCGATGGCCGAGCTCGGCAGGCACCGGGGACACCAGGAGGTGACCCGCAAGGTCTCGGCAGCGGTGCGCTACGCGGCCTCGGCGGAGACCACTCCGACCCACCTGGAGAGCGGGATCGGCAACGGGTGGAGCGCGGCCGACGCGCTGGCGATCGGGCTCTACGCGGCGCTGGTCGCCGAGGGCGACATCGACGTGGCGCTCCCGCTGGCGGTCAACCACACCGGCAACTCAGCGACCACCGGCGCCGTGTGCGGCAGCCTCGTCGGCGCCCGCTCCGGCGCGGCGGCGATCCCGGAGCGCTGGCGCACCGAGCTGGAGCTGCACGACGTGATCGAGCAGCTGGCCCACGACGCCGTCCTCGAATTCGGCCCGCACCCGCCGGACACCGAGGAGTGGGCCACCCGCTACCCCCCGACCTGAGCGGCTGGATCCAGCCGTGCCGCGCCGCTAACGTGCGGCGCATGGCCGACGAACTCGTGCACCGCACCACCCGCTCCGGCATCGCGACGATCACCCTCGACTCGCCGCACAACCGCAACGCGCTGTCCGCTCAGCTGCGGCGGGAGCTGCGCGAGCACCTCACCGCCGCGCTGGCCGAGGATCCCGTGCGGATGATCGTGCTCGACCACACCGGCCCGGTGTTCTGCGCGGGGATGGACCTCAAGGAGTCCCGCGCCGCCGGGGCCGGTGCGCAGGGCGTGCGCGAGCTGCCCGAGCTGCTGGAACTGCTGTGGACCAGCCCGAAACCGGTGCTCGCGAAGCTGGCCGGGCCCGCCCGCGCGGGCGGGGTCGGGATCGTGGCGGCCTGCGACCTCGCGGTGGCGGCGGATTCGTCGACCTTCGGCTTCTCGGAGGTCCGGATCGGGGTGGTTCCCGCGGTCATCTCGCTGACCGTGCTCCCCCGGCTGCACCCCCGTGCCGCGCACGAACTGCTGCTCACCGGGGAGAACTTCGGTGCCGCGCGGGCCGTGGAGATCGGGCTGCTCAACTCGGCGGTACCCGCCGAGGAGCTGGACGCGGAGGTCGCCCGCTACGCGGGGATGCTGGTGCGCGGCGCACCGAACGCGCTGGCCGCCACGAAGGCGCTGCTGCGGCGGCCCCGATCGGCGGACATCGCGGCCGACTTCGAGGAGGTCCTGGAGCTGTCCGCCCAGCACTTCGCCTCCGAGGAGGGCCAAGAGGGCATCCGGGCCTTCGCCGAGAAGCGCCCGGCCTCCTGGATCCCCCAGGAGTAGTGGTCCCGTTCCGGGCGGAGCCGCTGACCAGCGGCCCGCCGGGCGGTCAGTCCCGCGTGAGCACCGAGGCGAAGGCGCGGCCGCAGATGGTGTTGCTGGCCGCGTCGCGCAACACGGTGTTGATCTTCTGGTACGCCTTCGGATCGTGCTCGGCCAGGTGCTGCGCCCCCGACCAGATCAGCACGTGCTCGCCCTCGGGCAACCAGGACAGATCTGTCAGGCAGTCGTAGAGGGCGTCGAGGTTGCGCCCGGCCCACTCCGGGAACGACAGCACGGCCGCGATCCCGTCCAGGGTCGTGCGCTTGCTGATGAGATCGGTGCCGTCGAGCACGTGGACGGCCGCACCGCGCCGCTCGGCGTCCTCGGCCGCCGCCTGGGCGCTCACACCGGGCTGCTCCAGCTCGCTCACCGCCGGCTCCTTCCGGAAGACCTGAGGCTTCTTCGTCGCAAACATCCCACTCAACCACACGTGCCAACAACCAGGACCGGTTCCGTTCACCGCAATGCCGAGGTGGTCCGGAGTGCTCACCTCGAGCCGATCCCGCCTTCGGCGGGAACTCGCCACGTCCCGGCGGGACCGGACGATTGCGGCAGACCGGGCACAGCCTGCCACACCGCCGGAGCGGCCCGGATTCCCGGCTGAGCCGAACCCGGCCCGGGCCCGGGCTCGGCGGATCCCTGCTGCACGAACCACCCGATCACGACGAGGGCGAGCAGTCCGACCAGGGCGATCGTGATGCGCTTGCGCGAGGTCACCCGGTTCACGGCAGGTCCGCCCCGCGCGAGGTCCGCAGCGGCGGCTCGGCGTCGCGCACGCGGGTCAGCCGCGCCCCGGCCACGTCGATGGCCCGGTCGAGCAACCGGGCCAGGTACCAGCACACCGGCAGCAGCACGACCAGGACCAAGGTCACCAGCAGCGGGTACCACAGCTGGACGAGCCACAGCTCGACGGCGTCCCACCACGCGAACAGCCAGTCCATCACGAGAGGTGAGAGTACGCCGGGCCCCGGCGCGGTTCACCCCACCCCTGGAGCCGCGCTCGCGGCTCAGCCGGTGGGTTCGGGCCGCTCCGCGGTGAGCTGGTCGGAGCGCTCGCGGATGGAGCGGATGATGGCGCCGAAGTCGTACCCGCCGCCGCCCTCGTCGTTGAACCGCTGGTAGAGCTCCGTGGCCAGCTGACCGAGCGCCGCGTCGGTGCCGCTCTGCCGCGCCGCCGACTCGGCCAGCCGCAGGTCCTTGAGCATGAGCGCCGCGGCGAAGCCCGGCTCGTAGTCGTGGTTGGCCCGGCTGCTCTCCACCAGGTCCGGCACCGGGCAGTTCGTGGTCAGCGCCCAGCACTGCCCGGTGGAGATGGAGGCGACGTCGTAGAGCGCCTGGTTGCTCAGCCCCAGCCGCTCGCCCAGCACGAAGGCCTCCCCGACCGCGATCATCGAGGCGCCGAGGATGAGGTTGTTGCACATCTTGGTGACCTGGCCGTGGCCCGGCCCGCCGCAGTGGATCACCTTGCGGGCCATCGGTTCCAGCAGCGCCTCCGCGCGGTGGAAGTGCTCCTCGGACCCACCGACCATGAAGGTGAGCGTGCCCGCTTCCGCACCGGCCGTGCCCCCGGAGACGGGCGCGTCCAGCGAGCCGAACCCGGACGAGCCCGCCAGCGCGTGAGCGGCGCGGGCATCGGCGACGTCCACCGTCGAGGAGTCGACGAGCAGCGCACCGGGCTCCGCGGCGGGCAGCAGCTGCTCGTAGCAGTCCAGCAGCTGCTTGCCACCCGGCAGCATGGTGATCACCGCCTCCGCCCCGGCGGCGGCCTCCGCGGCCGAGGCGACCGGGGTGACCCCGTTCGCGCGCGCCGCCTCCAGGGCCTCCGCGCCCAGGTCGAACCCGCGCACCACGTGGCCGGCCTGGACGAGGTTCGCCGACATCGGGCCGCCCATGTGGCCCAGCCCGATGAAACCGATGACAGCCATTGTCATGTTTCCCTTCTGCGCGGGTGCGGTGTTCGAAACCGGGCGCGAGGCCCGCGGCTCAGCCGGACAGTCCCAGCTCGTCCGCGCCGAGCGGGGCGAAGAACCGCCGCAGGTCCTCCTCGCCCACGTCCTGCAGCCGGTCCGGCGACCACTTCGGGTCGCGGTCCTTGTCGACCAGGGTGGCGCGCACGCCCTCGACGAAGTCGCCCTCGCTGATGCAGCGCAACGCGATCCGGAACTCCTGGTCCAGCGCCGCCTCCAGCGTCTCCGGGCGGCTGCGCAGGGCGCGCAGCGTGACCTTGAGCGAGGTCGGCGACTTCGTCCCGATCGCCTCGGCGGCCCGGGCCGCCGCTTCCTCCGGGCGGGCCCGCAGCCGGGCCAGCACCTCGGCGACGTCATCGGCCGCGTAGGCCTCGTCGATCCACGTCCGCTGCGCTGCCACGGGGGACTCCGGCGGCGCCTCGGCGAGCCGGGCCAGCGCCGCGTCCGCGTCGCCCTCGGCCAGCGCCGCGACGAGGTCCGGGATGCGCTCGCTCGGCAGGTGATGATCGGCCAGGCCCAGCGCCACCGCGTCCGCGCCGCCGACCGGGGCACCGGTCAGCGCGAGGTGGGTGCCCAGCTCGCCGGGGGCGTGGGAGAGCAGGAAGGTGCCGCCCACGTCGGGGACGAAGCCGATGCCCACCTCCGGCATCCCGATCTTCGAGCGCTCCGTGACCACCCGGTGCGAACCGTGCGCGGAGATCCCGACGCCACCACCCATGCACACCCCGTCCATCAGCCCGACCACGGGCTTCGGGTAGTGCGACAGCATCGCGTTGAGCCGGTACTCCTCGGTCCAGAACGCCTTCGGCAGCGCGTCGTCCTGGGCCTTCGCCGCGTCGTAGAGGGCCCGGATGTCCCCGCCCGCGCACAGGCCGCGCTCGCCCGCACCGTCGATGAGCACCACGCGCACCCGGTCGTCCGCGCGCCACTCCTCCAGGGCGGCCGTCATCGACCGGACCATGTCCAGGGTGAGCGAGTTGATCGCCTTGGGGCGGTTGAGGGTGATGCGGCCGAGCGAGCCCTCGACTCCGAGCAGAACCTGCACCGGGGCGGGTGTTGTCATGATGCCGACTCCAGCAGTCCACGGGAAATGATCAGTCGCATGATCTCGTTGGTGCCCTCGAGGATCTGGTGCACGCGCAGGTCGCGCACGATCTTCTCCAGGCCGTACTCGGCAAGGTATCCGTATCCCCCGTGGATCTGAAGCGCCTCGTTCGCCACGTTGAAACCCGCGTCGGTGGCCAGGCGCTTGGCCATCGCGCACAGCCGGGTCGCCCCCGGATCGCGGGAGTCGAGCGCCCAGGCGGCCCGCCACAGCAGCATTCGGGCGGCCTCCAGCTCGGTGGCCATGTCGGCGAGCTTGAACTGCAGCACCTGGAACTCGCTGAGCTTGGCACCGAACGCGGTGCGCTCCCGCACGTAGTCGAGACTGCGCCGCAGCGCGTCCGCCGCGCCGCCCAGCGAGCAGGCGGCGATGCTCAGCCTGCCACCGTCCAGTCCCGCCATCGCGATCTTGAAACCGATGCCCTCCGGGCCGAGCCGGTTGCTCTCCGGAACCCGCACCCCGTCCAGGACCACCTGCCGCGTCGGCTGGGCGTTCCAGCCCATCTTGCGCTCGTTGTGCCCGAACGAGAGACCGGCCGCCCCGCCCTCGACGACGAACGTCGAGATGCCCCGCGCGCCGCTCTCGCCGGTGCGCGCCATCACCACGTACACGTCGGAGCTGCCGCCGCCGGAGATGAACTGCTTCACCCCGGTGAGCACGTAGTCGTCGCCGTCGCGCACCGCGCGGGTCCGCAGGGAGGCGGCGTCCGACCCCGCCTCCGGCTCGGTGAGGCAGTAGCTGGCGCGGGTGCGCAGCGAGCACAGCCCGGGCAGCCAGCGCGCGCGCTGCTCGGCGTCGCCGAAGCGGTCGATCATGCCGGCGACCATGTTGTGGATCGACAGGTACGCCGCGATCGAGGGGTCACCGGAGGCCAGCGCCTCGAAGATGAGCACCGAGTCGAACCGGCCCAAACCGGTGCCGCCGTAGGCCTCGTCGACGTAGATGCCGCCGATGCCGAGGTCCCCGGCCGCCCGCAGCACGTCGACCGGGAAGTGCTTGTCCTGGTCCCACTGCACGGCGTGCGGCGCGAGCTGCTCGGCCGCGAACTCGCGGGCGGTCTCCTGGATCGCCTGCTGGTCCTCGGTCAGCGCGAACGGCGACACCGCGCCGGAGGGGCCGGAAACCGCTGCTACCGACACGTCCACTCCTCAGCTTCGGAAGAGCGGTCCGGGGCCGCGTCGACCCCGGACCGCGCAGATCAGTTCATCGTGGGGATGGTGAAGCTGGCGCCTTCCTTGAGCCCGGAGGGCCAGCGCGAGGTCACCGTCTTCGTCTTCGTGTAGAACTTGATCGAGTCCGGCCCGTGCTGGTTGAGGTCGCCGAATCCGGAGCGCTTCCAGCCGCCGAACGTGTGGTAGGCGATCGGCACCGGAATGGGCACGTTCACGCCGACCATGCCGGTGTCGACGCGGCTGACGAACTCGCGCGCCGCGTCGCCGTCCCTGGTGAAGATGGCGACTCCGTTGCCGTACTCGTGCTCGCTCGGCAGCCGGAGCGCTTCCTCGTAGTCCGCGGCGCGCACCACCGACAGGACCGGCCCGAAGATCTCCTCGCGGTAGATCCGCATCTCCGGGGTGACGTGGTCGAACAGCGAGGCGCCCGCGAAGAACCCGTCCTCGTGGCCCGCGAGCTGGAAGCCGCGACCGTCGACGAGCAGCCGCGCCCCCTCCTCCACCCCGGAGGCGATGAGCTCGTCCACCCGGTCCTTGGCCTGCGCGGTCACCAGCGGCCCGAAGTCCGCGGACTCGTCGAAGCTGGTGCCGATCTTGAGCTGGTTCACCCGCGCGACCAGCTTCTCGACCAGCGCGTCCGCGGTGGCCTGCCCGACCGGCACCGCCACCGAGATCGCCATGCACCGCTCGCCCGCCGAGCCGTAGCCCGCACCGACCAGCGCGTCCACCGCCTGATCCAGGTCGGCGTCCGGCATCACGATCATGTGGTTCTTGGCGCCGCCGAAGCACTGCGCGCGCTTCCCGTGCGCGGCGGCGGTGCTGTAGATGTACTCGGCGATCGCGGAGGAACCGACGAACCCGACCGCCCGCACCCTGGGGTCGGTGAGCACGGCGTCCACCGCGACCTTGTCGCCGTTGACCACGTTGAGCACGCCCGGCGGCAACCCGGCCTCGACGAACAGCTCGGCCAGCCGCAGCGGCACGGAGGGGTCCCGCTCGGAGGGCTTGAGCACGAAGGTGTTGCCCGCGGCGATGGCGGGCGCCGCCTTCCACAGCGGGATCATCGCGGGGAAGTTGAACGGCGTGATGCCCGCGACCACGCCGAGCGGCTGGCGCAGCGAGTACACGTCGATGCCGGTGCCCGCGTTCTCGCTGTACTCGCCCTTGAGCAGGTGCGGGATGCCCACGGCGAACTCCACGACCTCCAGCCCGCGCTGGATGTCGCCCTTCGCGTCGGCCACGGTCTTGCCGTGCTCGGCCGACAGCAGCCGCGCCAGCGAGTCCATCTCCTCGTTGACCAGCTGCAGGAAGCGCATCAGCACCCGGGCCCGCTTCTGCGGGTTCTGAGCCGCCCAGCCCGGCTGTGCCTCGGCCGCGTTGGCGACCGCGGCGGCGACCTCCTCGGCACCGGCCAGCGGGACCTTGGCCTGCACCCGGCCGGTGTTCGGGTCGAACACGTCGCCGAAGTTCCCGGAGTTCCCGGCGACCCGCTTGCCGCCGATGAAGTGCTCCAGCTCCTGGGACATACCGCACCGCACCTTTCGCCGATCTCACCGTTGATCCCGGTCGCGCCCGCCGCCGGAAGCGGCTCTCCCGGAGCTCGCCCCCAGGTGGCACTTATTCGGGGTTCCAACCTTCGGTCACCCAACCATCAGCGTAGCCGATCCGGCCGCAAGAGGTGTCGGGCATCACAGCGGTCGAACGGGTGAACTCCCCGCGCGCGAGTACCGATCGCGCCTCGACCAGCGGCGGAGCCCGGGGGCACCTCCGACGGTCGGGCGGGGATCGCCGGGAGCGAGCCGCGGGTCCGGGTCGCCCGGCCCGCACGAATCCAGCGCCCGGGCACGTTGACCTCCCGCGCCGCGAGTCGCTCGACGCGCCGACTTCACGGACGGGGCACGACGAGATCGTCGACGGACCAGCTCCGGCATCCGCCGCGCTGCGGTGGCCAGAACCGCCCGGAGGAGCGCTCGACAGGGGTCCCCGGACGTTCCGGCACCGGGCGGCGCCGCCCGGAGTTCCCCGCGCGAGCGCTCGCGGGGGCGGGGCTCACCTCGAACCCGGGAGATGGCTGGTCGGAACCGAGCGCGGCGAGGCTCCTCCGGTCTCCCGGGGCGCTTTCCGCGAGGCCCCGCACCACCCGGCCGGTGGCCGTGCACGAGCGGCTGGTCCGGGCGCGGAGCGGGCCGAGGCGCGGGCATCTTCGCGGCCCGCGCCGCGCTGGAAGCCCCGGCGGTCGAGGCGCTCCGCGAGGCCGCGCACCGAACGTCGAACGTCACCGAGCGGCGGAGCGGCCGCCTGAACCCGCGCAGCCGACGACGGCGTCGTTCGACGACGACCCCTCCCCCGGCGAAGGCTCCGCGAGCTCACCCGGAACGCGGCGCCCGCGTGATCCCGGCGGCACAGCCCCGGGTTCCCCGGGCGACCACCGTCCGCTCCGGAGCGGAGCCGACGAGGCGGAACGGGTTGGCAACGACGCTCGCCGTCGTCGACGCCGCAGGAGCCGGGAACGCGGGCCGAGATCCGCGACGCCGTACCTGAGACCGTCGAGCGCGTCGTCGCGGTGTCGAACACCTGAACGCGCAACGGCTCACGGGCGGGTGGTCAGCGCGTCACGTCCCGCTCGGCGAGCCCGAGCGAGACCCGCCACTTCTCGGGGAGGTCGTCAGCGGCCCCGGCGACGTGCTCGCGACGGTCCCGATCCCCCATGCCCAGCGCGAGCACGTCCGCGACCGTCACCGAGTGCCCGGGCTCGCTCAGCACCTCCACCCGGTCACCCGCCGCGATCTCCCCCGGCTGCTCCACCGCGAAGTAGGCACCGGGGCGGCCGACCGCGGCGAACCGCTTCACCAGACCGCGGACGTCCCAGAACCCGGCGAACACCCGGCACGGAGTGCGCGGTCCCGTCACCCGCAGCACCGCGCCACCGACGCGCCAGCGCGCGCCGACCAGCGCGGCGCTGGAGTCACACCCGGCCAGGCTCAGGTTCTCCCCCGCGTTGCCCGGCACCAGGTCCTTGCCCAGCTCCGCCGACCAGAACCGCAGGTCCTCGACGTCGAAGGCGTAGGCCGCCTGGTACCAGGCACCGTGGTGCTCGCGGTCGATCACCTGATCGCCCCGCACGCCGCTCTCGGTGAACAGGACCTTGCCCGGCACCGGTCGCTTGTCGATCCCCGAACTGCCCATCCGGCCGGTCCACGCACCGCTGCGCAGCACCGCGACGTTCACCGACTCCACCTGGCTCACGGGGCCAATCTACGTACGCCGCCGCCCGGGCACCGCGCCCGGTCCGCGAGCACGGGGCGAGCTCACCCCAGCCGATCGCGGGCGGCGGCGAGCGCCGCGCGGGCCTGCTCGACGACCGACCGGACCACCTCGGCGGCCGGGCCGCTCGTCGCCTGCGCGTAGGTCTGTCCGGCCCACAGCGACATCGCCTCGGGATCGCCGGCGCGGCCCGCCGCACCCCGCACCGGTTTCGTGAGGTGGTGCAGCTGCGGGTACGCGGCGGGGGCGTGCGGGCCGTGCTCGCGCAGGAAGCGGTTCACCAGGCCCCGCGCCGGGCGCCCGCTGAACGCCCGCGTGATCGCGGTGTCCCGGGTGCCCGCCGCGAGTTCCGCGCGCTGGGTCGGCGCGGTGCCCGCCTCGTCCGAGCGCAGGAAGGCCGTGCCGAGCTGCCCGGCCACCGCCCCGGCCGCCAGCACCGCGGCCAGATCCGCACCGGAGACGATGCCGCCCGCCGCGATCAGCGGGAGGTCCACCGCCCCGGCGATCACGCGCAGCGCGCCGAGCACGCCGAACAGCTCGCCACCGGCCGCGGACTCCTCGTCGTCCTCGAACACCGCCCGGTGCCCGCCCGCTTCGGAGCCCTGCACGGACAGCAGGTCCGCCCCGGCCGCCGCCGCCCGCCGCGCCTCCTCGGGCGTGGTGACCGTGCAGACCACCTCGATCCCGGCCTCGTGCAACCGGCCCACCGTGGACGGTTCCGGGCAGCCGAAGGTGAACGACACCACCGGTACCCGCTCGGCGATCACCAGCTCGACCTTCGCCTGGTAGTGGTCGTCGTCCCAGTGGCCGGAACCGGCCTGCACGCCGTGACGCGCGGCCTCGGCCTCCACCCGCGCCCGGTAGTCGGCGAGATCGTCCTCGCACCTCGGTCCCGGGACGAAGAGGTTCACCCCGAAGGGCTCCGCGCTGAGCTCCCGGACCCGCCGGATCTGCCCGGTCAGGTCGTCCTCGGCGAGATAACCCGCCGCGAGGAAGCCGAATCCGCCCGCACCACCCACGGCCGCGACCAGCTCGGGGGTGGAGACCCCACCCGCCATCGGAGCCGCGATCACCGGAGCACTCCGCTGCTCGATCATGCCTCCGACCCTAGTTCCGGCCACCCGCGCCCGCGAGGAGCGCCCCTTCCCCGCAGACGGCCTCGCGGCGAGGACCGCACCCGGCGGCTTCCCCCTCAGGCCGAGTTCCCCCGGGACCCGCCGCCCGGCCCACCTCCGAAGACCCGCGTCACGAGACCCGGGCACGCCGGGGGACCCGACATCAGGTGGCAGGCACCCGGCCGCGAACCGCGCTCCACGGGCCCGCCAATCCCGAACGCCCCACCGCTCCGGCCGGAAGCCCGGCGCGGCACCGGATCACGAGGGCCGGACGGGATCCCCGGACCGGCCATCGCCTGCCCGGACCGGGGCCCCTCTCACGGCCGCAGCCCCGCCACGAGGTCCGCCGGGGTGAGCTTGACCGGGAACGGGCGATCGACCTCGAACACCTCGTCGTCGCGCACCCGGGCGACGCGCTGGTACCCGGACCCGCCGACCAGTTCCCAGGCCGCGATCCCCGGTTCCTCCAGGTCCGGATCGACCAGCCAGAAGAACCGCACGCCCAGCCGCGCGTAGACGGCCTTCTTCAACGTCGTGTCCTTGAGCCTGCTGCCCGCCGAGACCACCTCGACCGCGAGCACCGGCGCGGCGGGCAGATCCCGCAGCGTGAGGTCGTCGTGCCGCGCGACCAGGAGGTCCGGCTTCAGCTCGGTGAAGGGGTCCGGCCGCACCGCGAACGGCGCCGGAAGCACGCGGTACTCCGAGGTGCAGGCGATGTGCAGCTGCGAGGCCAGCTCCACCACCGCGGCCTGGTGCGGCCAGCCCGGCACCGGGCTCACCATCAGCTCACCGTCGATCAGCTCGTACCGGCGGCCGTCGTCCGGCCAGCCCGCCAGGTCCTGGGTGTGGAACGGCCGTCCCGTCCCCGCCTCGATGCGCATCATCGTCGTCCCCTTCCGCTCGTGTCCCGCACCGCCGCGGAACCGTTCTGCGATGAAGAGGACCGACGAGGCCGTCCTGATGCACCTCTCACCGGAAGGTGTGACGAAGAAGTGGGCGGGAACCCCCATCAGGGGATTCCCGCCCACCCGCACCACCGCGATCGTGCACACCCCGCCACAGGGCCGCTGGTGCGTTTCCGGGGAGCGCTCCGAAGGGGAGCGCGTCTCCGCCGGGTCGCGAGGCGCCCCGGGCTACCGGGGCCACCCCGCCGGGTCCGGTGCTCGGCACCGGACCAGCTCGGGTCAGAACTGCGCGGTCTCCGTCGAACCGGCCAGCGCCGTGGTCGACGAGTCCGGGCTCACCGCCGTGCTGATCAGGTCGAAGTAGCCGGTGCCCGCCTCGCGCTGGTGGCGCGTCGCGGTGTAGCCCCGCTCCTCGGCGGCGAACTCGCGCTCCTGCAGGTCGACGTAGGAGGTCATGCCGTCCGCGGCGTAGCCCTTGGCCAGGTCGAACATGCTGTAGTTCAGCGCGTGGAAGCCGGCAAGCGTGATGAACTGGAACTTGTAGCCCATGTGGCCGAGCTCGCGCTGGAACTTGGCGATGGTGCTGTCGTCCAGGTTCTTGCGCCAGTTGAACGACGGCGAGCAGTTGTAGGCGAGCATCTGATCGGGGTGCTCGGCCTTGATCGCCTCGGCGAACCGCTTGGCGACCTCCAGGTCCGGCTTCGAGGTCTCCATCCAGATCAGGTCCGCGTGCGGCGCGTAGGCGAGGCCGCGGGCGATGCAGGGCTCGATGCCGTTGGTGACCTTGTAGAAGCCCTCGGAGGTCCGCTCACCGGTGACGAACCTCTGGTCGCGCTCGTCGATGTCGCTGGTCAGCAGCGTGGCCGCCTGCGCGTCGGTGCGGGCGACGACCAGCGAGGGCACTCCCGCGACGTCGGCGGCCAGGCGCGCGGCGTTGAGGGTCTTGACGTGCTGGCCGGTGGGGATGAGCACCTTGCCGCCCAGGTGACCGCACTTCTTCTCGGAGGCGAGCTGGTCCTCCCAGTGCACGCCGGCCGCACCGGCCTGGATCATGCTCTTCATCAGCTCGTAGGCGTTGAGCACGCCGCCGAATCCGGCCTCGGCGTCGGCGACGATCGGCGCCAGCCAGTTCGTCGGCTCCGACTCGGTCTCCGCGGCCTCCGGGTCCAGCGCCTCGGACCAGCTGATCTGGTCGGCGCGCTTGAGGGCGTTGTTGATCCGGCGGACCACCTGCGGGACCGAGTTCGCCGGGTAGAGGCTCTGGTCCGGGTAGGTCTCACCCGCCAGGTTGGCGTCCGCGGCGACCTGCCAGCCGGACAGGTAGATCGCCTTGAGACCCGCGCGGACCTGCTGGACCGCCTGGTTGCCGGTCAGCGCGCCCAGCGAGTTGATGTAGTCGTTCTCCTGGAGCAGCTTCCACAGGTTCTCGGCGCCGTGGCGGGCCAGCGTGTGCTCTTCCTGCACGGAGCCCCGCAGCCGGACGACGTCCGCGGCGGTGTGGGTGCGCTCGACGCCCTTCCAGCGCGGGTCGGTGTCCCACTCGCGCTGGAGCTCCTCGGCGGCCTTGATCGCCTGCTGGCGGGTTCCGGGCTGGAGGCTCATGGTCTTCCCCTCTCGGGCTGTTCGGTGCGGCGTTGCTGAACCCAGTGTTGCTCCGGAACCAGCCAGTTCCGAGAAAAATCAAGGGAAACTTCGTCGTTTTTTCTGCTAGCATCAACGCCATGCCCGAGTTCGCCACCGAAGAAGACCGCAATTTTTCCAACGACCAAGACCTCCTGGTCTTCGGTCAGCGGTTGCGCCACCTCCGCCGCGCCGCCGGGCTCACCCTGGTGGAGCTCGGCGAGAAGGTGGGGCGCGCCCCCTCCCAGCTCTCCTTGCTGGAGAACGGACACCGCGAGCCGAAGCTCTCGCTGCTGCGCGCCCTGGCCGAGGCGCTGGGCAGCTCGGTGGACGAGCTGCTGTCGAAGAAGCCGCCGAACCGCCGCGCGGAGCTGGAGATCGCCGTCGAGCAGGCGCAGCTCGACCCGCTGTACCAGCGGCTCGACGTGCCCCCGCTCAAGGTGGGCAAGCGGGTTCCCACCGAGGCGCTGGAGCACGTCCTCGCCCTCTACCAGGAGCTGAAGCGGCGCGAGACCAAGCAGGTCGCCACTCCGGAGGAGGCGCGCAAGGCGAACGCCGAGCTGCGCCGGATGATGCGCGAGCACGGCAACTACTTCCCGGAGATCGAGAAGGCCGCCTCCGGCATCCTCGAACGGGTCGGTTATCACGGCGGAGCGCTGTCCGAGGGCGTCATCCAGTCCATCGCCACGCACATGGGCTACGGGCTGCGGTTCGTCACCGATCTGCCGCGATCGGTGCGCTCGATCACCGACCTGCGCAACAGCCGGATCTTCCTGCGGCGGGAGTCGCTGGGCATGCACAGCCCCCGGACCATCCTGCTCCAGACGCTCGGCCACCTGACCCTGGGCCACGACCAGCCCCGGGACTTCGCGGACTTCCTGCGCCAGCGGGTCGAGGCGAACTACTTCGCGGCTGCCGTGCTCATGCCCGAGCAGGCCGCGGTCAGCTACCTGCAGCAGGCGAAGGCAGAACGCGATCTGGCCGTCGAGGACCTCCGCGACGTGTTCTCCGTCTCCTACGAGATGGCCGCGCACCGGTTCACCAACCTCGCCACGGAGTACCTGGACCTGGTGTGCCACTTCGTCCGCAACGACGAGACCGGGATCATCTACAAGGCCTACGAGAACGACGGCCTGGTCTTCCCCACCGACCCGGCGGGCGCCATCGAGGGGCAGCGAATGTGCCGGCACTGGGCCGGGAGGATGGTGTTCGCCTCACCGGATCGGTACTCGACGCACTACCAGTACACGGACAAACCGGGAGCGACCCACTGGTGCGTCGCGCACGTCGATCCCAACCGCGGCCGGGACTTCGCCATCACGCTCGGCGTCCCCTACGCGGAATCCCGCTGGTTCCGGGGGCGCGAGACGACGAACCACTCGAAGTCCCGCTGCCCGAACGGAGAGTGCTGCCAGCGACCACCGACGGAGCTGTCGAACCGGTGGCAGGGAATGGTCTGGCCGTCGGCCCGGGCGCACTCGCACGTGCTCTCCGCGCTGCCGTCGGGCACCTTCCCCGGGGTGGACGAGGCGGACGTGTACGCCTTCCTGGAATCCCACTGAGCCCCGGAGTGAGCCGGGTTCCCGGAGTCGCTTCGGGAACCGCGTTCACCGGCGGTGCCGCGGTGGCACGGCCGTCTTCGAGACGAGTTCGATGAAGCGGGTGGCGGCGGGTGAGAGCGGGCCGGGACGCCAGAGCAACCGGCTGGCACGCACCACCTTCGGGCGCAGCGGGAGGACCGTCGCACCCTCCCGGGACGCGCCCACCGCCATCGATTCCGGCAACAGGGTGACGCCCGCGCCGGCCAGCACCAGCGGGACGACCATCGCCAGGTGCGCTGTCTCCACCGACACCTTCGGCCGGAGCCCTCTGGCGGCCACCACGTCCTCGATGACCGCGCGGGTCGCCGTGCCCTCCGGAGTGGCGACGAAATCCCGGGCGGCCAGTTCGGACAACCCGATCCGCTTCTGGGCGTGCTCGCCGGGAGGCAGCACGGCGTAGATCTGCCGTCCGGCGAGCAGGACGCCGTCCATGCCCTCCGGATCGGTGCTGGCGTCGACCACGCCGAGCTCGCACTCACCGGTCCGGACGCTACCGGTCGCGGTCCTGCCCAGCTCCTGGTCGACCACCCGGACGTCGACCTGCGGGTGGTGCCGGAGGAAGTCACCGATCAGCCTGGCCAACGGGTCCACCGCGAGCGTCGTCTGGGCCACGATGTCCAGCCGGCCCGCGGTCAGGCCGAGCACCTGTCGCACCGAGTCCCGCGCGGTGCTCAGGTCCCGCACCACTTGGCGTGCGGGTTCGAGCAGCGCCTCCCCCGCCGGGGTCAGGCGCACGCCGTGCGGAAGCCGGTGGAACAGCTTGCCACCCAGGCGGTTCTCCAACTGCCCGATCGCGGCGGACAGCGACGGTTGCGCGACGCGCAGCGCCTTGGCCGCGCCGGTGAAGCTGCCCTGCTCGGCGATGGCGAGGAAGTACTCGACCTCTCGACGCTCCACACCGCCTCCTTCCCGTCCGGGCCACCGTAATCGCCGCGGGCGGTGTGCCCGGTCCGGCGAACGTCCGCCGGACCGGGCAGCGGATCAGTCGTGCGCTGCGCGGAAGCGCTCCCGCCCCGCATCGGACTCCAGATCGCTGGCCAGGTCGTCGCCCAGGTCGAAGCGGACCGACCGCAACCGACCGGTGAAGGCGTTGTCCACCGGCGCGTAGTCGTCCACCACCGGGGACGCCCGGTCCACACCCACGTCGAAGGTTTCGTCGAAGGCGAAGTAGTACGGGATCGTCGCCTCGATCCGGCCCGAGGTGACCTCGGCGCCGTCGACGATCAGCCGCGCCTCGCCGCCCTTGCCGACCCCGCCACCGTCGTAGCCGAAATCGAGCCGCACCTCGTGCTCACCGGCCGCCAGCCGCTCTCCGGTGATCTTGTAGATCTCGATGCCGAAGTAGTTGTAGGCGTAGCTGGGCCGCCCCTCGTGGAAGTACAGCGACCAGCCTCCGAAGCGCCCGCCCTGGGCCACGACCACGCCGCCGGCCCCGCCCTCGGGCACCTCGACCAGTGCGGTGATCACGTGCGAGCGGTTCTTCACGTTCGGCGCGGTCTCCTCGGTGAGCCGCTTCGCCCCGGCGTGGAAGGTGATCGTCCGGCGGTCGCCGAACAGGTCGAGCCGACCGGCCTCCTTCGGGTTCTCCCGCTCCGTCATCCTGTCGTCCAGCGGGAACACCTGGTGCTTGGCCGCCTCCACCAGGAACAGCTGCTGCAGTTCGCGCAGCTTGCCCGGGTGCTCGGCGGCGATGTCGCGGGCCTGGGTCCAGTCCACGTTGGTGTCGTAGAGCTCCCAGCGGTCGTCGTCGAAGGACCGGCGGGTGCCGTCCTGCACCATCTCCCACGGCGTCCCGTGCCGGGTCACCGCCATCCACCCGTCGTGGTAGATCCCGCGGTTGCCGACCATCTCGAAGTACTGCACGCGGTGCCGGTCGGGCGCCTGGGCGTCGTTGAAGCTGTAGAGCATGCTGGTGCCCTCGATCGGCTGCTGCGACACGCCCTGCACCGAGTTCGGATGCGGGATGCCGGCTGCCTCCAGGATCGTCGGCATCACGTCGATCACGTGGTGCCACTGGTCGCGGATCGCACCGCGCTCCTCGATCCCGCGCGGCCAGTGCACGATCATCCCGTCCCGGGTACCGCCGAGGTGCGAGGCGACCTGCTTGGTCCACTGGTACGGGGTGTTCATCGCCAGCGCCCAGCCGACCGGGTAGTGCGCGTGGGTGGTGGCGTCGCCGAGGGCGTCCCGGTTGGCGTTGATGAACTCGGCGGTGTCGGGGATCCCGGTCGCGAAGCGGTGCTCGTTGAGCGTGCCGCCCAAGCCGCCCTCGGCGGACGCACCGTTGTCCCCGAGGATGTAGATGAAGATCGTGTTGTCGAGCTCGCCGAGTTCGTCCAGCGCGTCGACGAAACGCCCCACCTGGTCATCGGTGTGCTCGGCGAAGCCCGCGTAGAGCTCCATCAGCGACGCGGCGGCGCGCTGCTCCTCCTCCGAGAGCTCGTCCCAGTGCGGCACGCCTTCGGCCCACGGCGCCAGCTCCGCGTCCTGCGGGACCACGCCGAGCTCCTTCTGGCGCTCCAGGGTGATCTCGCGCTGCCGGTCCCAGCCGTGGTCGAACGCCCCGCGGTACCTGTCCCGGTACTCCTGCGGCACGTGGTAGGGCGCGTGCGTGGCACCGAACGGCAGGTAGGTGAAGAACGGCGTCTCCGGCTTCAAGGTGTGCCTGGTCCGCACCCAGTCGATCGCCTGGTCCACCAGGTCCTCGGAGAGGTGGTAGCCGTCCTCCGGCTTCCGGTCCGGCTCGACCGGGTTCGTGCCGTCGAAGAGCACCGGGTACCAGTGGTTCATCTCCGCGCACAGGAAGCCGTAGAACTTCTCGAACCCCTCGCCGGTCGGCCAGCGGTCGAAGGGCCCGGCCGGGCTGACGTCCCGCGCCGGGGTCTGGTGCCATTTGCCGAACGCGGCCGTGTTGTAGCCGTTGCCGCTGAGGACCTGCCCGAGGGTGGCGGCGCTGCGCGGTCGGATGCCGCAGTAGCCGGGCGCCGCGCTGGACATCTCGGTGGTGACGCCCATGCCGACCGAGTGGTGGTTGCGCCCGGTCAGCAGGGCCTGCCGCGTCGGGGAGCAGATCGCGGTGACGTGGAAGCGGGAGTAGCGCAGCCCGCCGTCGGCGAGCCGCTCGGCGGCGGGCATCCGGCACGGGCCGCCGAACGAGCTGGAAGCACCGAAGCCCATGTCGTCGATGAGCACGAGCACCACGTTCGGCGCACCGGCCGGAGGAGTCAGCGGCGGCGCCGGGACGAAGGCCGGGTCCTGATCCCTGGCGTCGAGCGAGGTGGCGGAAGGGGGCGGGGCGTCCGGAATCGGCAGGTGTTCACGCGATACATCGGATGCTCCCATGTGCTACCTCCTGAGCGCTGCGTTTGAAACGGGCACGGGAGGGGAAAACCGCAACTGGCGCAACGATTTCCGCGGCTCCGCGGTGCAGACCGAATGCTAATCGGCGAACTGCCGCGAACGAGGTTTCGCGCGCTCCGGAGGGGGCCCGGCGGTGCGGCGCGCAGCACATCGGGCGGGGAGCCGACCTGGTCGGGACCGCCCGGGCGCACGGCCAGACCGGTTCACGATGCACGCCATAGGCGACGGCTATGGCGGCCCGATCAGGGCGTGCGGCGCCCGATGGTGGGCACCGCACGCTCCGGGGTCACTTCTTCGACTTGGACTTGTCGTCCTTGCCCGAGTCGTCGGTGGACAGCGCGGCGACGAAGGCCTCCTGCGGGACCTCGACCCGACCGATGGTCTTCATCCGCTTCTTGCCCTCCTTCTGCTTCTCCAGCAGCTTGCGCTTCCGGCTGATGTCACCGCCGTAGCACTTGGCGAGCACGTCCTTGCGGATGGCGCGGATCGTCTCGCGGGCGATGATCCGCGACCCGATCGCCGCCTGGATCGGCACCTCGAACTGCTGGCGCGGAATCAGCTCGCGCAACTTCGAGGTCATCTTCGTGCCGTAGGCGTAAGCCGAGTCCTTGTGCACGATCGCGCTGAAGGCGTCGACCGGCTCGCCCTGCAGCAGGATGTCCACCTTCACCAGCTGCGAGCTCTGGGTGCCGGACTCCTCGTAGTCCATCGAGGCGTAGCCGCGGGTGCGGGACTTGAGGTGGTCGAAGAAGTCGAACACGATCTCGGCGAGCGGCAGGGTGTAGCGGAGCTCCACCCGGCTCTCCGAGAGGTAGTCCATGCCTTCGAGCCGACCGCGCCTGCTCTGGCACAGCTCCATGATCGTGCCGACGAACTCGGACGGGGCGATCACGGTGCACTTCGCGATCGGCTCGTGGATCTCGCCGATCTTCGACTCCGGCCAGTCCGAGGGGTTCGTGACCTCCAGCTCCTCGCCCTCCTCCAGCTTCACCTGGTACACGACGTTCGGCGCCGTCGAGATCAGGTTCAGGCCGAACTCGCGTTCCAGCCTGTCCCGGGTGATCTCCAGGTGCAGCAGGCCGAGGAACCCGCAGCGGAAGCCGAAGCCCAGCGCGCCGGAGGTCTCCGGCTCGTAGGTGAGCGCCGCGTCGTTGAGCTGCAGCTTGTCCAGCGCCTCGCGCAGGACCGGGTAGTCCGAACCGTCGACCGGGTACAGGCCGGAGTAGACCATCGGCTTGGGTTCGCGGTAGCCGCCCAACGCCTGCTGCGCGCCCTTGCGCTCGGCGGTCACCGTGTCCCCGACCTTGGACTGGCGGACGTCCTTCACCCCGGTGATCAGGTAGCCGACCTCGCCAACGCCGAGCCCGACGGAGACCTTCGGCTCCGGGGAGATGATCCCGACTTCGAGCAGTTCGTGCGTGGCACCGGTGGACATCATGCGGATGCGCTGGCGCGGGGTGATCTTGCCGTCGACCACGCGGATGTAGGTCACCACGCCGCGGTAGGTGTCGTAGACCGAGTCGAAGATCATCGCGCGCGGCGGGGAGTCGTGCTCGCCCTGCGGCGCCGGGATCTGACGCACGACTTCGTCGAGGACCGCGCCGACGCCCTCCCCCGTCTTCGCCGACACCTTCAGCACGTCAGAGGGCTCGCACCCGATGATGTGCGCGAGCTCGGCGGCGTACTTCTCCGGCTCGGCGGCAGGCAGGTCGATCTTGTTGAGCACCGGGATGATCTGGAGGTCGTGCTCCATCGCCAGGTACAGGTTCGCCAGCGTCTGCGCCTCGATGCCCTGCGCCGCGTCGACGAGCAGGATCGCGCCCTCGCAGGCCGCCAGCGAACGGCTCACCTCGTAGGTGAAGTCCACGTGACCGGGGGTGTCGATCATGTGCAGCACGTGGTCGACACCGTCCTTGGTCCACGGCAGGCGAACGTTCTGCGCCTTGATCGTGATGCCGCGTTCCCGTTCGATGTCCATCCGGTCCAGGTACTGCGCCCGGTAGGCCCGCTCCCCCAACACCCCGGTGAGCTGCAGCATCCGGTCGGCCAGCGTCGACTTGCCGTGGTCGATGTGCGCGATGATGCAGAAGTTCCGGATGCGCTCCGGGTCCGTGAAGGTGTTGTCGGCGAAGCTGCTCACTCGGTGTTCCTTGGGATCTCGGGGTCCTCGCGGGGCGCGCGTTCAGCCCACATCGTCCCACGTGGCGACCCGCGCCCAGTGCCCAACTCCGGGGGCGGGCCCGCCGGGCTCAGCGGGGACGCTGGTCGAAGCGGATCGGGTGGCCCTCCGGGATCTCGACGAGCGCGATGCGCAAGCCGTCCGGATCCGCGATCCAGGCCTCGTCGAGCCCCCACGGGCGACGAGTCGGCTCGGACTCGGCGGGCACGCCGAACTCCCGGAGGCGGTCGAACTCCGCGCGCACGTCGCGCACCTGCAGCCACAACGCCTGATCCGGGCTGGGACCGTGCTCCCCCCGGCCGGACAGCTCGAGGAAGCCCTGCCCGAGGAAGAACACGGTGCCGCCGGGGAACTCGCGGGCGATCGCGAGCCCGAGCACGTCGCGGTAGAAGCGCAAGGAGCGCTCGGGGTCGAGCGGCCGGACGATCACGCGGCTGTTGAGGACCTCCACGAGTTCCGTTGTACCCGGGCCGCGCCGAGGCCGAAACGACGTCGGGCCCCGCACCACGAGGGTGCGGGGCCCGACGCGCTGATCACCAGGATCAGACCAGGCGCACGCCGCTGGCCTGCGGGCCCTTCTGGCCCTGGGTGATCTCGAAGGTCACGGCCTGGTTCTCTTCCAGGGTGCGGAAGCCGTTGCCGTCGATGGCCGAGTAGTGGACGAAGACGTCCGGGCCGCCACCGTCGGGGGAGATGAAGCCGAAGCCCTTCTCCGAGTTGAACCACTTCACAGTGCCCTGTGCCATCTCTGTCTCCTCACAGCTGATGAGTAACCGGCGTCGCACCGCGCGAGCACCGGGGCCTAGTCCAGACGGCGAACTCTCCAGCTTGCGCTCAGGACAGAGTCGCGCCCGCAACTTTCGCGAGCGTGTCGAACACGAACACAAAAATCGGCCGACTCATACAACCACACCGACGGCCAGATCATTCCCTCGACCCGCCGGTGTTCTCGATCTCAACCGCGGCGGCCGCGGTGCGTCCCCCCGCAGCGCACGCGCTTCCCGCACCGCCCCGTCGACTCCGGTCAGAGCCCGGTGGCGAGCTTCCACCCGAGGCTCGCCACCAGGGCCACCACGACGGTGAGGAAGACCTTCCGCACGAACACCGACCCGCGACTGGAGGCCAGCACCGCGCCCAGCACGCTGCCGCTCGCGTTGCTGACGGCCATGACCAGCGCCAATCCCCAGAGGATCTTGCCGGCGGCGATGAAGAACAGCAGCGCGCCGAGGTTCGTGGCCACGTTGACGACCTTCGCCGTGGCGGAGG
Source organism: Saccharopolyspora antibiotica (assembly GCF_047200635.1). Classification (NCBI taxonomy): domain Bacteria; kingdom Bacillati; phylum Actinomycetota; class Actinomycetes; order Pseudonocardiales; family Pseudonocardiaceae; genus Saccharopolyspora; species Saccharopolyspora antibiotica. Next base: position 24,799 of record NZ_JBJZOI010000009.1, on the reverse strand, counting down.
CCCCGACGAAGGCGAAGCCCACCAGCCCGACGAGCAGGAACACCAGGAAGGATCCGGTCCCCGGGCCCGCGATGCCGTCGTAGAAACCGATCACGGCCCCGCCCGCGACCATCACCCAGGTCTGCTGGACCGGGCCGAAGCGCGGGGCCGCCACCGAACCGAGGTCGGGCCTGCGCCAGGTGTAGATCCCGACGGCGACCAGGGCCAGCAGCACCACGTAGGTGAGCACGCTCTCGGGCAACGACGCGGCGAACATCGCACCGCCCAGCGCCCCGAGGAACGCCACCGCCGCCATCGGCAGCGCGCTGCGCCACGGCACGGGCGTGCGCTTGGCGTAGGTCCGCGCCGCGGCAGCGGTGCCCGCGACCGCGGCCAGCTTGTTCGTGCCCAGCGAGTAGATCAGGTCGCCACCGGGGACCAGCAGCAGCATGGCGGGCAGCTGGATCAGTCCGCCACCGCCGACGATCGCGTCCACCGCGCCCGCGAGGAAGGCCGCGCAGCACAGGAACAACACCCCGGCCAGCGACAGCTCGGCGAACCCGGGCCAACCCAATGCGGTGAACACGAAGCGCAAGCCTAAGCCGCGGAGCAGCGGCGGGAGCCCGCGTGTGAGCCGCCTCGCAGGCAGGACCGACGCGGGAGGCCGGGCGCCGCGTTGCTAGGATCGTCGACCGTGCCGTGCGGCGTTCCGCCAGGGAGGAAAGCTGCGTGCCACCGGATCCGGTGGGGCAGCGCCGATTGAGCGCGGCACGACCATCCGATCGAAGGAAGAGGCGCCAGCAGTGGCCAACATCAAGTCCCAGATGAAGCGGATCAAGACCAACGAGCGCAACCGCCTGCGCAACAAGTCGGTCAAGTCCTCGATCAAGACCGCCATCCGCAAGTTCCGCGAGGCCGCTGCCGCCGGCGACAAGGACAAGGCCATGGAGCTGCAGCGCGCCGCCGCGCGCACGCTGGACAAGGCCGCCGGCAAGGGCGTCATCCACGCCAACCAGGCCGCCAACAAGAAGTCGGCGCTGGCCAAGGTCGCCAACGAGCTCTGAGCCGCACCAGGCCGGGTTCACCCGGCCGACGCGAGCCACAACGGGGTCCGTTCCCTCCGGGGAGCGGGCCCCGTTCTCGTGCGCCCGGGGCCGGTCGCCGGGTCAGTTCCGCGACCCGTGCAGCTCGGTCAGACGCAGCACGGTGCGTTCCAGCGCGTGATCGGCGTCGGCGGCCATGCCCTTGACCTCGGCGTTGAGCACGGCAACCACGCGCAGCGCTTCCGCGACCGTGCCGCTGCTCCAGCCCCGGGCCTGCGCCTGGGCCTTCTTCACCTTCCACGCGGGCATCCCGAGGTCCCCCGCGAGCCGGAACGGGTCGCCCCGGCCGTGGGCCGCGACCCGGCCGATGGTGCGCACCGAGTCCGCCAGCGCGTCAGCGATGAGCACGTGGGCCACGCCGAGCTGCAACGCCCAGCGCAGCGCCTCCAACGCCCCCGCTCGGTCGCCGGTGACCGCCTTCTCGGCGACGGCGAACCCGGTGACCTCGGCCCTGCCGCGGTGGTAGCGCCGCACCTCGGCCTCGTCGATCCGGCCGCCGGCATCGGCGACCAGCTGCGACGCCGCCGACGACAGCTCGCGCAGGTCGAACCCGACCGACTCGATCAGAGCGTTCACCCCGGCGGGGTCGATGCGCCCGCCCGCGCGCCGCACCTCGTCCTTGACGAAGGCCTCCCGCTGGGGCCCCTTGGTGATCTTGTTGCACTCGGTCACGCGGGCGTTGAGCTTGCGCAGCGCGCCCGGCAGCTCCTTGGCGTTCTTGCTGCGTCCGCCACCGGTGTGCACGATCACGAGCACCACGCCCTCCGAAGGCCGCTTCGCGTGCGCGAGGATCGCTTCGGCGATCTCCTTGCCCGCGTCCTGCGCGGCGTCCAGGGCCACCACTCGACCCTCCGCGAAGAGCGAGGGGCTGAGCAGTTCGTCGAGTTCCGGCGGGGTGAGTTCACTCACCTTGATGCGGCGCAGCTCGGTTTCGGGGTCGGCCGCGCGGGCGGCACCCACCGCCTCCCACAAGGCGCGCTCCACCAGCAGTTCCTCGTCCCCGAGGATCAGGTGCAGCGGATCGAGGACCACCGACGGCGAACTCATGGGGGCATCGTCCCACGACCCGCTGACACCACCTTCCGTTCCCGGGCGCCGGGACCGCGCTGGCCAGGAGTCGAGGCCCTCCCGTAGCGTTGCAGCCACAACCGAACACGCTCATCCAGAGGGGCAGAGGGAACGGCCCGATGAAGCCCCGGCAACCATCTCGACCTTTCGCGGCATCCGCGAGGCAGTCGAAGAAATTGGTGCCAACTCCGACCCGCCCGCGGGACAGATGAGGAAAGGACCTCGCGATGACCGCTGCCGCCCACGCCCCGAACCCCACCGGCAAGACCTACGACCTCGGCCCCGCCGTCGAGCTGGTGTCGAAGGAGGAGGGCCACCGCCAGCCCCTCGCTCCCGAGTTCGTCTCGCTGGAGGACTTCTCGCCGCTGGAGGTCGCCTACGACTTCGGGCGCATCCGCCGCGAGGACATCGAGGCGGGGCCGCGCTCGATCTGGCGGTACAAGCGGTTGCTGCCCGTGCCGACGAACGTCGAGGAGCACCCGAACACCGAGCCCGGCTGTACCCGGCTGGTGCGCGCCGACAACCTCGCGAAGGCGCTCGGCGTCAAGCGGATCTGGATCAAGGACGACACCGGCAACCCCACGCACTCCTTCAAGGACCGCGTGGTCGCGGTGGCCCTGGCGGCCGCCCGCGAGTTCGGCTTCAAGGTGCTGGCCTGCCCCTCCACCGGCAACCTCGCGAACGCGGTGGCCGCCGCCGCCGCGCGCGCCGGCTGGGACTCGGTGGTGCTCGTCCCGTCCAACCTGGAGCGGGCGAAGATCCTGATGAGCGCGGTCTACGACGGCTCGCTGCTCGCCGTCGACGGCAACTACGACGACGTGAACCGGCTGGCCACCGAGCTCGCCGCCGAGCACGAGGACTGGGCGTTCGTCAACGTCAACGTGCGCCCCTACTACTCGGAGGGTTCCAAGACCCTCGGCTTCGAGGTCGCCGAGCAGCTCGGCTGGCGGCTCCCCGAGCAGATCGTCGTCCCCATCGCCTCCGGCTCGCAGCTGACCAAGGTGGACAAGGGCTTCCGCGAGCTCGGGCAGACCGGTCTGGTCGAGCAGAGCCCGTACCGGATCTTCGGTGCGCAGGCCACCGGCTGCTCCCCCGTCGCCAGCGCGTTCAAGAGCGAGCACGACGTGGTGCAGCCGGTTCGCCCGGACACCATCGCCCGCTCGCTGGCCATCGGCGCGCCCGCCGACGGCCCGTACGTGCTCGACGCGGTGCGCCGGACCGGGGGTGCCATCGAAGACGTCTCCGACGAGGAGGTCGTCCAGGGCATCCGGCTGCTGGCCCGCACCGAGGGCATCTTCGCCGAGACCGCGGGCGGGGTGACCGTCGCGACGGCGAAGAAGCTCATCGAGGCCGGCAAGATCGACCCGGACCAGGAGACGGTGCTGCTGATCACCGGTGACGGGCTCAAGACCCTGGACGCGGTGCAGGACCAGGTGGGCCCGAAGGCCACCGTCTCCCCCAGCACCGAGGCCGTGAACGCGGCCCTCGGCCTGTGATCGCCCACCGGGGGCCGCGCCGCGTCGCGGCCCCCGGTGCGTGAGCCAGCGGCTCAGTCGTCCGGACGCACGGGATCTCCGCGCGCCACGGCCTCGCTGCCCCGCTCCGCGGGCACGATCGCGATGTCCCCGCCGAGATCGGTCCGCTGGACCCGCGCGCCCGCCCGGATGAGCGCGCTCAGGATCAGCCGGCTCGGGTGGCCGTAGTCGTTGCCCGCACCGACGCTGATCACCGCCAGCTTCGGGCGCACCGCGGCGAGCAGTTCGGGCGTGGTGTAGCGGGAGCCGTGGTGCGGCACCTTGAGCACCTCCGCCCGCAGGTCGGCTCCGGCCGCGAGCAGCGCTCCCTGCCCCGGCAGCTCCACGTCTCCGGTCAGCAGCACCCGACCCGCCGGAGTGGTCGCCTTGACCACCAGCGACGCATCGTTGGCGTCCTCGGCCGAGGTGCTGCGAGCCAGCCGCCCGCGCGGCCCGAGCACGTCGAGCACCAGTCCGGGCCAGCGGAGGCGCTGTCCCGCGCTCAGCCGCAGCACTGGCGCACCGTGCGCGCGGGCGGTGTCGCGCACCTCCCGCGCCGCCCAGGCGGGCTGGTCCAGCGGTCCGACGGCGATCGCGCCGACCCGCCTGCCGGAGAGCACGGCGGGCAGGCCGGTGACGTGGTCGGCGTGCAAGTGGGTCAGCAGCACCAGCGGCACGCTGCGAATCCGCAGCCTGCGCAGGCAATCCGCCATCAGCACCGGATCCGGGCCCGCGTCGACCACCACCGCCTCCCGCTCCCGGCCGGTCGCCAGCACCAGGCCGTCGCCCTGCCCGACGTCGCAGGCCACCACCGACCAGCCCGGCACCGGCCAGGGCGCGATCTGCTGCCGGATCGGGATCACCACGACCACCACGACCAGCACCAGGCACGCCAGCAGGAGCCGGGCGAGGCGGCCGCGCAGCACGACCAACGCGGTCACCGACAGGACCGCCAGCGCGATCCCGCCGGGCACGCCCGAGGGCCAGTCGACGGCCGCGCCCGGTACCGCCGCCGCGTGCCGCGCCACCGCCAGCACCCACTCCAGCTCCGGTCCCGCCAACCACACCAGGGCCGTCGCCAGCGGCACCGAGACCGGGGCGAGCACGGTCGCCGCCACGCCGAGCACGGTCGCCGGGGCGACCAGGGGCCCGCTGAGCAGGTTCGCCAGCACCGCGACGATGCTGACCTGCCCGGAGATCGCGGCCACCAGCGGAGCGGTCACCAGATGCGCCGCGGCGGGCACCGCGAGCGCCTCCGCGACCCCCACCGGGACGCCGCGGGAGTGCAGCGCCCGCGCCCACCCCGGCGCGAGCAGGACCAGCCCGGCGGTCGCCGCCACCGAGAGCGCGAAGCCGATCGTGGTGGCCAGGCCCGGTGCCAGCAGCAGCAGGCCGATCACGGCCGCCGACAAGGCGGGCAGCACCGATCGCTCCCGCCCCAGCGCCAGGGCGAGCAGCGCGATCGCACCCATCACGGCGGCTCGCAGCACGCTCGGCTCCGGCCCGGCCAGCACCACGAAGCCGAGCATCGCCGCGCCCGCGCCCGCCGCCGAGAGCACCGGCCCCGCGCCGACCAGCCGCAGGAGCAGCAGCACCGCCCCGCAGACGATCGCGAGATTCGCCCCCGACACCGCCATCAGGTGCGTGAGGCCAGCGGTGTCGAACTGCTGCACCACCTCCGGCGGCAGCCGCCCGGTGTCGCCGACCACCAGACCCGGCAGCAACCCCGCGGCCGCCGGACCCAGCGCGGTCCGGGAGATCGTGCGCAGGCCTTCCCGGAGGTCTTCCGCGACGCGCTGCCAGCCGGGCGCCGGGAGGACCCGCCCCGGCGGACGGTTCACCTGGATCGCGGCGGCCAGCAGCTCGCCGCCCCGCGGGGGCACCGCCCGCCCGCTCGCCACCACCCGTTGTCCCGCGATCAACGTCCGCCACGAGTCGGTGGGCACCAGCATCAGCGCCCGGCCGCCGACCCGCGTGCGCCGATCGCCGATCTCGATCGAGCTCAGCCGGACGCGCACCAGGGACCGGTCCTGCGCCCGGCGAGCACCGTAGGAGGCGCCCTGCAGCGGACGCGGCGGCTCCGCGAGCTCCGCGCGCACCTCCACCCGCTCGCCGTGCTGCGCGGCGATCCGGAGCGGGTGCTCGGAGATCGCGTGCGTCCGCAGCGCCACTCCGGTCGAGGCCAGCCCCGCGACGATCAGCACCGCCACCAATCCGTCGCGCCACGGCCGACGGCGCGCCGCCAGCACCGGCGCCAGCAGCACCGCCGCCCCGCAGGCGATCGCGGTCGCCGTGACCGACCCGCCCAGGAGCCCCGCCAACGTCACCGCCCAGGTGGCGAGGGCCGCGGGCACCAGCCTCAGGTCGTGCGGCTCCGCGCGCCCGAGATCCGCCGCTCTCACACCCCGACCAGGTCGCGGAGCCGTGCCATGCGCTTCTCGCCGATGCCCTCGACGTCCTGCAGCTGGTCGACGGAGCCGAACCGGCCGTGCTGGGCGCGCCACTGCACGATCCGCTCGGCCGTGACCGCTCCCACTCCGGGTAGCGCATCGAGCTGCTCCTCCGTGGCGGTGTTGAGATCGACCTTGCCCGGGGTGGCGCCGGGTCCCGACGGTGCCGGTCCTGCCGCCGCGCCCGGGGGCACCGGGACCGCGACGTAGAGCTGCTCACCGTCGGCGAGCCTGCGAGCGAGGTTGAGCGCGGTGATGTCGGTGTCCGGGGTCCGCGGTCCGCCCGCCGCCGCCAGCGCGTCCGCCACGCGGGAGCCGGGCGGGACCTCGACCAGACCGGGCCGGGTCACCTCGCCGACGACGCTGATCACCAGGTCGGGCGGTGGCGCGGGCGGAGCCGGAGCGGGCGAGGCCTCCGCCACCGGCAGCGGTGGCACCGGAGCCGGTTCCGCGACCGGGCGATCCACCCAGACGGTGAGCACGACGACGAGCAGGGCGAGCACCGCCGCCAGCGCCAGACCTAGCCGCCCCGCGCGGCCGGGATCGACCCTGGCGCGGAGCACGGATTCGGGCAACCAGCGGCGCAGCAGCCGCGACACTGCGCTCTCCGGCGCGCAGTGGCGGCCGGAATCGGGGCCGGCCCGGGAGGCGTGCGCGATTTCCGAATCGGGCGGCGCGGCTCCGGAATTCCTGGTGAACTCCCTTTCCCGGGAACTGGATTCGCGGTCTGCCCGCTGCTTGAGCGCGAGCAGCCGGGAACGCGGATCCGGATCCTGCTCGAAATGATCCGCGGTGTTCCCGGCCTGGTGGAGCGGAGTGGTCATGCCCTCGACGCTATGGGCAACCAACCGATGCGCCCAGACCCGATTCCAAGATCTGTGGATGAACCGAGGACCTGTGGACAACTTCGAGCTAATTCACGCCGGAATGGTGAAACAATTCATCCGATCTCGGGTGAATTCGCATCTCACGGATGAAGCTCGGATGTCACCCGGACTGGCGCCAGTCGCCCGGCAGCACCACGGCACCCAGCGCTCCGGGCCCGATGTGCGCGCCGACCACGGGCCCCACCTCGGACACGACGCAGTCCAGCACGCCCGAGACGGCCCGCAGCTGGTCGGCCAGCCGCGCCGCCCGCTCCGGAGCGGCGAGGTGGTGCACGGCGACCGACACGGGGCCGCTCGCCGCCGCGCGGCCGGCGAGATCGAGCAGCCGGGCGTGCGCGCGGGCCGTGGTGCGCACCTTCTCCAGCAGCTCCACCCGGCCCTCGTGGACGTGCAGCAGCGGCTTGATCGCCAGGGCCGTGCCCAGCACGGCGGCAGCCGCGCCGATGCGCCCGCCGCGGCGCAGGTGCTCCAGGGTCTGCACGGAGAACAGCGTCCGCGTGCGCTGCGCGATCAGCGCGGCCGTGCTCTCCACCGCCGAGAGACCCGCTCCCGCCCGCGCGCTCTCCGCCGCGCCCAGGGCCGCGAACCCGAGACCCATCGCGGCGGACCGCGAGTCGACGACGCGGATCCGGTCCGGGTCGACGTCGCGCGCCGCTAGCCGGGCCGCGTCCCAGGTCCCCGACAACCGGCGGGACAGGTGCACCGAGACCACGCCGTCCGCACCGGCGGCGAACGCCTCCCGGTACGCGGCCGCGAACTCGCCCGCTCCCGCACCGGAAGTGGTCACGCGCTGCTTGCGCTCCCAGGCCGCGAGCAGCCGTCCGGAGTCGAACTGGTCCTCCGCCACCGGATGCTCGTCCTGCACGCTGACGTGCAGGGGCACGATCCGGAGCGAGTGCCGCTGCGCGAACCCCGGCGGGAGGTACGCGGTCGAATCGGTGACGACGGCTACGGACACGCGCGCAACCCTAACCGCCCGATCCCGAACGCCCCGTCCCAGCGAATTGATCTTGAACGGGGTGCGGCTTCACGCGGGTATGCCACCGTTGTAGGTGGTCAGGCGCCAGCGCTCCGATCCGGATCGCCGGGTCAGCACGACCCAGTGGCAGTTCGAGATCCCGCCCAGACCCGGCCACAGCTCCACCGGCAGCTCCAGCAGCCGGGCCGTCAGCCCGGTGATCAGACCGCCGTGCGCGCAGAGCAGCGCGCTCTTCAGGTGCGCGGAGTCCAGCTCCTCGACCACCTCGAACGCCCGCTCCGCCACCTCGACCCGGGACTCTCCGCCGGGCGGGGACCAGGTCGCGTCCCCCCGCCAGATAGCCATCGCCCCTGGCCAACCGTGCTCGACCTCGGCCCCGCTGAGTCCCTGCCACTCCCCGAGGTGGGTCTCGCGCAGCCGCTTGTCCTGGCGCACCGGCATCCCCGACACCTCGGTGAACGCGGCCGCGGTCGCCGTGGCCCGGCGCAGGTCGGAGCCCACGGCGGTCTCCGGGGCGAACGCCGCGATCGCGGGGGCAGCGCGCTGCGCCTGGGAGAGGCCGGTGGCGGTCAGGGAGGTGTCGAGATGCCCCTGGATGCGTCCGGCGGCGTTGTAGTCCGTCTCGCCGTGCCGCCACAGCACGAGGCGGTCCAAGCTCACTCGGTGCCGTCCTGCTCCTCGGCGGGGAGGGCGTTGTCCACGAACTCCAGCCGCGGGCAGTCCTTCCACAACCGCTCCAGCTCGTACTCGGCGCGCTCCTCGGTGTGCTGCACGTGCACCACGACGTCGACGAAGTCGAGCAGCACCCAGCGGCCCTCCCGGGCGCCTTCGCGGCGCACCGGCTTGGTGCCCGCCGCGCGCATCTTCTCCTCGATGCTCTCGACGATCGCGTCGACCTGGCGCTCGTTCGGCGCCGAGGCGATCACGAAGCAATCGGTGATCACCAGCTGCTCGGAGACATCGAGCAGCACGAGGTCGTTCGCCTTCTTGTCCGCCGCGGCCTGCGCCGCGACCTGGGCCAGCCTGCGGGCTTCCTCAGTGGCTGCCACGTCACTCCTCTCAGGCGGGCATGGATTTCGCCCGCGCGCCCCAGGATAGCCAGCGCCACCAGCCGACCCGCGCCCGCCGGGGGGCCACCGACGACCGTTCGCCACCGCGCGGGAAACCGGTTGCCGTCGGCCGGAGACTCGAAGGAAGATCGACCTGGACCGAGGAGGCGACGTGCGAGTGCGGAGGGCGCGGCGCGAGGACGGCCCGGATCTGGCGCGCATCGCGAACGCGGCGTGGTCCCGGGAGTCCTCGATCCTGCCCCGCCCCCGAGCCGACCAGGACGTCTTCCGCGCGCCGGTCCACCCGGAGCACGTGCTCGTGGCCCTCACCGGGGACGTGCCGGTGGGTTTCATCAAGCTGGTGCCCACCGCCGCGGCCGAGCCCCGGCTGGTGACGGTCTCCGGGCACGTCGACCGGGTCTACGGGTTGTCGGTCGCACCGGAGCACCAGGGACGCGGTGCGGGCACCGCCCTGCTGCGCGCCGCGCGGGCGGAGGCCCTCGCCCGCGGCTCGCGCCGCATCACCATGCGGGTGCTCAGCAGCAACGCCCGGGCGCAGCGGCTCTACGAACGGCTGGGCTACCAGGTCGAGGGGGTCCTGCACGAGGAGTTCCTCGTGGACGGCGCTTACGTCGACGACGTGCTGCTCGCCCTAGACCTGACCTGACGGCCCCCGCTCCGGTGCTGGTCCGGCGTCGTCGGGGCGGCAGAGGCCGCGCTTGGTGATGAAGTGGACCAGCGCCGGCCAGGCAGATTCCGGCGAGTACGACCCCTGAACTGCCTGAATGCATGACGGCGCCTGCCGTCGTTCACCTGCTAAGGAGCACCTCCACCCGGCGGATCACCTCCACGGGCGCGGAGAGCACCTCGAGCGGTCGCATGATCGTTCGCCGCTGAACGGATCACCTCCACGGGCGCGGAGAGCACACCAGGTCGTCGTGCCCGGACGCTGCCTCGTGCGGATCACCTCCACGGGCGTGGAGAGCACGGATTCTCCAACCACGGGATCCGCGCCCGGATCGGATCACCTCCACGGGCGTGGAGAGCACGCAGGTCGGGATCGCCACCGGAACGTCAGTCGCGGACCACCTCCACGGGCGTGGAGAGCACGTCCCCGGCGCGAAGCTGGACGACCTACGGGACGGACCACCTCCACGGGCGTGGAGAGCACTTGCTGTAGTACCGCTCCACGGTCTGCCGAACCGGACCACCTCCACGGGCGTGGAGAGCACGGCGCGGATCTCCTCGATGCCGGACATGTCTCCGGACCACCTCCACGGGCGTGGAGAGCACTTCTCGCCGTTGCCCATGTCCACGTACTGCGGCGGACCACCTCCACGGGCGTGGAGAGCACGGAGTCCTCGCTGTCGGTCCACTGCCCCAACACGGACCACCTCCACGGGCGTGGAGAGCACCGCTGCCCGGACTCCAGCCACGTCAGCGACGACGGACCACCTCCACGGGCGTGGAGAGCACCCGTGGTCCCCACCGACATCCGGCACGCCGGGCGGACCACCTCCACGGGCGTGGAGAGCACCCTTCGCGAACTGGGCTTTTAGAGCGGCGCTTGTTCGTTTTCAAGATGCGGCATCCTGCTGACCGTAGCGCACGCATGGAGTGGTTCCAGGTGACCGCAGCCAGGCAACCCACTACGCCCGGCCGGATTTCAGGCCGTGCGCATCGACGGCGAAACACGCCTCCGAGACTCCTTCATCCGGCTTAGGGCCGCCCTTGATGAAGAAGGGAAACTCCTCACACGAGCGCTGGAGCCGCAGAGGCCTAGTCGTACTAGTGGATGATGATCGGCGACGCGGCCATGCCTCCGACGCGGCGCTGGGCGGGCAGCGCCGAGCGGGGTGTGCCGACGTCGTACCGGATGATCACGGCCCCCACTCCGGTGCTGGTCCGGCGTCGTCGGGGCGGTAGAGGCCGCGCTTGGCGATGTACTGGACGATGCCGTCGGGGACGAGGTACCAGACCGGGAGGCCCGCTTGCACGCGCTCGCGGCAGCCGGTCGAGGAGATCGCCATGGCGGGGATCTCCACCAGCGACACCGACCCCTGCGGCAGGTGGGCACCGTCGAGCGAGTAGCCGGGGCGCGTGACGCCGATGAAGTGGGCGAGGTCGAACAGCTCCTCCACCCGGTGCCAGGAGAGGATCTGCTCCAGCGCGTCGGCGCCGGTGATGAAGTAGAGCTCCGCGTCCGGGCAGAGCTCGTGCAGGTCGCTGAGGGTGTCGGCGGTGTAGGTGGGGCCGCTGCGGTCCACGTCGACCCGGCTGACGGAGAAGCGCGGGTTCGACGCGGTGGCCACCACCGTCATCAGGTAGCGGTCCTCGGCGGGGCTGACCGCGCCGTGGCCCTTCTGCCAGGGCTGACCCGTCGGAACGAAGATCACTTGCTCCAGGCCGAACTGGGCCTGGACTTCACTGGCCGCCACAAGGTGACCGTGGTGGATCGGGTCGAAGGTGCCACCCATGACCCCGATACGGCGCCGACGAGACATGGCTGCACAGCCTAATCCAGCAAGCCCCGGACCAGCCCCGATGAGCGCCGCCACGGTGACCCATCACACCCTCGCCCGAGCCCGTGCCGAGACCTCAGCCCGCCGGGCGCACGTGCCCCTCGCCGAACACGAGCCACTTCGTCGACGTGAGCTCGGGCAGCCCCATCGGGCCGCGGGCGTGCAGCTTCTGCGTGGAGATGCCGATCTCGGCGCCCATCCCGAACTCGCCGCCGTCGGTGAACGCGGTCGAGGCGTTGACCATCACCGCGGCCGAGTCGACCCGGGCGGTGAACGAGCGCGCGGCGCGCACGTCGTCGGTGACGATGGCCTCGGTGTGCCCGGAGCCGTGCGCGCGGATGTGCTCGGTGGCGGCGGACAACGACTCCACGACCGCCGCGGCGATGTCGAGCGAGCCGTACTCGAGGTCCCAGTCCTGCTCCTCGGCGGCCACCACGCCGGCCCCGCCGAGCCGGACGACCTCCGGGTCGCCGTGCACGGTCACCCCGGCGGCGCGCAGCTCGGCGACGGCGCGGGGGAGGAACTCCGCGGCGATGTCCTGGTGCACCAGCAGGGTCTCCGCCGCGTTGCAGACGCTCGGGCGACGGGCCTTGGAGTTGAGCAGGATGCGCAGCGCCGAGTCGACGTCGGCCCGGGCGTCCACGTAGACGTGGCAGTTGCCGACGCCGGTCTCGATCGCGGGCACCGTGGCCTGCTCGACGACCGCGGAGATCAGGCCCGCCCCGCCGCGCGGGATGACGACGTCGACCAGGCCGCGCGCGGTGATCAGGTGCCGCACCGAGGCGCGGTCGTGGCTGGGCAGCAGCTGGATCGCGGCGGTGGGCAGCCCCCGCTCGGCGAGCACGTCCCCGAGCACCGCGACCAGGGCGGTGTTCGAGCGCTCCGCGGAGGACGAACCTCGCAGCAGCACCGCGTTGCCCGCCTTCAGGGTGAGCCCGGCGGCGTCCACGGTCACGTTGGGACGACCCTCGTAAACGATGCCGACGACGCCCAGCGGCACCCGGACCTGCTGGAGCTGCAGGCCGTTCGCGAGCACCGAGCCGCGCACCACCTCCCCGATCGGGTCCGGCAGCCCGGCGACCGTGCGCAGCCCGTCGGCGATGCCCTCGACGCGCTCGGCGGTCAACCGCAGCCGGTCGATCAGCCCGGCGGGGGTGCCGTTCTCCTCCGCGCGCGCGATGTCGAGCTCGTTGGCCGCCAGCACCTCCGGTGCGCGGGCGACGAGCGCGTCCGCCATCGCGTGCAGCACCGCGTCCTTGGCCCCCCGCGGCAGCAGCGCCAGCTCGGCGGCGGCGTCGCGGGCGGCGCGGGCCGCCGCGCGCACCTGGTCGCGGATCTGGTCGTCGGCCGCCGGCTGGGCCGCCTCGTCGCGGTCGGCCTCGTCGATGCTCGTGGTCACGCGACCAGCGTAGTCGGCGACCGCAACCGGGTTACCCGGACGATCGGCCCAGGCAGGGTGGTTTCCGGCGCGTCGGCACCATCCGGTAGGAATCACGGTCGTGGACGAACACGCCCTGCGGGAACTGGCCGATGAACGCCTCCGCGCGCTGGCGGGCCCGGAGGCCGAGCTGCGCGAGGACCAGTGGCACGCCATCCGGGCGCTGGTGCTCGATCGGCGCCGCGCCCTCGTCGTGCAGCGCACCGGCTGGGGCAAGTCAGCGGTGTACTTCCTGGCCACGGCCCTGCTGCGGGAACTCGGCGAAGGCCCGACCGTGATCGTGTCGCCGCTGCTGGCGTTGATGCGCAACCAGGTGGAGGCCGCCGAGGCCGCGGGGGTGCGGGCCGCGACCATCAACTCGGCGAACCCGCAGGCGTGGCAGGAGGTCGAGGAGCAGATCGCCGTCGGCGAGGTCGACGTCCTGCTGGTGAGCCCCGAACGGCTGAACAATCCCGACTTCCGGGACACCGTGCTGCCCGAGCTGACCCAGAGCGCGGGGCTGCTGGTGGTCGACGAGGCGCACTGCATCTCCGACTGGGGGCACGACTTCCGCCCCGACTACCGCAGGCTGCGCACCCTGCTGGGCGAGCTGCCCGAGGGCGTCCCGGTGCTGGCCACCACGGCCACCGCCAACAACCGGGTCGTGCAGGACGTCTCCGACCAGCTGGGCGTCGGCGGGGCGTTCAGCGATCCGCAGGAGACGCTGGTGCTGCGCGGCACCCTGGACCGGGAGAGCCTGCGGCTCGGCGTGGTGCCGCTGCCCACGGCGCAGGCGCGGCTCGGGTGGCTGGCGAGCAACCTCGCCGAGCTGCCCGGCTCCGGGATCATCTACACCCTGACCGTCGCGGCGACCGAGGAGGTCGCCGGCTACCTGCGCGATCAGGGTTTCGAAGTCGCCTCCTACTCGGGCCGCACCGCTCCGGAGGACCGGCAGCGGGCCGAGGAGGACCTGCTCGGGAACCGGGTGAAGGCGCTGGTGGCGACTTCCGCGCTGGGCATGGGCTTCGACAAGCCCGACCTGGGCTTCGTGGTGCACCTGGGGGCACCGTCCTCACCGATCGCCTACTACCAGCAGATCGGTCGCGCGGGTCGCGGCGTCCGGCGGGCCGAGGTGCTGCTGCTGCCCGGACCCGAGGACCAGGAGATCTGGCGCTACTTCGCGTCGATGGCGTTCCCGCCGGAGGGCACGGTCCGGGCCGTCCTGGACGCGCTCGCCGAGGGCGGCACGTTGTCCACGGCGGCGCTGGAGCCGCGCGTCGACCTGGGCCGGTCCCGGCTGGAGATGGTGCTCAAGGTCCTCGACGTGGACGGCGCCGTGCGGCGGGTCAAGAGCGGTTGGGAGGCGACCGGCGAACCCTGGTCCTACGACGCCGAGCGCTACCAGCGGATCGCGGCCGAACGCTCCGCCGAGCAGCGGGCGATGCTGGACTACCTGGCCACCGACGACTGCCGGATGGAGTTCCTGCGCCGCCAGCTCGACGATCCGGCGGCCGAGCCGTGCGGTCGCTGCGACAACTGCACCGGCGAGCGTCGCTCCGCCGAGGTCGACGAGCGGGTCGTGCGGCAGGCGCACGAGCGGCTGCACCGCCCCGGCGTGGAGATCGCGCCGCGCAAGATGTGGCCGACCGGGATGGACGCCCTGGGCGTTCCGGTCTCGGGCAGGCTGCCCGGCGGGGAGCGCGCCGAACCGGGCCGGGCCGTGGGCAGGCTGACCGACATCGGCTGGGGCAACCGGCTGCGGGACCTGCTGGGCACCGGCGTGCCCGACCAGGAGGTGCCCGAGGACCTGTTCCAGGCGTGCGTGCAGGTGCTGGCCGCGTGGGAGTGGGAGCAGCGGCCGGTGGGGGTCGTGGCGATCGGCTCGAACAGCAGGCCGGTGCTGGTGCGCAGCCTCGCCCGGCGGATCGCCGAGATCGGCCGGCTGCCGCTGCTGGGCGAGGTCGCGACCAATCCGGACACGACGCCGCGGCGGGGCAACAGCGCGCAGCGGGTGGGCTCGCTGCGCGGTCAGTTCACGGTGCCGGAGGAGCTGGCCGCGAAGGTGGCCGGCGTGGGCGGCCCGGTGCTCCTGATGGACGACTACGCCGACACCGGCTGGACCGCGGCGATCGTGGCGCGCACGCTGCGCCTCGGGGGCGTGCCGGCCGTGCTCCCGTTCACCCTGGCGTCCACCGGCTGAAGTCCCGGACGGTGGGAAGGGTTCCCTTCCGGTCGGCGGCGCCATAGTGTGACGCGATTCCAGCAGACCGTGATCGGGAGGCGGCCGACGGTGACGACGACTTCCGGCGCGTCCGAGCAGCGGCACCGGCTCCCGATGCGCAAGCTCGTCGCGGCGAGCATCGGCAATGCCATCGAGTGGTACGACTGGACGATCTACAGCGCGTTCAGCGTGTACTTCGCGAGCCGCTTCTTCCCCGGCGAGCTCGCGCTGGTGAACACCCTGGCCGCCTTCGCGCTGGCGTTCTTCTTCCGCCCGCTCGGGGGCTGGTTGCTCGGACGGTTCGCCGACCTGCGCGGGCGCCGGACCGCGATGCTGCTGACGATCGTGCTCATGGCCGGGGGATCGCTGCTGATCGGGATCCTGCCCACCTTCGACCTGATCGGCTGGGCGGCACCGGGGCTGCTGGTGCTCGCTCGGATCGGGCAGGGCCTGTCGCTGGGCGGGGAGGTGTCCAACGCCTCCGCCTACCTGGCCGAGATCGCCCCGCCGAGCAGGCGCGGGCGCTACTCCGCGTTCTTCTACATCTCCACCGGGGTCGCCCTGCTCGTGGCCTCGCTGCTGGGCTTCGCGTTGACCTCGCTGCTCACCGAGGACCAGCTCACCGCGTACGGCTGGCGCATCCCGTTCGTGGTCGGCGGCGTGCTGGGGCTGGTCGGGGTGTGGTTGCGGCGCTCGCTGGAGGAGACCGAGCAGTTCGCCGAGAACCGGGAGAAGGCCCGCGCGCTGCGGAATCCGCTGTGGATGACGTTGCGGCAGCATCCGAAGGCGGTCGGGATGCTGATCGGCTTCAGCATGCTCGCGACGCTCTGCTACTACACGTTCTTCAGCGCGCTGACGCCGTTCGCGGTGGACGCGCGGGGCGCCGACGCGACCGACGTGTTCCTGGCGCTGTCGGTGGCGACGGTGCTGTTCATCGCGCTGCAGTACCCGATGGGCGCGCTCTCGGACCGGTTCGGGCGCAGGCCGCAGCTGCTGGCCTGGTCGGCTGCCACGGCCGTGCTCGTCGTTCCGCTGTCCTGGCTGGTGCGGCCGGGACTCGGCGGGCTGCTGGTGGTGTTCTGCGTCGGCGTCGGGCTCTACACGGCGATGACCTCGATCGCACCGGCGATCATGTCGGAGCTGTTCCCCACCGAGCTGCGCGGGCTGGGGATCGGTGCCTGGTACAACCTGACGGTGGCGGTGTTCGGCGGAACCGCACCGCTGGTCATCCAGTCCCTCGCCGCCTTCGGGGCCGAGGCGCTGTTCTTCTGGTACCTCGCCGCCGCGGCCGTGGTGGCGTTCTTCGTGATCCTCGCGCTGCCGGAGACCAGGGGGACCGAACTGCGCTGACGCGGCCGGGCCGCGCTAGCGCAGCGGGACGAGGTCGTCGGCGTGCACGACCTCGCGGCGCTGCTCGGGCGGCAGTTCGTGGGAGGAGCGGCCGATGAGACCGGGCAGCTCGGCCGCGTCGTAGGCCACCACCCCGCGCGCCACCACCGTCCCGCCGGTATCGGTCAGCTCCACCACGTCACCGCCGTCGAACGCGCCCTCCACGTCGGTGATCCCGGCGGCGAGCAGCGAACCCCGCCGCCGGACCACGGCGCGGACGGCGCCGTCGTCGAGCCGCAACTTCCCGCGCGCACCGGCGGCGTGCGCCAGCCAGAAGCGGCGGGCGCTGAGCCTGGTGCCGGTGGTCGCGAAGGCGGTGCCCACGTCAGCCGGGCCGAGCGCGCGCGCGGCCTGCGCGGCGGAGGTGAGCAGCACCGGGATCCCCGCGGTGCAGGCGACGCGGGCGGCCTCCACCTTGGAGGCCATCCCGCCGGTGCCGACGCCGGACCCGGCGCCGCCGGCCTCGACGCCGTCCAGGTCGGCGGCACCGGCCACCTCGCGGATCACCGAGGCTCCCCCGCCGCGCGGATCACCGTCGTAAAGGGCGTCCACATCGGACAGCAGCAGCAGCGCGTCCGCGCCGACCAGGTGCGACACCAGGGCCGCCAGCCGATCGTTGTCGCCGAAGCGGATCTCGGCGGTGGCCACCGTGTCGTTCTCGTTCACCACCGGCACCACACCCAGCGTGAGCAACCGGTTCAGGGTGCGCTGGGCGTTGCGGTAGTGCGCGCGGCGCACCACGTCGTCCGCGGTGAGCAGCACCTGCCCGACGGTGCGCCGGTACCGGGCGAAGGACTCCGCGTAGGCGTGCGCGAGGGCCTGCTGACCGACGCTGGCGGCGGCCTGCTTGGTCGCCAGGTCGCGCGGCCTGCGCCGCAGCCCCAGCGGGGCGATCCCGGCCGCGATGGCACCGGAGGAGACCACCACGACCTGCCCGCCCGCCTCGACGCGCGCGGCGACCGCGTCCACGAGGGCCGCCAGCCGCGCTTGGTCCAGGGCTCCCCTGGCGGTGGTCAGCGAGGAGGAACCGACCTTGACGACGAGGCGGTGCGCCGCCGCGATGGACCCGCGGGTCGTCGTCAGCTCCGCCTCGCCGCTCACTCGCCGTCCTCGTCTCCCGCGTAACCGCCCTCGGCGTCCAGGTTGCCCCGACGCGCCTTCTTCGCGGCCTTGCGGTCGGAGGCACCGATCCGGTCGGAGGACTCCAACCGGAGGTCGGTGCCGCGGCCGGTGAGGATCGAGGCGACGCCGGCCGGGGTGGAGGGCTCCCAGTCGAAGGTCATGTCGCCGATGGTGACCTGGCTGCCCGGTTCGGCTCCGGCCCGGCCCAGCGCTTCCTCGACGCCCAGCTTCGCCAGCCGGTCGGCGAGGAAGCCCACCGCCTCGTCGTTGTCGAACTGGGTCTGGCGCACCCACCGCTCCGGCTTCTCCCCGCGCACGATGAACGCCTCCTCGTCCTCCGGGTCCACCTCGACGGTGAAACCGGAGTCGCCGATGGCGTGCGGCCGGATCACGACCCGGGCCGGTTCCGGCTCCGGCATGGCGGCCCGGTACCGCTCGACCTCTTCGGCCAGCGCGAACGACAGCTCGCGCAGACCCTCGTGGCTGGCCGTCGAGACCTCGAAGACGCGCAGGCCGCGGGCTTCCAGGTCGCCGCGGATGAGCTCGGCGAGCTCGCGGGCCTCCGGCACGTCGACCTTGTTCAGCACCACCAGCCGGGGCCGGTCGCCGAGGTCGCCGTGCTCCCCCTGCAGCGCGGGGGTGTAGCGGGCGAGCTCCGCTTCCAGGGCGTCCACATCGGACAGCGGGTCGCGACCGGGCTCCATCGTGGCGCAGTCCACGACGTGCACCAGC
Organism: Saccharopolyspora antibiotica; assembly: GCF_047200635.1. NCBI lineage: Bacteria > Bacillati > Actinomycetota > Actinomycetes > Pseudonocardiales > Pseudonocardiaceae > Saccharopolyspora > Saccharopolyspora antibiotica. The sequence goes on along the minus strand of NZ_JBJZOI010000009.1, from coordinate 6,367 downwards.
ACCGCGCAGCGCTCGATGTGGCGCAGGAAGTCCAGGCCGAGGCCGCGCCCCTCGCTCGCACCGGGGATCAGGCCGGGCACGTCCGCCACGGTGAACACCGTCTCCCCCGCGGTGACCACGCCGAGGTTGGGCACCAGCGTGGTGAACGGGTAGTCCGCGATCTTCGGCTTCGCCGCGGACAGCACCGAGATCAGCGAGGACTTGCCCGCGGACGGGAAGCCGAGCAGACCCGCGTCGGCGACGGACTTCAGCTCCAGGACCAGGTCGAACTGCTCACCGGGCTCTCCGAGCAGCGCGAAACCGGGCGCCTTGCGCGCCTTCGAGGCCAGCGCCGCGTTGCCCAAGCCGCCGCGGCCGCCCTGCGCGGCGACGAAGGTGGTGCCGGGACCGGTCAGGTCCGCGAGCACTTCGCCGTCCTCGGTGAGCACCACCGTGCCGTCGGGCACGGGCAGCACCAGGTCCTCGCCGATCGCGCCGTTGCGCAGACTGCCCTTGCCCTGCTTGCCGCTGGCGGCGCGGGCGTGCGGGCGGTGGTGGAAGTCCAGCAGCGTGTGCACTCCCGAGTCGACGACGAGCCGGACGTCACCACCGCGACCGCCGTTGCCGCCGTCGGGCCCGCCGAGCGGCTTGAACTTCTCCCGGTGGACCGAGGCGCAGCCGTTTCCCCCATCGCCCGCGGCGATGTGGATGGTCACGCGGTCGACGAACCGCGACACGAGTCCCTCCAGGTGCAGAAAGTGCGTACGTCGGGCGTCCGCCGCCGCGAACGCGAACGAGGGGCGGGACCGGTTTCGCGACCGGACCCGCCCCTCGTCGGGAAGTGCTGTGCCGAGAGCCGGGTCAGACGACCTCGGCCGACACGATGTTGATGGTCTTGCGACCGCGCTTGCTGCCGAACTCGACCTCACCGGCCGAGAGGGCGAACAGCGTGTCGTCCTTGCCGCGGCCCACGTTCAGGCCGGGGTGGAACTTCGTGCCGCGCTGCCGGATCAGAATCTCGCCGGCCTTGACGACCTGGCCGCCGTAGCGCTTGACCCCGAGGTACTGGGGGTTCGAGTCGCGGCCGTTCCGAGAGCTGGATGCGCCCTTCTTGTGTGCCATGACTACTCAGGTCCTCACTTGGTGATGCCGGTGACCTCAACGCGGGTCAACTTCTGACGGTGACCCTGGCGCTTCTGGTATCCGGTCTTGTTCTTGAACTTGTGGATGCGGATCTTGGGACCCTTGGTCTGCTCGACCAGCTTCCCGGTCACCGAGACCTTCGCCAGTGCGTCGGCGTCGGCGGTGACGTCGGTGCCGTCGACGACCAGAACAGCCGGGAAGGTGACCTCGGTGCCGGAGTCGCCTTCGAGCTTCTCGACCTCGACGACGTCCCCGACCGCCACTTTGTACTGCTTGCCGCCGGTCTTGACGATCGCGTACATGAGTCGGAAGTCTCCTGCTACTCGGTTCGCTTGGTTCACCCGTTGACGCCCGCTCCGGCGAACCGGAGTTCCTCCCACCCGGTCACACCGGGCTTCGGGCGGTTCCTGTGTCGCGACCCCCGTCCCCACGAGGGACGCACCGGGTTCTACAGGCGTTTAACCTCTCCGCCCGTCCGGCGGCGAGAAGTGCTCACACAGCATACAGACCACCCGCTGGCGCCCGACCGAGAGGGTCCAGGCCGCCGGGAGCGGACCTCGGAACAGCCTAACCGCGCCGCCGCGCGCCCCCGCCGCCGGGCCACCGCAGCCACGATCGACGGCCTCCCGATCACGCAGCGGCACCACCTCGCGGCACGACAGTGGGCACCGCCACTCCCGATCAGCGCGGAACAGGCGGAAGCGGCCGGAGCCGCTTGCTACGGTGAGTCGCCGTTCGACCGCGACATGGGGAAAGCGCGTGACCGAGATCGCATCCGAGTCCCGTTCGGGGCGAGACGAGCACGCATCGTCCGGGACCACCGGCGACCAGCCGCGCGACCGCTTCCGGCGGCTGCTCGCCGGTCCGCTGGGGCCCCGGTTGCTGCTGCTGTCCGCCCTGGTACCGCCGCTGATGATGCTGCGGGAGGTGCTGCGGTCGCCCCAGCTGCACTTCTACGACTACTGGTGGGTGCTGCTGGACATCACCGGTGCGGACGGCTCGCTGCGCCCGGAGGCGCTGCTCGGGTTCCGCAACGAGCACCCCTTCGTGCTCCCGAGCCTGCTGTTCTGGCTCAGCGCCCGCTTCGGCGGCGGCCTCAACCACCTCCTCGGCTTCGCGGTGCTGGCCTTCGGCGCGGGCTGCGTGCTCGTGGTGCTGGCAATGCTGCCGCGGACGCTGACCCGGTGGCAGCGGGCCGGGCTGGTGGCGGCCACTTCGGCGCTGGTGTTCAACCCGCACGGGATCCACAACTTCGTGCGATCCATGAGCGGGGCCTCGTGGATCCTGGCGATGCTTCTGGTGCTCGGAGCGCTGCTGGCGGCGCAGCGGGGCCGCCTGCGGCTCGCGGTGCCGCTGGGGCTGCTGGCCTCGATCAGCTACGGGACCTCGTTCGCGGTGTGGCCCGCGCTGGCGGTCGTGCTGTGGCTGCGCGGCGAGCGGCGGGGACGGGTGGCCGTGCCGGCGGTCGTCGGGGTCGTGGTGGTCGCGGCCTGGCTGCTGCTGCGCGGGCCGCAGGGCGGCGGCGGATCCTCCCCCACCGACGATCCGGCGCAGGCGCTGCTGACCGGGCTGAGCATGCTCGGGATGGTGTGGACCGGCACCGAGCCCTCGCTCGCGCTGGTCGCCGGCGTCGCCGGGCTGGCGGTGCTGGCGCTGCACCTGCCCGGTTGCCTGCGTCCGGAGCACCGCGAGGCGAGCGCACCGTGGTGGGGCCTGGCGGTGTACGCGGTGGGCTGCGCGGTGATGGTCTCGGGCTCGCGGGCCGCGTTCGGCGAGTCGGCCGGGTTGCAGAGCCGGTACAACAGCATGAGCGCGGCGCTGTGGATCGCGGTGCTCGTGATCGCCGTCGCGTGGGCGCGATGGCCCGCCGCGCGCTCCGTCGTGGTGTTCGCGACGGTGCTGAGCACGGTGGCGCTGGGCGCGCCGATGGCGCAGGCGGTGCGCGAGGACGCGCCCACCCAGCGGCTGCTCGCGGTGGCGGCGAAGGTCGGCGCGACCGACCCCTTCACAGACCGCTTCCCCTCCCCGGAGCGGTTGCTGCCCCGGATGCGGGCGCTGGGCCACTACCCCTTCTCCTCCGAGTTCACCCTGGGCTGCGGGGACGACACCGAGATCGGCTCCCGGGCGAACACCTCCTCGTGGCGGGTGCCCAGCCTCGGCAGCTACCGCGAGCCGCGCCCGGCGGGCTGGGACGTGATCCTCAACGTGGAGACCGACCAGGTCCGGGGCGGCGCCCGGACGCTCAGCGGCTGGGCGATCTCCGGGATCGAGCGCGCCCGCTGCGTCGCCGTGCTCGACCAGCGGGGCCAGGTCGTCGGCGGCGGGGTGGTGGACATCCCGCGCGCCGACGCCGAGGCCCAGACCGTCGGCACCGAGGCCGGACTCGGCTACCGGGCCGTCGTCCCGGCCGGGGCGCAGGGCCCGCTGCGGGTGGCGTTCCGCTTCCCCGACGGCTGGTGGATCCGTCCGCTCACCGAGAACCCGCAGGTGGTGTCATGACCGAGCCGACTCCCGTCGAGGTGTCGCTGCTGACCCCGGCGAAGAACGAGGCCGAGAGCCTCCCCAGGCTGTTCGCCGAGATCAGCGCCGTCATGGATGCCCAGCACCGCAGCTGGGAGCTGCTGGTCGTCGACGACGGCAGCACCGACGACAGCTGGCGGGTCGTCGTCGAGCACGCCGCGGCCGACTCCCGGATCCGGGGACTGCGGCTGCGGCGCAACTTCGGCAAGGCCGCGGCGCTGGCCGCCGGGGTCGAGGAGGTGCGGGGGCGGCTGCTGGTCACCCTCGACGCGGACCTGCAGGACGACCCCGCGGAGGTGCCCCGGCTGCTCGCCGAGCTCGACGCGGGGGCCGACCTGGTCAGCGGGCACAAGGCGCAGCGCAAGGACCCGCTGGGCAAGCGGCTGCCGTCCAAGTTCTTCAACTGGATGACCGGGCTGATCACCGGGCTGCGGCTGGCCGACCACAACTGCGGGCTCAAAGCGGCCCGCACCGAGGTGTACCGGCGGGTGCCGCTGTACGGCGAGCTGCACCGCTACATCCCGGCGCTGGCGCACCAGCTGGGCTACCGGGTCCGGGAGCTGCCGGTGCACCACCGGGCGCGCGAGCACGGCAGCTCGAAGTACGGGATCGAGCGCTACGTGCGCGGAGCGCTGGACCTGCTCACGGTGGTGGCGCTGACCCGCTACGGGCGGCGGCCCGCGCACCTGTTCGGCGGGCTGGGGCTGGTGGCGGGCACCGCCGGAACGCTGATCCTGCTGTACCTGACCGGCGTGTGGGTGTTCACCGAGCAGTCCATCGGCACCCGCCCGCTGCTGACCCTGGGCATCCTGCTGGAGATCTTCTCGGCGCAGATGATCTCCACCGGCCTGCTCGCGGAACTGGTCCTGCACCGCACCAGCCGCCCCGAGGACGTCACCGACCTCATCGCGGGAACCACCTCGACGACGACGGCGGCCTGACCGTCCCGCTACCGGGACAGCACCACCATCTCGCCGAGGGTCGTGTAGCCGAGAGCGCCGTAGAGGGACCGCTCGTTCCGGCTCTCGGTCTCCAGGTACGGCACGGCTCCCGCGTCGAGCACGCGCAGCGTCAGGTCCGCCGCGATCGCCGAGGCGATGCCCCGCCTGCGCAGGTCGGGGTGGACGCCGACGGCCGCGAGCTGGGCGAAACCCGCGTGCGGGGCCATGAACAGCCCGGCCCCGGCCGGGCGGCCCGCGTGGCTGGCGAGCACCACGGCCCCGCCGTCGGCCCGGGTGGCGCGCAACCGGTCCACATCCGCCGCCCCGACGACCTCGCCGACGCCGTAGGCGATGTTCTGCACCAGCGCCGCCGCCTCGAGATCCGCTGCCGACACGGCCTCCGCCACGTGCAGCGCCCCGGTGCCCAGCTCGGGGATCTCGCGGGGACGCAGCTGCGCCCTGGTGGCGGCCATCAGGGGCAGCCGCACCTCGACGCGGAAGCCGGCGGCGGCGAGGGCGGCGCACACGGCTGGCTGCGGGCCGACGAACTCCGCGCGCGGCGTGCGGTCGCGCTCGGCGAAGGCGGCGATCAGCGCCGCGACCTCCGCCGGAGTGGGCTCGGCGTCGTCCTCGGGGACGGCGTAGTTGCGGAACGGCCCCGCGTCATCGGGATCGAGGCGCAGCAGGAACGGGCCGACGCGCGGTGCGTCGGAGCGGACGTTCGCGCGCAGCGAGGCGCGGATCTGGGGGAGCACGAGGAGGCACCTCTTCGGGTGGGAGCGGGGTGCGCGCCGGTCCCGTCGGACGGCGCCGGGCGGGCTCCCGACGTCCGGGAGCGGGCGAGCGGAACCGGGCGGGCCATGGTCATCACTCCTCCTGCTCGGGCACGTCCTCGATCGGGAAACTACGCCGCCGGACGGCCGCGGTCACGCGCTTTTCCCAGCTGGCGCGGGAAAACGGGAGGACAGCGACTCCACCGGGGCCTAACATCACGGGTCATGCTGAGCGATGCGGAACTGGAGCTGGTGCGCCGGGCGAGCGCGGTGTTCGACTCCGCGAAGCTGACGGCGAACCACCAGGTCTCCGCGGCTGCCTGCGACGCACGCGGTGAGGTGTTCATCGGGATGAACGTCTCGCACTTCACCGGGGGGCCGTGCGCGGAGCCGGTGGCGATCGGCCAGGCGGCGGCCGCGGGTGCGGCGGAGCTGACGACGATGGTGGCGGTGCTGGCGCGCGGCAGGCGGGTGATCCCGCCGTGCGGGCGGTGCCGGCAGCAGCTCTACGACTACTTCCCGCGGGCCCGCGTGATCGTGCACGGCAAGAACGGTTTGGAGTCAGTGCCGATCACCGAGCTGCTGCCGTTGCCCTACGACTTCCAGAACTACGCGCCGGACGCCCCGCCGCCCGCGCTCTACCTGCACGAGACCTACCTGCCGCTGGTCCGGTCGGGGGCCAAGCGCAGCACGCTGCGGGTGCACGACCCGGCGATGCCCGGGCCGGTGCGGCTGGTCTTCGACCACGCCGACGGGTCGGCGACGACGCTGCGCGCCGAGGTGACCGGGGTGTCGCAGAAGGCGGTGGGCGAGCTCACGGACGAGGACGCGACGCTGGACGGCTTCCCCGACCTGGCGGAACTGCGCCGGAGGCTCGAGGTCCACTACCCCGGGATCGAGGAGTCCACCGAGCTCGACGTGGTGCGGTTCGAGCTGGAGGGCTGAACGAGGAGCGGGGGGGGGGGGGGGGGCGACCCCCCCCCCCCCCCCCCCCCCCCCCCCCCTTCTTTC
>NZ_JBJZOI010000008.1:0-227010 GCF_047200635.1 Saccharopolyspora antibiotica | reverse complement strand
TACCTCGGTCATGAGCACCTCCAGAAGCGGGTTGTCGCGGCCCCGTCCGGCCTCATCCCACCGGCGGCGAGCGCTCGCGCGGAGCGGAGCCGGGCGCGCGTGCGCCGGCAGCCGCTGACGATCACGACCATACCCCCGATCGGCAGTAGCCCCCGGGTCCGCGACTGCGGTTCCGTCTGTGGAGTTCCGTCGCGGGGCGTGCCTGGGACAGGACCGCTTCGACACGTTGTGTGAACCAACGACTACTGTACGGTGTCGCCGACGGAAGACGAGGAGCACACCATGGTCGACGCGCAACGCCTGTTGTCCAGGGCGATGGACATCGATCGGCCTTGCGCGGCGCGGATCTACGACGCCTTCCTGGGCGGTGGTCACAACTTCGGCGTGGAGCGGGAGTTCGTCGAGCGGTTGCAGACCGCGATCCCCGGGGTGGCCGGCGTGTTCCGGGAGAACCGGGCCTTCCTGCGGCGCGCCGTGGAACACCTGCTGGCCCGCGGCGTGCGGCAGTTCATCGAGCTCGGGTCCGGCATCCCCACGATCGGGCACGTGCACGAGGTCGCGGGCCGCCGCACCCGGCGGTTCAGCGTGCTGTACGCGGACAACGAGCCGCTCACCGTCGCGCACAGCCGGCCGCTGCTCTCCGACGAGCCCCGCGCGGGGATCATCCAGGCGGACATCCGGGACCCGACGTCGATCCTGCGCTCGCCCGAGGCGGCGCACCTGATCGATTTCGAGCAACCCGTGGCGCTGGTGATGTCGGCGGTGCTGCACTTCCTGGAGGACGCCGACGAGCCGTTGCGCCTGGTGCGCGCGTACCAGGAGGCGGTCCCCCCGGGCAGCGCGCTGGTGATCTCGCACCTCACCGGCAGCGAGGAGCCCGAGCCGATGAACCTGCTCGCGGCGTTCTACGCCGAAACGGCCGATCCGATGGTGGCCCGGCCCGCGGAGTGGATCGCGGAGTGCTTCGACGGATTCGCGCTGCAGGCTCCCGGGGTCTGCTACCTCGGCGACTGGCGGCCGGAGCCCGACCAGCTGGTGCACCGGCACTCCGGCTACCGGATCCTGCACGGCGGGGTCGCCCGCAAGCTGCGCTAGCCGCGCCGGGGTCGGACGAACAGCAGCAGCACACCGGCGAGGACCGCCGCGATGCCCGCGGCGATCCAGGCGGACGCCAGGCCCGCGTGCTCGCCGAGGAAGCCGAACAGCAGCGGCCCGGCGCTGCCACCGAAGTAGATGCCGGTCTGGGTGAACGAGGTCGCGCTCGCCACCCGATCAGGGGCGATCTTGGCGACGGAGAAGTTGAGCAGACCCGGCCACGCCCAGCCCGCGCCGAACCCGACGGACACGCCGATCAGGAACAGCACCGTCGAGTCCAGCGCCATGAGCACGAACCCGAACGAGCCCACCACGAGCATCGCCGTGATCAGCCGCAGCAGGTTGACCTCCCACCGGTCGGCGACGATCCCGGCCAGCAACCGGATGGTCAGCCCCGCCGCCGAGCCCAGCGAGAGGACCAGCCCGGCCGCGGCCGGGCTGAAGCCCACGTCGACGGCGGTGGTGGTGACGAAGGCGCCCAGCGCGTTGGCCGCCGCGGACCCGAGTCCGCCCGCGATCGCGATGAGCAGCAGCGCCACGAAGTGGGACTCCCCGCTCCCCCCGGCGACGGCGGCGGGTTTGGAGCGCTCGGCGCCCGGCAGCGACGGGACCGCGAGCGCGGCGACCAGTCCGAGCACGCCGGCGAACACGAACACCCAGCGCCAGCCGATCGTCAGCGCGATCGCAGGCACCGCTATTCCGGCCAGCAGCGTGGCGGCCGGGATGGAGGACTGCTTGACGCCGAATCCCATGCCGCGCCGGTTCGCGGGCACGCCCTGCGTGATCAGCAGGTTCGCGGCGGGCTGGGACAGCGAGTTCGGCAGTCCGGACAGGCACATCAGCGCGAGCAGCCAGCCCGCGTCCTGCACCGCCGCGATGCCCAGCAGGCACAGCGCGCTGCCCGCCGCTCCGATCCGCATCCCGAGCCGGGAGCCGATGCGCTCCACCACCCAGCCCATGCCGCGCGAGGCGAGCGCGGCGACGGCGAAGAACCCGGCGGCCGCACCGCCGAGCAGCGCCGCGCCGAAGCTGAGCTCCTGCTGCAGCTGCACGCCGAGCCCACCGACTAGGAAGACCGGGAACACGCCGACGGTGACCACCGAGGCGACCGAGGAGAGCACCCGGACGGTGGAAAGCGCATGCGGACGATCGTCGACCACCGCTGCGGACATCGCTCCTCCGTTCGCCAGTCACCGCCGGAAACGGCTGACCACCAGACTGGGAACCGGTGCGGCGTTGGGCAACGCCAACGTGACGGATCCCTCCGGACCCGGCCGGAAAAGCGCTCAACCGCAGGCTTGACGGCGCACCGCCGGGCACGACACGGTCGAAGCGGCGGCCGTGATCCGGTCGCGGGCCGAACCGACGGGAGGCCGGGTGGTCACCGAACTGAGCGGGATCCCGTCGGCGAGCGTGCCGGAACCGGTGCGGCTGGACGCCGTGGAGCTGTCCTGGTCGATCCGGCGGCGCGAACTGACCTGCGAGCAGGTCGCCGAGGCGTTCCTGACCCAGATGGATCGCTTCAACCCGCTGGTCAACGCGATCGTGTCCCGCGCCGACGAGCAGGACGTGCTGGCCCAGGCCCGCGCCCGCGACGCGGAGCTGGATCGCGGCGAGTGGGCCGGGTGGATGCACGGCTTCCCGATCGCGGTCAAGGACCTCACCGACGCCGAGGGCTTTCCCACCACCCAGGGCTTCGAGCACACCGGCGCCGCCACCGAGGACGCGATCTTCGTGCGCCGGATGCGCGCGGCGGGCGCGATCGTGGTGGGCAAGACGAACGTGCCGGAGTTCGGGCTCGGCTCGCACACCTTCAACCCGCTGTTCGGCACCACCACCAACCCCTACGACCCGGGTCGCGCCGCGGGCGGCAGCAGCGGCGGGGCCGCGGCGGCGCTGGCGATGCGGCTGCTGCCGGTGGCCGACGGCAGCGACTTCATGGGCTCGCTGCGGAATCCGGCGGCCTTCTGCAACGTGCTCTCGCTGCGCCCCGGTTTCGGGCGGATACCCGCACCCGGTTTCGTCGGCGACCCGGCGGTGCCGGGGCCGATGGCGCGCACGGTGCGCGACCTGGCGATGCTGCTGTCCACGATGGCGGGCTCGGACGAGCGAGCGCCGCTGAGCGCGCCGCAGGACCCGGCGGTGTTCACCGGGGCGCTCGACCGGGACGTCTCGGGGTTGCGGATCGGCTGGGTCGGTGACTTCGACGGCTACCTCGCCACCGAACCCGGGGTGCTCGACCTGTGCAGGGGGGCGGCGGAGCGGTTCGCCTCGCTGGGCTGCGTGGTGGAACCGGTGCCGCGGCTGCCGGTCGAGCGGGCCTGGGACACCTTCCTGCTGTGGCGGCGCTGGATGGTCGGCGAGAAGTTGCACGACGTCTACCGGTCTCCCGGCTCGCGCGCGCGGATGAAACCGGAGGCGCTGTACGAGGTGGAGGGCTACCTGGAGCTGACCGTCCAGGACATCGCCGCGGCCCGCGCGGGCCGCGACGCCTGGCGCGAGTCGGTCTCGGAGCTGTTCGACCGCTACGACTTCCTGCTCGCCCCGAGCGCGCAGGTGTTCCCGTTCGACGCCGGGTCGCGCTGGCCGGACGAGATCGACGGCAGGCCGATGGACACCTACCACCGGTGGATGGAGGTCGCGGCGCCGTGGACGTTGTCCGGGCACCCGGTGCTGAACCTGCCCGCCGGGTTCGGGGCGGCAGGGGTGCCCACGGGGGTGTCGCTGGTCGGCCGGGGGCACGGGGAGTGGTCGTTGCTCCAGCTCGGCCACGCCTACGAGCAGGCCACTGATTGGGTGCACGCCGTCCTTCCGCCCGCGCTGACCTGAACGTGTGCGAGGCTGCACCTAGATAGGTCGGCTTTTCGGGAAGGTGACAATTGGGTACCGAGGTTTTTTCCCTGCAGGACAAGGTGGCGCTGGTGACCGGCGCCGGGCAGGGCATCGGGCTGGAGATCGCCAAGTCGTTGCGGTCCGCCGGGGCCCACGTGGTGATCGGTGAGATCAACCCGGAGACCGGCAAGGCCGCGGCCGAGCAGGTCGAGGGCGACTTCCTCCCGCTCGACGTGACGAACTCCGCCGAGGTCGCCGCCGCGGTGCAGCGCATCGTCGCTGATCACGGACACTTGGACGTGTCGGTGCACAACGCGGGGATGGTGCGCAACGAGGCCGCGGAGGAGATGAGCGACGACTCCTGGCGCAAGGTCGTGGGCCTGAACCTGGACGGGGTGTTCTACTGCTCCCGCGAGGTGGGCAAGCAGATGCTCGCGCAGGGGTCCGGTTCGATCATCAACATCGCCTCGATGTCGGGGATGGTCTCGAACCACCCCCAGCCGCAGGTCTCGTACAACGCTTCCAAGGCCGCCGTCATCATGCTGACGAAGTCGCTGGCCGGCGAATGGGCCCGCCGCGGCGTGCGGGTCAACTCGATCTCGCCGGGTTACATCGGCACCGATCTGCTGATGGGCGTGCGGAACACGCAGCCCGAGTGGTTCGACAGCTGGATGGAGCAGACGCCGATGCAGCGCCCGGGCAGGCCGGAGGAGCTGGGGCCGCTCGCGGTGTTCCTGGCCTCCGACGCCAGCAGCTACATGACGGGCAGCAACGTGGTCTCCGACGGCGGCTTCACCGTCTGGTGAGCGGTTCGCGCTGAGCCCGGCCGGTCGACGGCCTCCACCGACGACCGGCCGGGACACTCGTCGCTCGAAAGCAGTCCCCGGACGGTGGCTCCCCGGAGAGCAGCGGTGTCCGGAAGGCTGGTTACCGGAAGGCCGCGGTGCCGGTCAGCGCCTGGCCGATGGTCAACGCGTGCATCTCGCTGGTGCCCTCGTAGGTCAGCACCGACTCCAGGTTCGTCATGTGCCGGATCACCGGGTACTCCAAGGAGATCCCGTTCGCGCCGAGGATGGTCCGCGCGGTGCGGGCGACCTCCAGGGCCCCCCGCACGTTGTCCAGCTTGCCGAAGCTGACCTGCTGCGGCAGCAGCGTTCCGGCGTCCTTGCGCCTGCCGAGGTGCAGCGCGAGCAGCCGAGCCCCGTGCACCCGAACCGCCATGTCGGCGAGCTTCTGCTGGGTGAGCTGGAACCCGGCCAGCGGTTTGCCGAACTGCTCCCGGGTGCCCGCGTAGTCCAGCGCCGCTTCCAGGCAGGCGCGGGCCGCGCCGTTCGCGCCCCAGACGATGCCGAAGCGGGCCTCGTTGAGGCAGCTCAGCGGACCGCGCAGGCCCACCGCCTCGGGCAGCGCGGCCGACTCCGGCAGCCGCACCCCGTCGAGCACGAGTTCGCTGGTGATCGAGGCGCGCAGCGACAACTTCTTCTTCAGCTCCGGGGCGGAGAACCCGGGCGTGTCGGTGGGCACCACGAACCCGCGCACGCCCTCGTCGGTCCGCGCCCAGACGACCGCGACGTCGGCGATGCTGCCGTTCGTGATCCACATCTTGCGGCCGTCGAGCACCCAGTCACCGCCGTCCCGCCGGGCCCGGGTCGTCATGGAGGCCGGGTCGGAGCCGTGGTCGGGTTCGGTGAGCCCGAAGCAGCCGATGGCCTCGCCCGCGGCCATCCGCGGCAGCCACTCCTGCTTGTGCTCCTCCGAGCCCCAGCGCCAGATCCCGAACATCGCCAGCGAGCCCTGCACCGAGACCAACGACCGCAGGCCTGAATCGGCGGCCTCCAGCTCCTCGCAGGCGATGCCGTAGTCGACGGCGGAGGCGCCGGCGCAGCCGTAGCCCTCCAGGTGCATCCCGAGCACGCCGAGCCTGCCCAGCTCCCGGGCCAGGTCACGGGCCTGCGGCAGTTCACCGCGCTCGAACCAGTCCGCGACGTGCGGCAGCACCAGGTCGCGGGTCAGCGCGCGGACGCTGTCGCGCAGCGCGCGCTGCTCGGGGCTCAGCTCGGCGTCGATGCCGAGCGGATCGCGCGGGTCGAAGTCGGGTCGGGCGCTCATCGGTGACCTCCTCGGTACGGATCCTCGGACAGCGGCGGCAGCGGGCCCGGTGCCCCGTCGAGCCAGGCGCGCACCTCGTCGGTGTGCTCCCCCAGCCGGGGCGGTGCCTGCGGATCGACGACGTCGATCCCGGAGAACTCGATCGGCATCCGGGCCTGCGCGATGCCGCCGTCACCGGGATCGACCACCGGGCGCAGGCCGAGCGACTCGGCGTGGTGCACGGCGCGCGCCAGGTCGTTGACCTGGCCGCAGGCGATGCCCACCCGCTGCAGCCGCTCCTGCCAGTCCGCGGCCCGCCGGGCGCCGAGCACGTTCTCCAGCCGGGCCACCATCGCGGCCCGGTTGGCGACCCGTTCGGAGTTCGCGGCGAAGCGCGGGTCGTCGGCCATGCCGAGCAGGCCCAGCGCCTCGGTGAACCGGCGGAACTGCGCGTCGGTCCCGACCGCCACGGCCAGCAGTCCGTCTTCGCAGCGCAACGTCTCGTAGGGCGCGATGCTCGGGTGCCGGTTGCCCATCCGGGCGGGCGGGATGCCCGTGGTGAGCAGTCCGCTCATCTGGTTGACCAGCGCGGCCAGCAGGCTGGAGAGCAGGTTGACCTCGACGTGCTGGCCCTCGCCCGTGCCGTCCCGCTGCCGCAGCGCGGCCAGCACCCCCAGGGCGAGGTCCTTGCCGGTGAGCACGTCGACGACGGCGACCCCGACCTTCACCGGTGGACCGTCCGGGGTGCCGGTGATGCTCATCAGGCCGCCGACGGCCTGCACCACGAAGTCGTAGCCGGGCAGCTCGGCCCCCGGACCGGAGCCGAAGCCCGAGACCGAGGCGTAGATCAGCCGGGGGTTGAGCTCCAGCGCCGAGTCCGGGTCCAGCCCGCAGCGCGCGAGCACCCCGGGCCGGAAGTTCTGCACCAGCACGTCGGACCGGCGCACGAGTTCGCGCGCGGCGGCGCGGTCCCGCTCCTCGTCGAGGTCGAGCACGATGCTGCGCTTGCTGCGGTTGACGGCCTCGTAGTAGGCGGAGCTGTTCTCCGTCCACGGTGGACCCCAGCTCCGGGTGTCGTCGCCCGCGCCGGGCCGCTCGACCTTGATCACGGTGGCGCCGAGGTCGGCCAGCGCCATCGTCGCGTACGGACCGGCGAGCACGCGGCTGAAGTCCGCCACGACAACACCGTCGAGCGGCAACGAGCGGCCCATGCTCAGCACCCTCCCGCGTTCCGGATTCGGCGGAAGCCGCCCCACCGCACCGATTTCGCCCACCCGACCCGCCCGGGCCCGGCGGCGAACGAGCCGCGTCGGAGGGGGCGTATCGGGAGGAGCGGTGTTGCGAGCCTCTCGGATTGGATCCAATATACAGTGGCTGATCGCCGGGTCAACACGGTTCGCGGCTCCCGAAGGAGTGATCGCGGGCCCGGTGGTCCCATCCGCGACGAGACCGGCGGGAGCCGATGCCAGCAGAACCGAACCCGCGCCCACCCGCCCCGCCGCGCGCCGACCTGCGCTGGCACGGGGCGGAACGCCCGCCGACCACCCAGGAGTTCGTGCTGGCCGCGCTGCGCAGGGCGATCACCACCGGGGAGCTGCCGCCGGGGCGTCCGATCCGGCAGGACGCGGTCGCGGCGGAGCTCGGCGTCAGCCGCGTCCCGCTGCGGGAGGCGCTCAAGACGCTGGCCGCCGAGGGCCAGGTGGTGTACCGGGCGCACCGCGGTTACGCGGTCGCCGAGCTGTCCCTGGACGACCTGCTGGAGGTCTACCGGTTGCGCGCGCTGCTGGAGTCGGAGGCGGCCGCGGTGGCGGCCGGGCGGTTCACCCCGGCCCAGCTGGAGCTGATCGCGGCGGCGGCGCGCGACGTCGAGCGGGCGTCCGGGGCGGGCGACCTGGTGGAGATGATCACGGCGAACCGCCGGTTCCACTTCGCGCTGCTCGAACCCTGCGGGATGCCCCGGCTGCTGCGGATCGTGCGCACCCTGTGGGATGCCACGGACGCCTACCGCGCCGTGTACTACAACTCCGAGGACAACCGGGAGCGCGTCCGCGCCGAGCACGAGCAGATCGTGCGCGCCGCCGCCGAGGGCGCCGCCGACCGCCTGGTCGCCCTCCTGGACGCCCACCGGGAGCACGCCGTCGCGGCGCTCCGGGCCACGATCCCCGCCGGCCGCCCGACCGCGTGACCCGTCGATCGGCCCACCAGCCGCCCCGCGGGCGGTCCGGCCGCGCGGATCCGGCACCGGCGCGGGTGCCCGGCGGCTCCCTCGCGAGGCCGGCGATCTCGCGCGGCCCCGGGAATTCGCTCCCGCGGCGAGGAAGCCGCCGAGGTCCCGCCCCGGCACCCCCGGGCAGCGGGGCTCAGGCCGAGTAGTCGTAGAAGCCGCGGCCGGACTTCTTGCCGAGCAGTCCCGCGTCGACCATGCGCAGGAGCAGCGGCGGGGCGGCGTGGAGCCGCTCCTTGTACTCGTCGAACATCGAGTCGGCGATGGCCTTGAGCGTGTCCAGCCCGACCAGGTCCGCCAGCGCGAGCGGCCCCATCGGGTGCGCGCAGCCGAGCACCATGCCGTTGTCGATGTCCTCGGCGGAGGCGATCCCGCTCTCGAACATCCGGATGGCCGACAGCAGGTAGGGCACCAGCAGCGCGTTGACCACGAACCCGGAGCGGTCCTGGGCGCGGATGGTCTGCTTGCCGAGCCGGTCGGTGGCGAACTCGGCGGCCCGCCGCACGGTCTGCTCGGAGGTGAGCTGCGAGGGCACCAGCTCGACGAGCTTGAGCACCGGCACCGGGTTGAAGAAGTGCACCCCGACCACCTGCGCCGGTCGCGAGGTGGCGGCGGCGAGCTTCGCGACGGGGATGGAGGAGGTGTTCGAGGCCAGGATCGCGCCGGGGTCGCTGAGCACGCGGTCCAGCTCGGCGAAGACCCCGGCCTTGAGCTGCTCGTTCTCCGCGATGGCCTCGACGACGAGCTGCCGGTCGGCGAGGTCGTCCAGCGACGTGGTGAACCGCAGCCGCCCGAGCGCGGCGTCCCGCTCCGCCTGGTCCAGCTTGCCCCGGTTCACGGCCCGGTCGAGCGATTCGGTGATGCGGGCCCGGCCCGCCTCGGCGGCCCGCTCGTCGACCTCCGAGACCACGACGTCCAGTCCGCTGCGGGCGCTCACCTCGGCGATGCCGGCTCCCATGAGCCCGGATCCCACCACGGCCACGCGTTCGATTCCCGTCACTCCCACCGCATCCTTCCGTTCCGACATCATCGTCGGGTCGCCGTCATCGGGTCTGCCGACCACGCGGCGATGATGTCAGGACGAGCGGTTACCCACTGGTACGGAGTGCTGCACGACACGGTGCGGATTCGCGGCCGGAACGGCCGGAGCGGGAGTCCGGGCGCTGATCGAGGAAGCCGGGCCGCGCTTTCCCGGCCCGACTTCCCCTCTCTCCCCAAGCCCCCCGACTCGCCCCCACGAGACCCCCTGGGCAGCATCATCATATATCAACGGGAGCGCGAAGATCTACGGTTCTCGCCCACGAGTGTGGATGAACTCCATCGCCGGATCGGGGGTGTCGCGGAGATCGGGACCCCTTACAGTCGAAACGTGCGGCCACCTTCCGACCCCTCCGACGCCGAGTCCGGCGGCACCCCGGTCACGGGCAGCTCCATCAGCGTGCACGTCTTCGCGGAGCGGTTGACCGAGCTGCTGAGCAACCAGCCCGATCCCGAGACCGGCAAGCCCTACAGCAGCGAGCGGATGGCCGCGCTGCTCACCGCGCGCGGGGTCCGGATGTCCGGCACGCACATGTGGCACCTGCGCACCGGCCGCGCGGTGCCCCGGCTCACCGAGGTGGTCGCGTTCGCCGAGTTCTTCGGCGTGGGCCTGGACTTCTTCGACCCGGCGATCGCGCCCGAGCTGCTGGCGCAGTGGCGGCTGGCGGGCCAGCTGCGCAGCCACGGCGTCGAGGAAGTCGCGCTGCGCCAGCTCACCGACCAGTTCCCGGAGCAGGACCGGCCGCACGTGGCCGACGCGATCCTGGGAGTGCTGCAGGGCTTCAAGGCGCTGCGGGCCGCCGACGAGCGGGAACGGCCGTGAGGCTGATGGTGTGGAGCGATCCCCCGCGTCCGCGCTGGGAAGGATCGCGCTGGCTGCTGCGCTGGCGCAGCGGACGCCGGCTGGACGCGCTGGGCCTGCCGCGCCGGTTCACCGCCGAGCAGCTGCTGGAGCGGGCGCGGGCGCACCTGGGGCGGGACATCTACTTCGCGGCGGTGGAGCTGCCGCCGCGCGCCCCGAGCGGCCTGGCGCTGCTGCCGGAGGGCTGCGTGATCATCGTGGCGGACGCGCGCACGACGCGCTGGCACCGCTGGCACATCTGGCTGCACGAGCTGATGCACCTGCTGTGGGGGCACGTCGGCCGCCCGCTGGCGAACCCGGCCCCCGCGCTGCGCTCGCTGTTCGGCGACCTGCCCCCGGAGGTGCTGGACCGGGTGCTGACCCGCACCGGCTGCTCCGCGCACGAGGAGGCGGCCGCGGAGATGATGGCCTCGGTGGCGATGCGGCGGATCAGCTCGTGGGAGTCACCGCGCTCCCAGCAGGTCCCCGACGAGGCCCGGGACATCCTGCGCCG
Organism: Saccharopolyspora antibiotica; assembly: GCF_047200635.1. Taxonomy (NCBI): domain Bacteria; kingdom Bacillati; phylum Actinomycetota; class Actinomycetes; order Pseudonocardiales; family Pseudonocardiaceae; genus Saccharopolyspora; species Saccharopolyspora antibiotica. The sequence goes on along the minus strand of NZ_JBJZOI010000008.1, from coordinate 216,378 downwards.
CTTCCAGACGACCCTGGGGTGATCGGGTGTTCGCCGTCGTCTACTCGCTGGCGCTGCTGCTGCAGCTGGGCGCGTTCCTGTGGAAGCTGCGGGACTTCTCGCGCGATCCGCGGGATCCGCGGCTCGGCGCGATCACGCTGGCGCTGCTGTTCGTGGCCTGCGGCTTCAACTTCGCCCTCCCGGGGGTCTACCTCGCGGTGGGTGCGGCCTCCGGGATCCCGAACCTCTCCACGCTGGCGGTGTACTCGTCGATCGTGCTGTGCACGGCTTCGTTGCAGGTGTGCTCGGTGAACCTGTCCCGCTCGCGGGAGGCCGCGGTCCCGGCGGGGCGCACCCTGGTGCTCGGGACGGCGACCGCGCTGCTGGTCATGGCGGTGCTGTTCGCGCTGGCCCCGGTGCACGACGCGCCGCACGTGCTGGACTTCGACGCGCACTACGCCGGGGAGCCCGCGATCGCGGCGTTCCTCGCGGTGTACCTGGGCGCCTACTCGCTGGGATTGGTGCGCAGCGCGCTGATCTGCCTGCGGATCCGGCCGCACGCGGGAGATCGCTGGCTGCGGTGGGGCGTGTCGCTGGTGCCGGTGGGCGTGGTGTTCGGGCTGGGCTACTCGGTGCTCAAGGCGGTCGCGGTCGCGGCGACGTGGCTCGGCGGGGACCTGGCGGTGGTGAGCACGGTGGTGGCGCCGCTGAGCGCGACGATCGGGGCGAGCGTGATGGCGATCGGCTACGTGCTGCCCTCCGCGCCCCGGCTGCTGCGGTACTGGCGGGCGCGCCGGAACCTGCGCCCGCTGCTGCGCGCGCTGCGGCCGCTGGATCCCGCGCTGATGCGCAACACGCGCCTGGAGTCCGCCGAGTACCGCTGGCTGGTCGCCACCCACGACCTGCTGCGGGAGCTGCGGCCCTACCTCGATCCGGCCGTGGTGGCGGTGGCCGTGCGGCACGCCGACCGCGCGGGGCTCACCGGTGATGAGCGGGCCGCCGCGATCGAGGCGGCGCGGATCGCCGCCGGGCTGCGCGCGCACGAGGCGGGGCACCGGCCGGGATCGGGCAGTGCCATGATCCGGGAGGACGTCGGCGTGGATGGCGCGGAGGCCGCGGTGTGGCGGTTCCCCGACCAGGACCCGCGCCGCGACCTGGCCGAGGAGCTGCGCTGGTCCTGCCTGATCGGCGCGGCGTTCCGCGGCCCGCACCCGGTGGTCCGGGACGTGCTGGCCGAGCTCGGCCCGGTGCGCCCCACGGCAGGAACGGAAGCCGCTCAGTGACGGATCCCTTCACCGCGTCCGACCCCTTCGCGGCGCTCGCGCGGTTGCGCGCGGCGGGCCCGGTGCACCGGCTCGTCACTCCGGACGGCCCGCCCGCGTGGCTGCTGACCCGCTACGCGGACGTGCGCGGCGGCCTGGGCGATCAGCGGCTCGCGCTGGACCGCGCGCACGCGGGCGGCGGCTACACCGGTTTCGACCTGCCGCCCCAGCTGGACGCGCACCTGCTCAACAGCGATCCGCCCCGGCACACCCGGTTGCGGCGGGAGATCGCGCCGAGCTTCACCGCGCAGCGGGTCCGCGCGCTGGCGCCCGAGGTGCGGGCGGTGGCGGCCGAGCTGGCCGCGGAGCTGCCCGCCGAGGCTGACCTGGTGCCGGACTTCGCGGTGGTGCTGCCGGTGCGGATCATCTCGGAGCTGCTGCCGCTTCCCCCGGACGCGCGCGCGGAGTTCCTGGGCTGGGCGGACGCGCTGCTGCGCCACTCCCCCGGCGCCGAGCCCCGGGCGCGGGACACGATGCGGGACATGCGCGGGATCATCGGCTCGGCGCTGGGCTCGGCGCCGCCGGAGGGCTCGCTGCTGGCGGGGCTGCTCGCGGCCCGCGCCGGGGACCGGCTGGACGCGGACGAGCTGACCAGCATGGTGTTCTACCTGCTGTTCGTCTGGTACGAGATCATGGTGCACGCGGTGGGGTCGACGCTGCTGCGGCTGCTGGGCGAGCCGGACGTCGACGCCGAGGCCGGCGTGGAGGAGGTGCTGCGGTTGCATCCGCCGCAGCTGCTGGCCGCGCCCCGCTACGCGCTGACGGAGCTGGAGATCGGCGGGACGCGGATCCCGGCGGGGGACACGCTGCTGCTGTCGGTGGCCTCGGCGAACCGGGACGAGGACGTGTTCCCGGACGCGGAGTCGTTCCGCCCGGAGCGCTCGCCGAACGCGCACCTGAGCCTGGGGCACGGCATCCACGCCTGTCCCGCCTCGGCGCTGACCCGGGTGATCGCGGTGGCAGCGGTGGCGGCCCTGCGCGAGGCCCGTCCCGGGGCGCGCCCGGTCGTGACCGCGGAAACGGCGAGCTGGCGCGGGAACTTCCGGCACCGGGGTCCGGCGTCGCTGCTGATCCGGGAGGCTTCGACGCGAGGAAAGGGCTGAGGAGTCCGGTCGCCCCGGTTCGCCGGTGACCCGGGGAGGTCAGCTCTCCCCGCCATGTTCAAGGTATAGCGCACACCGGGTCTTGCGGCAAGACCCCGGCGTTGCCCCAGACTGTCCGCTCAACTGCGGAAACAGGGGGCGTGATGATCGATGTGATCGTGGTCGGCGGGGGTCCGGCCGGGCTCGCGCTGGCCGCCGAGCTGCGGCTGCACGGGGTGTGCGTGGTGGTGCTGGAGCGGGATCCGGAGCCGACCGGGCAGGTCCGTTCGCTGGGGCTGCACGCGCGCAGCATCGAGCTGCTGGACCAGCGCGGGTTGCTGGATCGGTTCCTCGCCGAGGGCCGGAAGGTGACGGCGGGCGGGTTCTTCGCGGGCATCGGCACCCGGTGGCCGGAGCGGCTGGACAGCGCGCACGGTTACGTGCTGGCGATCCCGCAGCCCCGCACCGAGCGGCTGCTGGGTGAGCGGGCGGTGGAGCTCGGCGCCGAGATCCGGCGCGGTGCCGAGCTGACCGGGCTGGCGCAGGACGCGGCGGGGGTGACCGCCGAGCTGGCGGACGGCACGCGGTTGCGCTCGCGCTTCCTGGTCGGGTGCGACGGGGGGCGCGGCTCGGTGCGGCGGCTGGCCGGGATCGGGTTCCCCGGGGAGCCCGCCCGGACCGAGACGCTGATCTGCGAGTGCGTGCTGACCGCGTCGCCGGAGGAGCTGGCCGCGAGGATGGCGGAGGTCCGCAGGACGCAGTTCCGGTTCGGCGCGATGCCGCTGGACGACGGCCTGCACCGGGTGATCGTCCCGGCGGCGGGGGTGGCCGAGGACCGCGCCGTTCCGCCGACGCTGGAGGAGGTGCGGGAGCGGCTGCGGGCGCTCGCGGGCACGGACTTCGGTGCGCACTCGCCCCGGTCGCTGTCCCGCTTCGGCGACGCGACCCGGCTCGCGGAGCACTACCGGCGGGGCCGGGTGCTGCTGGCGGGCGATGCGGCGCACGTGCATCCGCCGACGGGTGGGATGGGGCTCAACCTCGGGTTGCAGGACTCGATCAACCTGGGCTGGAAGCTCGCCGCCGAGGTCCGGGGCTGGGCGCCGGAGGGTCTGCTCGACACCTACGAGGCCGAGCGGCGCCCGGTGGCCGCCGAGGTGCTGGAGACCACGCGCGCCCAGTCCGAACTGCTCACCGACGAGCCGGGGCCCCGGGCGCTGCGGCGGCTGCTGACGGAGCTGGTCGAGTTCGAGGAGGTGAACCGGCACCTGATCGAGAAGGTGACGGCGCTGTCGGTCCGCTACGACTTCGGCCCCGGTCACGAACTGCTCGGGCGCCGGTTGCGGGACCTCCCGCTGGAGCGGGGCCGGCTCTACGAGCTGCTGCGCGAGGGCCGGGGACTGCTGCTCGACCAGACCGGCGGGTTGTCGGCCCGGGGCTGGGCGGACCGCGTCGATCACGTGGTGGACGTCAGCCCGGAGCTCGACTCCCCCGCCGTGCTGCTCCGCCCCGACGGCCACGTCGCGTGGGTGGGGGCCTCCCCGGCTGGCTTGCCGGAGGCCCTAGCCCGGTGGTTCGGCGCGGCGCGCTGAGCGTCATCCGGGCTGGCAGCGCGGGCAGTGGCAGGTGGTGCGGCCAGCGATGCTCCCCCGTCGCAGCGCGGTGCCGCAGCGGGGGCAGTGCGGGTCGGGCTCGTCCCGATGCCCGGTGAGCCAGGACGGCCACGGCGGCACCTGGGCGGCCCGCGCTGAGCGGCGCAGCACGACGTGCGCGCGCCGGCTGAGCCGGGACAGCTCCTCCCCGCTCAGCCGGTGGGTGCTCCGCGCGGGGTGGATGCGGGATTGCCAGAGCGTCTCGTCGACGGTGAGGTTCCCGAGCCCCGCGAGCACGTGCTGGTCCATCAGCGCCGCCTTCACCCCGCGCCGGGTCCGGGTGAGCCGCTCCCGGTAGTCGGCGGCGGTGGCCGCCAGCGCGTCGGGGCCGAGATCACCGAGCAGCGCGTCGAGCTCGTCCTGGTCGCGCGCCAGGTGCAGCCCGGTCAGCTTGCGCATGTCGCGGTAGCGCAGCTGCCCGTCGTCGAAGGCGAGCACGACCCGGTCGTGCCGGTGCACCTCCTCCTCGGGCGCGCACCGCAACAACCGGCCGGTCATGCCGAAGTGCAGCAGCAGCTGCGGGAACTCCTCCCCCAGCGGCACGCCCAGCCACTTGCCGTGCCGCCACGGCTCGCCGAGCCGGGCCCCGCGCAGGGCGGCGGCGAATTCGCGGGTCCGCACCCCGCGCAGCACCTGCTCGTCGTGCACGTGGACCTCGCGCACCACCCGCCCGGCCGCCTGCTGGGCGACCTGGCGGAATCCTTCGACGTCGGGCAGTTCCGGCACCTCAGCCGACTACCCGCCGCGAGCCCCGCCCACACGAGCCACGTCAGGCCGCGAGGTGGGTGGTGAACCAGGCCGCCGCGGCCGAGGCGACCTCGGGGAGGGCGCCGGGTTCCTCGAAGAGGTGGGTGGCGCCGGGGACGACGTGCAGCTCGTGCGGGGCGGTCATCTTCGCGGCGGCGCTCCGGTTCAGCTCCAGGACCTCGGGATCGGCGCCGCCGACGATCAGCAGCGCCGGTGCCCGCAGGTCGCCGAGCGGTTCCGCGCACAGGTCGGGCCGACCGCCCCGGGAGACCACGGCGGGCACCTGCTCGGGGCGGCGGACGGCGGCGCCGAGCGCGGCGGCGGCGCCGGTGCTCGCGCCGAACAGCCCGACCGGCTCGCGCCACCAGTCGAGGACGCCGAGCACGCGCACGGTGAGCAGCGGGATGTTGAACCGCAGCTCGCCGTGCGCGTCCCGGTCGCACTCCTCCTGGGTGAGCAGGTCGAGCAGCAACGTCCCGAAACCTGCTTCCCGCAGCCGCGCGGCGACCCAGCGGTTGCGCTCGCTGTGCCGCGAGGAACCGCTGCCGTGCGCGAACACGACCAGCCGCGCACCCTCCTCGGGCCGGGCCAGGTCTCCGGCCAGCGGTTCGTGCCCGTGCGCGGCGGGCAGCGCGACCGGTTCGGGGTCAGCCATCCTGCACCCGTTCGGCGTCCTCCTCGGGCTGGCCGCTGCGCGGGACCGTCGCGGAGCCTTCGGTGCTCACGGCCGAGAGGCCGGTGTCCTCGACCTCCTCGCCTTCGAGGGTGGCGCCGTGCCGGGCCGTGGGCTCGGCCCACGCCGCGGGTCCCTCGCCGGGCACGCCGTCGGCGACCTCGTCGGCGGCCCGCTCGTCCACGGTCTCGTCGAGCTCGTGCATCCGGGTCTCGGCGAGCGGCCTGCCCACCTCGTCGTTCGGGTCGGGCCGTTCCTCGGCGAGCCGCTCGTCCAGGGTCTCGCCCTCCCGCTGCTCGCGCGGCGTCGGCCGCTGGCGGGTGGTGGCGGACCAGTGCTCGGCGGGCTCGACGCCTTCCTCCAGCGGGTCCACGCCGAGTTCGTCCTCGTCGAGGTCACCGGCCGATTGCAGCTCGGCCGGGTCCTGCGGGTCGTCGGGATCCGGACCGACCTCGTCGGCGGAAGGCGTCGAGGCGTCCAGCGGGTCCGACATCGTGCGCGTCTCCGTTCGTCGGGGGCATGACCTACGCACCTCGACTACCCGCGCGGCCCGGGGTTAATCCCCTCCCGGCGAATCGGACGATCTCAGCGGGTGACCGCTCCGGTGCGTCCGCCCCGGCCCCGGGGTCGCCCCCGGAGATTTCGCGGGAAATCGCGAACGCCCGGCGCCGGAGGGGCGCGATTTCTCGAGAAATCGCGGCACGGCCCCCGGGTGCTCGGGGAGGGCGGGGTCAGCGGGAGCGGACGGTGCGCACGAAGGAGGCCCACCGGGCTCGGGGCACCACGAGCGTGCCGCCGTCCCGGTCCTTGGTGTCCCGGATCCCGACCACCTCAGGAGCCATCGCGACCTCGACGCACGCCTGGGAGCTGCTCGAATGACTCGACTTGATCCAGGAAGCGCGCGGAAGACCGTTCATGGCCTCATGCTATCGAGTTCAACACCTCGCGGATGATCTCCTCCGAGGAAACGGGATCGGCCGTCTTGTCGAGGGCTTCGTCGAAGGACAGGCTGCACTGGTGGACCCGCAGGTCCGAATCGATGAGGTTGAACGACGTCACCGATTCGACCCACGCCAACCGCCGCAGCCGGGTGCTCGGGAACGTGAGCAGGTGGAACGTCGATGATCCCATCGCTCCGTAGCTCCCGGCGGTGAACGGCATGACGCGCACCGTCAAGGTGTCCGCATGAGCGTGCACGAGGTCCAGGACGTGTTCGAGCTGCTGGGCGAGCACTCTCGGACCGCCCACTTGCTGCCGCAGCGCGCCTTCCGTCAACAGGATCACGGCGCGCAGCGGGTCCGGGCCCGTTATCCGGCGCTGCCGGACCTGCCGCGCCTCGACCCGGCGATCGATCTCCGAGCCGCGCAAGTTCGCACGATCCCCGCTGTGCACGGCGTGCGCGTACTCGCGGGTCTGGAGCAGTCCTGACATGACGCCGCTCTCGTAGCTGCGGATTTCCTCCGCGCCGTGTTCGAACCCGAAGTAGCGCAGCAGTTCGGGGGCGAAGAGGCCGCTGTACCGGGACCACCAGCCGCGACCGTCCGCGGCCTTGCGCAGCTCCACGAGCTCGGCGGATTCGGCCGCGTCGAGCAAGTACGTCTCCAGAAGGGCCGTCAGCTTGCTTTCCGCGATCTTGCGCCGACCGTGCTCGATGTTGCTCAGGTAGTTCTGCGTGACACCGATGGCTTCGGCGGCCTTGGTGCCCGTCATGCCGACCTGCTCCCGGGCCTCCTTGAGCCGCACACCCAGTTCCCAAGCCGCGACCAGGGGTGATTCCGGCGCCATCTCGCTCCTTCGGTCACTTGAGTGCGCGCCACCAGATCTAGCACACCGATCAGAACTCTTCCGAGTGATACCCGCAGAAATATTTCTAGGATAACTTCTGCCGCAGCGGCGGCCCCGCGTCTCCCCCGACCCCCGGCGGGGCCGCCGCCCCCGACCGAGCGAGAGGAGTGCGCGATGGCGTTCGGGGTGTTCCACGGGCGCGGGCCGGTGGCCTACTGGCGCCCGGTGTCCGGGGTGCGGCACGCCGTGGACCCGGGCGAGCCGCCGCACCCGGGCCAGGCTCGCACCGCGCTGTGCGGCGCGGAACTGAAGATCACCAAGGCCAGCGCGGAGGACTGGCTCGCCCCGACCTGCGCGGCGTGCTGGGAGGTCGCCCGCGCGCTGCGGGACGCGGCTCAGCGGAGCGCGCCCGCCGTGAGGCCCCGGACGAAGTAGCGCTGGAGGAGCAGGAACCCGGCCACGACGGGGAGGCTCACCGTCAGCGACGCCGCCATCACCTCGTTCCAGTGCGCGGAGGACTCCGTGGCGTACTCGCGGAGGCCGATCGCGACGGTCCGCGACCCGGCATCGGTCATGATCGAGGCGAACAGCGTCTCGCCCCACGCGGCCATGAACGCGTAGATCGCCACCGCCGCGATGCCGGGCCGGGCCGCGGGCAGCACGACCCGCAGCAGCGCGCCGAGCGGGCTCGCGCCGTCGATGAGCGCCGCCTCGTCCAGCTCGCGGGGGAGGGTGTCGAAGTAGCCGACGAGCAGCAGGATCGAGAACGGCAGCGAGAACGTCGAGTACGCGATGATCAGTCCGAACGGGCTGCCCTGCAGCAGGATTCCGGTCGCCCGCCCGATCGAGGCGTAGATCAGGTAGAGCGGCAGCAGGAACAGCACGCCCGGCAGCACCTGAGTCGTGAGCACGGCCACGCGGAACAGCTCGCGTCCCGGGAACCGGTAGCGGCTCACCGCGTAGGCGGCGAACACGGCGATCAGCACCGACAGCGCCGCCGAGCAGCTCGCGACCAGCGCGCCGTTCGCGAAGTGCGCCGCCAGGTCCGCTGTGGACCACATGCTGCCGAAGGCCTCCGGGGTCAACCGGGCGGGCAGCCAGGCGAACCCGTCCCGCACGTCCTCCAGCGGGCGCAGCGCCGTGACCCCCATGACGTACAGCGGCAGCGCGGTGAACAGCCCCAGCGCGGTGAGCCCGGCCCAGCGCAGCACCGCCAGCGGGCGCGCCTCACGTCGCACGCCCGCCCCTGCGGGTCAGGGCCAGGAACAGCGCGACCACCGCGAGCAGGAACAGCACGACCAGCACCGACATCGCCGCCCCCAGGCCGAAGTTCCAGGTCAGGAACGAGCTCTGGTACACGTGCACGGACACCACGTTCGCGGCCGCGGGCACCGACTGGTCGAACAGCACGTACGGCGTGGTGAAGTCGTTGAACGTCCACAGGAACAGCACCAGCACCAGGACGAGCGCGATCGGGCGCAGCAGCGGGAGCGTGATCAGCCGGAACCGCTGCGCGGGCCCCGCTCCGTCCACCTCGGCCGCGTCGTGGAGCTCGGCGGGGATCGCCTGCATCCCGGCCAGCAGCGCCAGGAACGCGAACGGCCACAACCGCCACACCGCCGTCACCACCAGACTCGGGAAGGCGTTGTCCCCCAGCAACCAGAACTGCTCGCCACCCCACCCGAGCCCGCCGAGCGCCGCGTTCACCGCGCCGTTGCCCCGGTCGAGCATGAACTTCCACAGCAGCACCGCCGCGTAGGCGGGCAGCGCGTAGGGCACCAGGAACAGCCCGCGCACCAGGAACCGGCCGCGGAACGGCCGTTGCAGCAGGGCCGCGCCGAGCAGTCCGAGACCGGACGACAGCGCCACCACCGTCACCGAGAACGCGACCGTCACCCCGAACGAGCGCAGCAGCTCCGCGCCCGCCGCGCCGTCGAAGTCCACCGCGAACCGGTAGTTGTCCAGGCCCGCGAACGGCGCCGAGCTCCAGTCGCGCAGGAAGAACTGGTTGAGCTCGTGCAGGCTCATCCACAACCCGCCGAGCACCGGCAGCAGGTGCACCAGCACCTCGGCGACCAGGGCCGGCACCAGCAGCAGGTAGGGCAGCGAACGCCCGGCGGGCATCCCGTGGCGGGACATCACGCGCCCCCGGCCGCGCGCATCCGCTGCTGCGCCCGCTCCAGCTCGGCCCGCACCTGCTCGCGGCCCACCCGCCCGCCCGTCGCCGCGCGGGCGAACAGATCGCGCACGGCGGCGCCGACCGTCGTCTCGAACCGGCTCTCGTTCGGGATCATCGGCAGCGGGACCGAGTGCTGGGCGAGCAGGTCGGCGAACACGGCGGCGCGTCCGGTGGTGAACTCCGGCCCGTCGTAGGCGTCGGTGACCACCGGCAAACTCCCGTAGCTGCGGTTGAGCTCGACCTGGGTGCGCCTGCTGGTGAGGAACTCGACCAGCCGCAGCGACTCCTCGCGGCGCGGGCTGTCGCGCAGCACCGCGACGTTGCTGCCGCCGACGTGGGTGCGGGCGGGGCTGCCGCCGGGCGGCAGCGGATCGGGCAGCGGCAGCGGGAACACCCCCACGTACTCGACGGGCATCCCGCTGGCCGCGATGGTCGGCAGCGCGCTGCTCTGCGCGATGAGCATGGCCGCCCGGCGCGCGGTGAACTCGGCTACGGCCGCCGGCATCGAGCTCCGCTCGGCGTCGTCCGCCCGCACCACCCCGGAGCCGCTCATCAGCCGCACGTACCGCAGCACCGCGTCCACGGCCCCCGGTGCGGTGAAGGCGGCCGCGCCGCGCTCGTCGATGAACCGGGCTCCCTGCTGCACGCCGAACAGGTACGCCAGGTGGGCGTTCTGCGCGTAGCTGGCACCGGGCAGCGTCAGGCCGGCCCGGCCGCCGGTGGTGAGCCGTTCGGCGACGGCGAGGAATTCCGGCCAGGTGCGCGGGACCCGCTCGATCCCCGCTTCCCGGAAGCGCTGCTCGTCGTAGAACACCGCGTAGGACAGCCCGTACAGCGGCACCGAGGCAGGTGGTCCGCCCGGCGCCCCCGCCGAACTCATGCTGCCGGGCAGGAACCGCTCGCGGCCGCCGAGCCGGTCCAGCAGCGGTTCGTCGAACTCCAGGAAGGCGCCGGTGGCCTGCAACGAGGCCGACCAGGTGTTGCCGAGGTCCACCAGGTCGGGACCGGTGCCGGAGGTCGCGGCGCCGAGGACGCGGTTGAGCAGGTCGTTCCACGGGATGACCTCGACCTCGACCGGGATCCCCGTCTCGGCGGTGAACCTGGCGAGCTGGGCGCGCAGCACCTCGCGGTCGCGCGCCGCGCTCGCGCCCTGGTTGCTGGCCCAGTACACCAGCCGTCCCGGTTCGCCCCCGCAGCCCGCGAGCGCGCCCGCGAGCACCAGCAGCACCAGGACCATCACCGGGCCGCGCCCCGCCACTGCCGGGCCTCCGCGCGAACGTGGGAACACCGCTGTCTCCTCGTTGCGGCCGCCCGCTCAGCTCGCCCGGGACGCGCCCCCGGTGCTCGCTCGCGGGATCAGCGCGCGGGGTGGCACGTCCAGGTCGTCGGCGGCACCGGTCTCGATCAGTTCCAGCAGCAGGTGCACCGCCGCGGCCGCGTCGTCCTCGACGTCCTGCGACAACGCCGTCACCGGCGGGGTCACCACCCGGCACAGCATGGAGTCCTGCCAGGACAGCACCGCGAGATCGTCGGGCACCCGGACTCCCAGCTCCGCGGCGCGCGCGACCGCCGCCACCGCCATGAGGTCATTGTCGTAGACGATCGCCGTCGGCGGCGGGTCCGCGGCGAGAAGTCGCCACGTCGCCAGCTCGGCACCGGACTCCGTCGCCTCGGCCTCGGCCTTGATCAGATCGGTGCCGAGCCGTTCCCGCACCCGGCCGCGCAGCAGGGCGTTGCGGCGGCGGGTGTGCTCCAGGTCGGGGCCGCACTGGACGTGCCCGATGCGCCGGTGCCCGGCCTCGGCCAGGTGCTCCACGACGGATCGGACCTCTTCTTCGGCGGCCGCGCGCAGCACCGCCGCGCCGCCGCCGCGCTCGTGCTCCCCGAGGATCACGGCGGGCAGCTCCAGCTCCCGCAGCAGCGACGGGCGCGGGTCCTCGGCGCGCAGGTCGGTGACGATCACACCGTCCACCCGGCGCTCGGCGGCCCAGCGCCGGTAGGTGTCGAGCTCGGTCTCGGCGTCCGGGGGCAGGGCCACCTGCAGCGCGAGGCCGTACTCCCCGAGCGCGGCCTCGACCCCGGCGAGCCAGTGCCCGAGCAGCGGTGCGGCGCGCAGCTCCTGCGGGGTGCGGGCCAGCACCAGGCCGATCGCGCCGGTTCGGTCGGCCGGGGTCCGCGCGGGTCCCGCCGCGTCCCAGCCGAGCTGGGCGGCGACGTCGAGGATCCGCTCCCGGGTGGCAGCCGAGACCCCGGCCCGGCCGTTGAGGGCGTAGGACACGGCCGCCTTCGACACGCCCACGCGGCGCGCGATGTCGACGATGGTGGGCCGTTTCACCGTGGGTTCCCCTCGTTGCGGTGCAGCGAGGAGCCAGCGTAGCGAAACACCCGTTCGAGCCGGTGCGCGCCGCCGGGTGCGGGGCGTTTTCGGGCACCCGCTCGGCGGGCCGGCTCGCCGGGTTCGACGGCCTTCGCGACCCGGCGCCGGAGCGGTGTCGCGTCGGCTCCCAGCGGGCGAAGCCCTTCGGACGCGACGTCACCCGAGGCGCCGCAGCAGCGGCTCGGCCACCTCGGTGAGGTCCCCGGTGGACCGGGAGTAGTCCACGCTGGAGGGCCTGCTGGACAGCAGCGCCACCGCGTAGCGGTGGTCCCGGCCGATCAGCCCGGCGCTGTGCACGGTGCGGCGGCCGCCTTCGCAGCACATCCAGCCCGCCTTCACCGCCTCCGGGCGGTCGGAGCTCTTCAGCCCGTAACCCTGGTCGAAGCCCTCGGCGGCGGTGCGCGGGGCGGAATCGAGCGGGTCCAGCACCGGCGCGCGCCGGTCGGCGGGCAGGTCCGCGACCCCCGCGAGCAATGTCACCACGTCCCGCGCCGAGGTCCGCGTCCCGCCCCAGTCGCCCGGAACGGTCGGCGGCGCGGTGGCGGTGAGCCCGAAGCGGGTGGAGATCCGGTCGATCGCCCCGGGCCCGTCGAAGCGCTCCCAGAGGCCGTTCATGGCCTCGTCGTCGCTGACCGACAGCGCGCGGCGCACCAGCTCCGCGTCCTCCTCGGACACCCGCAGCCCCTCCGCGCGGCGCGTCGCGACGTCCGAGGCGACGAACAGCTTCGCGATCGAGGCGCTGGAGAAGATCTCGTCGGCGCGCTCGCCGACGACCAGCCGCCCCGACTCGCGGTCGAGCACGGCGAGGCCGACGGTGGCACCGGGTATCCGGTCGGCGCGTCCACCGGCCTCGCGCACCCCGGCCGCGACCGCCGGATCGGGGCTCGACGGCTCCTGGTTCCCCAGGCGAGTCACCCCTCGCCGGTCCGCGTCACCCCGGACCGCACCGCTGTCGGCGGTGGCCGTGCAGGCCCCGATCAGGACCAGCAGCAGCAGGAGCAGGCAGTGCGGCGCGCGGAGGCGCCGCGCGGGAGGGAGCGCACCGCGGCGTTCAACCATGAGGAGCCCATCAGGTCAGGCCCGGTGGGGAGCCCGGGCGGTCGAACGCGCCACCCGAACGGTAACGCCGCGGTGCGCTCGATCGCAGCGCGCTCAGCCGCCCCGGCGGTTCTCCCCGATCTCTTCCTCGATCGGGTTCACCGGAGTATCCCGCTGGTGTTCGGCGAGTCCGCTGTGGACGTGCTCGCGGTTCTGCCGGGCCTTGTCCGCGTCGGACTGCCCCTCCTCGGCGGCCTTGTCCAGCGGGACCGACCGCACCACTTCGGTGAGGTTCTCGTACACGGCGGGCGGCATGGCCCGCAGCGCGTCCACAGTGCCCTGGTCGGCCCCGTTCTCGCGGGCGAAGTCGAGCAGCTGGTCCTTGTCCGCCGGGAAGTCGACGGCGGACAGCGAGGCCTTCAGGGTTTCCCTCGTCGTGCTCATTCTCGTGCGTTCCTCCTGTGCTTCATCGTGTTGTTCAAGCGGCGTAGCGCAGGACGGCGCCGATGCCCTCGGCGAGTTCGACCTTCTCCGGGTCGACCAGCACCAGGTCCGCGTCGCTGCCCGCGGCGGACCAGACGACGGCGGCGCTGGCCGGCGCTTCCCCCGGCTGCGAGACGCCCATGTCGGTGAGCTCGCCGCGCTCCAGCGCGACCTGGTTCGGCACCGGGCCGACGTGCAGCCAGGACACCGACTCCGGGCCGGCCCAGAGCACGGTCTCGACCTGCCCGCGTTGCAGCGCGTCGACGACCGGCCGCCAGCCCTCCACGGCGCGCTCCTGCCTGCCACGCTGCTGCTCGAACTCGTGCACCACCTCGTCGACGCGGGCGTTCACCGCGGATTCCACGGTGTCGCCCACCTCGCGGCGCAGGCTCTCGCCCGACGAGGTGCCGTCCGGGTGTCCCGCCTCGGTCTGCACGGTGCGTTCCCGCACCCCGCCCGGCAGGTTCTCGTGCACGAGCCCGCGCTGCTGCGGGTCACCGGCGAGCACCACGAGTTCGGCGCCGATCCGCATCGCCTGCTTGGCGATCTCCTCGGCGGCCTCCTTCGCGTTGTGCCGCCACTGCTCCTCCACGGCGTTCTGGGCGCGCATCTCGTTGAGCTCGCCCGCCCCGCCCCGCGCCTTGTGCACCGGGTGGTCCCCGCCGTGCACCTTGCGGGTGCGGGGCTCGGCCCCGGCGGCGACGATCGTCAGCTCGGCGTCGACGTGGTCGACCAGCGCGACCACGTGCGGGATGCGGGAGGCCCGCAGCCGCAGGTAGGGCAGCAGGTTCGGCAGGGTTCCGAAGTGCACCTGCTCGCCGTCGGCGGCCTCCCTGGGCGGTTGCGGCAGCTCCTCCCCGAAGATCACCTCACCGGCGGTGGCGACGAGCACCTGGCCGCGCTGGCCGATCCGGTGCTCGTGGCGGTCCACGCTCTCGTCCAGCGCGCGCAGCGTCGACTCGTCCGCGCCCGCGTCCGCCAGCCGCTCGCGGGCGGCGCGCCAGCGCAGCTGCAGGGCCTTGCCCGCGTCCTCCGCGTCGGCCGAGGTGTCCAGGTACACCGTCGCGAACGGGCCCTGGTACCCGTAGACGTCCTGCAGGAACCCGAGTTTCATCGGCTCACTCCTCCGCTCCGGCGATCACGCGCTGCGCGCCTGCGCGCGGTGCTTGCCCTCCGCGATCTCCTCGACGACCTTCGCGCAGAACGACGGCAGGTCGCCCGGGTTGCGGCTGGTGACCAGGCCCGCGTCCACGACGACCTCCTCGTCGACCCACTCGGCGCCCGCGTTGCGCAGGTCCGTGCTCACGCTCGGGTAGGAGGTGAGCCTGCGGCCGCGCACCACGTCGGCCTCGACCAGCAGCCACGGCGCGTGGCAGATCGCGGCCACCGGCTTCTGCTGGGCGAAGAACTCGCCGACGAACCGGACCGCGTTCGGGATCTGACGCAGCGCGTCCGGGTTGGCCACGCCGCCCGGGAGCACGAGCCCGTCGTAGTCGTCGGGCGCCACCTCGGTGACGACCTTGTCCACGGTGAACACGTCGGCCTTCTCCAAGCCGTCCCTGCCCTGCACCGATCCGGGGTTGATCGAGACCAGTTCGGGGCTGCCGCCCGCCTGCTCGACGGCCTTCCACGGCTCGGTCAGTTCAACCTGCTCGATGCCGTCCGGGGCCACCAGGAAGGCGACCTTGGCTCCGTTCAGGTTCGCGCTCATCACTGCACTCCTCACGAAGGGTTCGCGACGGGGTACGGCACCTCGCCGCTCAGCCGTCCCCTACCCGGCGCGGCGGAACGGCAAACAGAGCGTGGTCCCCCGGAGGGCTCGCTGGTGGGCTTAGGGTGGCCGGGCCGACCACGATCAAGGAGCGGGACCATGCGCGCAGGCGACACCGTCGAGGACTTCGCACTGTCAGACCAGCACGGCACCGAGCGCAAGCTCTCCGAGCTGCTCGGAAACGGCGCGGTGGTGCTGTTCTTCTACCCGGCGGCGATGACCTCGGGGTGCACGGCGGAGAGCTGCCACTTCCGCGACCTGTCCGCGGAGTTCGCCGAACTCGGGGCGCAGCCGGTCGGCATCAGCACCGACACCGTCGCCAAGCAGGCCGCGTTCGCGCAGGCCAACTCCTTCAGCTACCCGCTGCTGTCCGACCGGGAAGGCGTGGTGGCGCGGCAGTTCGGCGTGAAGCGGCGCTTCGGGCCGCTGCCGGTGAAGCGGCACACCTTCGTGATCGGCGCGGACCGCGCGGTGCTGGAGGTGGTGCGCAGCGAGTTCAACATGGCCTCGCACGCGGACACCGCCCTCGCCTTCCTCCGGGAGCGCCGCGGCCGCTGATCAGCGGTGCTCACCCGGCGCGCGGGGCGCCGTCCGCCCCCGCGCGCCGGGTGGTCCGGAGGCGGGCGGTCAGGCGGGCGGGTCGTCGCAGGACGGGTTGAGCAGCTTCTGGATCTCGGGGCTGTCCAGGTTCTCGCGGGTGACGACCGCGGAGCCGGTGTTGGTGTTCGGGCGTTCCCGCCGCTCGCCCCGGATCTCGGTGATCGCCGCGTCCACCGAGGCGAAGCCCATCTTGAACGGGTTCTGCGCGATCAGGCCGGTGATCACCCCGTCCCGCAGGGAGTCGATCTGGCCCTCCGAGGTGTCCCAGCCGATGATCTTGATCTGCCCCTGCTTGCCCGCCTGGCGCACCGCCTCCGCCGCGCCGAGCACGCTGGGCTCGTTGCCCGCGTAGATCCCGTCCAGGCCCGGGTTCGCGGTGAGGATGTCCTGGGTGACCTGCAGGGCGGTGTTGTAGTCGCTGTTGGAGGACTGCCGCGCCACCAGCCGCAGCCCGGGGTTGTTCGCCAGCCCGCGCTCGAAGCCCTCGGCCCGCGTCTCGTTCGTGCTGGTGCCGGGCAGGAACTCGATGAACGCCACCTCCCCGCGCCCGCCGAGCTGCTCGGCGAGCAGCTCGGTGCCCTGCTCGGCGGCGGCCACGTTGTCGGTGGCGTAGACCGGGACCTCCGGCGGCTGCGGAGTGGTGCCGGAGTCCATGTTCACGACCGTCGTGCCCTGCTCGCGGGCGGTGCGGGTGACCTCGGCGAGCGCCTTCGCGTCGGTGGCGGCGAACACCAGGCCCTGCACGCCCTGGGCGAGCGAGTCCTGCAGCAGGCTCTGCTGCCCGCTCACGTCGTCCTCCGAGGTGACGCCGTCCCAGTGCACGCTGACGTTGGGGTGCTTGGTGGCAGCGCACTCGGCTCCCACCCGCACCTGCTCCCAGAAGTCGAAGCCGATCGCCTTCGGGATGACCGCCAGCCGCACCGCGCCGCCCTCCTGCGCGGCGGCGCCGGTGGGCCTGCGGATCTCCAGGGAGCAGGCCGAGGAGGACAGCAGCACCGCCAGGCACAGCAGGGGCAGGACCTTCTTCATCGCGGCGAACCTCCCCGTCCCGCTCAACCCGCGTCCCCGGCGAGCTTGCGGCGCTGGTAGAAGTCCCACCACACCGCCAGCCAGATGATCACGCCGATGAGCACGTTCTGGTAGAAGGTGCCGATGTTGAGCTGGACGGCACCGTTGCGGATCACCGCGACCAGGAAGGCGCCGATCAGCGAGCCGAGGACCGTGCCCCGGCCGCCGAACAGGCTCGCCCCGCCGATCACCACGGCCGCGATCACGTCCAGCTCCAGGCCCTCGCCGAAGTTCGGCTGGCCGGAGTTGATGCGCGAGGCCGCGATCATGCCGCCCAACCCGGCGAGGCTGCCCGCGACCACGTACACCCAGGTGGTGTGCTTGCGCACCGGCACGCCCGAGAGCCGCGCCGCCTCCATGTTGGACCCCATCACGTAGGCGTAGCGGCCCAGCCGCGTCCGCGTCAGCACCAGGTGGCCGGCCACGGCCACCAGCACGATCAGCAGCACCGGAACCGGGATCGGCCCCAGCACCCCCTGGCCCAGCAGGCGGAACGACTCCGGCGCCCCGAACACGGCGACCGCGCCGGTGGCGATGAGCACCAGGCCGCGCGCGACGCTGAGCATCCCGAGCGTCGCGATGAACGGCGGCAGCCCGACCGTCGACACCAGCAGCCCGTTGACCAGGCCCGCCGCCGCGCCGACGAGGACGCCGCCGACGATCCCCAGCAGCGGGTGGAAACCGAAGTCGGCCATGAGCATCACGCCCAGCACCCCGGACAGCGCCGCCACCGAGCCGACCGACAGGTCGATGCCGCCCGTGATGATCACCAGCGTGACGCCCACGGCCATCACCGCGTTCACCGAGGTCTGCGAGCCCAGGTTGAACAGGTTGTCGGCCGTCAGGAACGACGGCGCGACGATGGACAGCACCACGAACACCAGGATCAGCGCCCCGGCCGCGGCGACCTGCGAGACCGCCCCGGACAGCCGGTCGGCCAGCCCGCCCAGCGGACCCGCCTGGTTCGCGGTCGACTTCGTCGCGGTGGCCACGCCGCCTTCCGGCTCGGTTCCGCCCTGGTCCGGCTGCTCGCTCACTGGCCCTCCTTCGCTCCGGTCGCGAGCGCGACGACGCGTTCCTCCGAGAACTCCGCGCGCTCGACCTCACCCGTGATCCGGCCCTCGCGCAGCACGAGGATCCGGTCGCACATGTTCAGCAGTTCGGGCAGGTAGCTGGAGATCAGCACGATCGCCTTGCCCTCGGCGGCCAGCGCGTCGAGCTGGCTGAACATCTCCGACTTCGCCGCCACGTCCATGCCGCGGCCGGGCTCGTCGAAGAACAGCACCTCCGCCTCGGTCTGCAACCAGCGCGCCAGCACCACCTTCTGCTGGTTGCCGCCCGAGAGGGCCTGCACCGGCCTGCCGACCCGGGGGACCCGGATCCGCAGCCGGTCCCGCTCCCGCTCGGCGATGCGCCGCTCCGCGCCGAGGTCGATCAGGCCGCGCGCCATCGGCAGCTTCGCCAGCGTGATGTTCTTGTCCACCCCCAGCTGCAGGGCGAGTCCGTCGGCCTTGCGGCTCTCGGTGAGGTAGCCGATCCCGGCGGCGATGGCGTCCGCCGGTCCGCGGATCTTCAACCGGGCGCCGTCCAGCGAGACTGTCCCCGAATCGGGTGATTCCGCGCCGAAGACGGCGCGGGCCAGCTCGGTGCGGCCCGCTCCGACCAGCCCCGCCATGCCGAGGATCTCCCCGGCCCGCACCTCGAAGCTCGCGTCGCGCACCGCCTCGCCCCGGCTGAGGCCGCGCACGCTCAGCCGCACCGGGCCCGGCTCGGCGTAGGTGCGCGGGTACAGGTTCTCCACGTCGCGCCCGACCATCAGCGCGACCAGCCGCGACTCGTCGAGCTCGGTGACCGGGCGGGTCGCGACCACCGCCCCGTCGCGCAGCACCGTCACCCGGTCGCCGATCTCGAAGATCTCGTCCAGGCGGTGCGAGATGTAGAGGACGCCGATGCCCTGCGCGGTGAGTTCGCGGACGATGCCGAACAGCTCCGCGGTCTCCCGCTCGGTGAGGGTGGCGGTCGGCTCGTCCAGGATGAGCACCTTCGCTTCGACCGCGAGCGCCTTCGCCAGCTCGACCCGCTGCTGCTGCGCGGTGGACAGCCGTCCCACGCGCTTGCCGGGGTCGATCCGCAGGCCCACCTTCTCCAGCAGGCCGCGCGCGGCGCGGCGCTCGGCGGCGCGCGAGATGAAGCCGCCGCTGCCGGGTTCGTGGCCGATGAACAGGTTCTCGGCCACCGACAGATCGGGGGCCAGGGCGAACTCCTGGTGCACCATCGAGATGCCGAGCCGCCGCGCCGAGGCGGGGCCCTGGTAGCTCACCCGGTGGCCGTCGATCTCGATGCTCCCGGAACTCGGGGGTTCCACCTGGGCGACCAGCTTCATCAGGGTCGACTTGCCCGCGCCGTTCTCCCCGGCCAGCACGTGCACCTCACCGGCCCGCACGTCCAGATCCACATCGGACACCGCGACGACTCCGGGGAACCGCTTGCTCACCCGGGACAGCCGCACCACCGATCGTTGCCGCACCGGATCCGCATCATCCGGATCCGATTGCAAGGATTGCGACACGCCGCCTCCCTCGATCCGCATCGACCGCCCGCCGCAACGGTGCGCCGGAGCATACTCACAACATCACGAGCCCGGAAAGATCCACAGCGAAGCCGAGTAACCGATTACCGATCGTCGCACGCGAACGGCGGCTCCGACATCCGCGAACGCCGCAATCGGGGTCCTCCGTAAGCTCGATGGGGCCATCGCAGCCATCCGAAGGGGGATTTCGACGTGCAGCCGCTGCTGGCCAGCGAACCAAACCGAGTCGGGGGCTACCGGCTGCTCGCCAGGATCGGCGGCGGCGCGATGGGAGCTGTTTACCTCGCGCGGTCTCGGGGTGGTCGCGGTGTCGCGATCAAGGTGGTGCGGCCCGAGCTCGCCGACGACGGCGAGTTCCGGGAACGCTTCCGCCGCGAGGTCGAGATGGCCCGTTCCGTCGGCGGCTTCTGGACCGCCACCGTCATCGACGCCGACACCGAGACCGCGCAACCCTGGCTGGCGACCGAGTACGTGCCCGGCCCCACGCTGCACCGCGCGGTCGCCGACCACGGCCCGCTGCCGGAGCAGACCGTGCGGACCCTCGCCGCCGGGCTCGCCGAGGCGCTCGGCGCGATCCACCGCGCCGGGCTGGTGCACCGCGACCTCAAGCCCGGCAACGTGCTGCTCGGGCCGGACGGGCCGCGCGTCATCGACTTCGGCATCTCGCGGGCGATGACCAGCAGCGCGCTCACCGCGACCGGGATCTTCCTCGGCACCCCCGGCTTCTTCTCGCCGGAGCAGACCGTCGGCAGCGACGTCGGACCGCCCAGCGACGTGTTCTCCCTCGGAGCGGTGCTCATGTTCGCCGCGACCGGCGCCGGCCCGTTCGGCAACGAGAACACGGCAGCGATGCTCTACCGGGTCGTGCACAACGAACCCGACCTGAGCTCGCTGCCGCCGGGGTTGCGACCGCTCATCGGGAGCTGCCTGGCCAAGGAGCCCGCGCGTCGACCCACCCCGGGCGGGCTGCTGGACCAGATCGGCGAGTCCTCCCCGCAGAACGACAGCTGGTTGCCCGCCGAGATCACCGCGGTGATCACCGAGCACACCGCGCAGCTGCAACGGGCCTCCGAGGCGGCCCTCGAACGCGGCCCGGACTCGGCGTCCCCCGGCACCGCGGCCCGGCAGGCGCGGCCCGCCCGCGGTGGCGCGGACTGGTCGGCGGCCCCGGCCGCCCCCGCGAAACCGATCATCCCGGCGAGGCCGAAACCGACCGCGCAGCAGCCGAACCAGCCGACCGCCGCGCCCGCCCGCATCGCCCCTTCCCGCCCGACTCCCCCGGTGGAGCGGGTCCGCGGCGACGGGCCCGGCCCGGAGTTCGCCACCGGCGGACGGGTCGGCGCGCTGATGTCGGCGCTGGTGCTGTTCGGGCTGATCTACCTGGCGATGCAGGTCGGCAGGTACGGCAGCTGGGATCCGGACCTGTGGGCGCTGGCCCAGTTCGGCATGGTGCTGCTGGCGATCAGCGGAGCGCTGTCCCTGGGCAAGGCCGTGCTGCCGAGCCTGCGGCTCAAGGTCAGCGGCGAGGGCCTGCGGGTCTCCCGCGCCGGGGCCGCGCGGGAGATCCCGTGGAGCCAGATCAGCCGCGTGGCACTCGTCGGCACCGGCAAGCGCCAGTCGGTCGCCGTGTGGGCGCGGCCGGGCTCCCCGGCGCAGGGCTGGCGGATCTGGAACCCGACGCGCCCGTACCACGGCGGCGTGCGGCTGTTCCCGATCGGCGCCGCCGGCGGGCCGATCGCCCGCCGACAGGAGGGGCGCCGGGTGCGCCAGGCCCTCGAGCAGTACGGCCGGGGCACCTTCGACAACCGGATGGCCTGACGGCTCCTCGCCCGCCCGGACACCTGGCCGCGTGCCGCGCACCCCGCGCGGCCACCGGGTGAGCGCTGCCCCGGCGGCCCGGGTGGTCCGTCAGACGACGAGGACGCAGGCGGGCGCGGGGGTGCGCACCGGATCACCGGACGGCGTCAGGGAGCCGTCGCCCGCCACCGCGAAGGCCTGGATCTCGCCGCTGAGCTCCCCCGCCACGTGCAGCACGTCACCGCTCGGCGAGAGCGCGATGTGCCGCGGCCCGCGCACCCCGGCCGGCACGACGCCCAGCGGTTCGAAGTCCCTCCCCGAGAACACCGCGATGCTGTCGTGCCCCCGGTTGGAGGCCAGCACGAGCCGCCCGTCCGGAGTCACCACGACCTCCGCGGCCAGGCTCCG
Organism: Saccharopolyspora antibiotica; assembly: GCF_047200635.1. Taxonomy (NCBI): domain Bacteria; kingdom Bacillati; phylum Actinomycetota; class Actinomycetes; order Pseudonocardiales; family Pseudonocardiaceae; genus Saccharopolyspora; species Saccharopolyspora antibiotica. The sequence goes on along the minus strand of NZ_JBJZOI010000008.1, from coordinate 194,830 downwards.
CCCCTCGAACCCCGCGGGCAGCAGCGAGCGCGTCCGGCCCGGGCGCGGCTCGCCCCCCTCCGGGTCGAAGGCGAACTCGGTGATCGTCGAGGTCAGCTCCCCCACCAGGTAGCCGCGGTCGCCGTCCGGGTGGAACGCGAGGTGCCGGGGCCCGGTCCCGGGTTCCCAGGAGATCTCGTGCTTGAGCGCCATGTGCCCGGAGTCGGCGTCGAAGGCGTACGAGTACACGGTGTCGGTGCCCAGGTCGGTGGCCAGCGCGAAGCGACCGTCCGGGGAGGGCACGATCTGGTGCGCGTGCGGGCCCTCCTGGCGGTCCTTGTCCGGCCCCTGACCGCTGTGCTCGACGGCGTGGCAGGCCTCGCGCAGCACCCCGCCTTCCCCGATCGGGTGCACCACGACGTTGCCGGAGAGGTAGTTCGCGGTGAGCAGGAAGCGCCCGGAGGGGTGCACGCTGAGGTGGCACGGCCCGGAGCCGTGGGTGGGCTGCGAGTTGATCTCCGCGAGGGTGCCGTCCGGGTTCACCGCGTAGGCCACCACCCGGCCGCGGGCGATCTCGTTCACCGCGAACAGCGTCCCGCCGTCCGGGGACAGCGCCAGGAACGACGGGTCGTAGGTGTGGGCGACGGTGTCGGCGCAGCGCAGCCGGCCGGTGGCGTCGGCGAACGCCAGCCGGATCCCGTCCGCCGCCGAGTCCGGGCCGGTGTAGGCCCCGACGTACACCCGGTACTGCGCGAACTCCGGCATGTGGCGACCTCCACCCGACGTTGGGGACTGCTGCGCGCGCTGCGGGAGCGGCGCGAGCGCCGCGTTCCGCCCCGCCGCACCCGGGGAGGGAGCACGCCGCACACGCTGCGTCATCGACAGTACACGCGGTGTTCATCTGAACCGAGCCCCGACAGTAGTGGCCCCGGACCCGGCTGGACAGACCCGGACGGGCGAGTCCGGGCGAAACGTTTCGCGATGGAACCCGATCGCGCAACGAAACACCGCGCTGAGCAACATCCGACGGCTGAAACGAACGCCCGGGGCGGAATAACCTGAACGGCATGACCTCCGCTCCCCTCTCCTCACCGGCCGCGCCCGAGGCCTCCCGCGCGCCCGAGTTCCTGCGCCTCGCCGAGGAGCACAGCGCGCACAACTACCACCCGCTGCCGGTCGTCATCGCCGAGGCGGAGGGCTCCTGGATGACCGACGTGGACGGTCGCCGCTACCTCGACTTCCTCGCCGGGTACTCGGCGCTGAACTTCGGGCACCGGCATCCGGCGCTGATCGCCGCCGCCACCGAGCAGCTGCACCGGGTGACCCTCACCAGCCGCGCGTTCCAGCACGACCGGTTCGGCCCGTTCTGCGCCGAGCTCGCCGCGCTCACCGGGACCGAGCAGGTGCTGCCGATGAACTCCGGCGCCGAGGCGGTCGAGTCCGCGATCAAGCTGGCCCGGAAGTGGGCCTACCAGGTCAAGGGCGTGCCCACCGACCAGGCGGAGATCGTCGTCGCGGGCTCCAACTTCCACGGCCGCACCACCACGATCGTGTCCTTCTCCACCGACTCCACCGCGCGCGCCGGGTTCGGCCCGTTCACCCCCGGTTTCGCGATCACCCCCTACGGCGACGCGGCGGCCGTCGAGGCGGCGATCACCGAGCGCACGGCAGCGGTGCTGGTCGAACCGGTGCAGGGCGAGGCCGGGGTGGTGGTCCCGCCCGCGGGCTACCTGCGCAGGCTGCGGGAGCTCTGCGACGAGCGCGGGGTGCTGCTCGTCGCCGACGAGATCCAGTCCGGGCTGGCCCGCACCGGCGACCTGCTCGCGCTCGACCACGAGGGGGTGCGAGCCGACCTCTACACGCTCGGCAAGGCTCTCGGCGGCGGCGTCCTGCCGGTCTCGGCGGTGGTCGGCGGGAGGGACGTGCTCGGGGTGCTGCGGCCCGGCGAGCACGGTTCGACCTTCGGCGGCAACCCGCTGGCCTGCGCGGTCGGGCTGGCGGTGGTGCGGCTGCTGGCCACCGGGGAGTTCCAGCGCCGCTCCCGCGAGCTCGGCGCGCACCTGCACGCGCGCCTCGGCGAGCTCGTGGGCCGGGGCGTGTCGGAGGTGCGCGGCCGCGGCCTGTGGGCGGGGGTGGAGCTCACCCCCGGCGGCCCCACCGGCCGCGAGATCAGCGAGCGGCTCGCCGCCCGCGGCGTGCTCTGCAAGGAGACCCAGGACTCCACGCTGCGCCTGGCGCCCCCGCTGACCATCAGCCGCGACGAGCTCGACCGCGGCCTCGACACCATCGCCGACGTGCTGACCGGGAGCTAGGACTTCACGACGTCCCGGGCCAGCGCGGTGAGGCGGCTCAGCGCCCGCAGGTACTTCTTGCGGTAGCCGCCGCGCAGCATCTCCTCGGTGAACAGCGCCGAGAGCGGTTCGCCGGACACCCGCACCGGGACGGCCCGGTCGTAGAGGCGGTCGGCGAAGGCCACCAGCCGCAGGCCCACGTTCTGGTTCGGGGCGGCGTGCAGTCCGCGCAGGTGCACGGCCGCGACGTCGTCCAGCAGCCGTCCGTACTTCGACGGGTGGACCTGGGCCAGGTGCTCGCACAGCGCGTCGAAGTCGTCCAGCGTCGCCCCCGGGCGGGACTCCGCCTCGGCGATGAGCTCGGCGTCCTCGGCGGGCTCCGGCGGATCGGGAAGCCCCCGGTGCCGGTAGTCGGGGCCGTCCACGCGCAGCACCTCGAACCGCTCCGACATCGCGTGGATCTCGCGCAGGAAGTCGACCGCGGCGAACCGGCCCTCGCCGAGCTTGCCGGGGAGCGTGTTGGAGGTGGCGGCGACGTGCACGCCCGCGTCGGTGAGCTTCGCGATCAGCTGGGTGACCAGCATCGTGTCGCCTGGGTCGTCGAGCTCGAACTCGTCGATCGCCAGCAGCCGGTGCTCGGAGAGCCGGCGCACCGTCTCGGCGAAGCCGAGGGCGCCCACCAGGTTCGTGATCTCCACGAAGGTGCCGTAGGACTTCGGCCCGGGCACCGCGTGCCACAGCGAAGCCAGCAGGTGCGTCTTGCCGACGCCGAACCCGCCGTCCAGGTAGAGCCCCTGCTTGCCCTCGGCCGCGCGGGACCCGCCGAACAGGGAGCGCAGCCAGCCCCCGCCGCCGCGCTCCGCCCCGGCCCGCGCGGCGAAGGCCCGGCAGGCCTCCACGGCGGCGGCCTGGCTCGGCTCGTCGGGGTTCGGCACGTAGGTCTCGAACCGCGCGGCGTCGAAGCGCGGCGGCGGCGCCAGCGCGTCGACCAGGTCGGCCGGGCTCAGCTCGGGGCGGCGGTCGATCAGGCGCGCGGCGGTCATGGGCCGACTCTATAACCGGCGAACCGCCCCGAGCCGGTGGCGGTGCTCACCCCTGTCCCCGCCCGCGCGGGCGGGGCGTGCTGGGATGGACGGGTGGACAGGCTGTGGCCCCCAGACGAAGGTTCCTCCGGCGCGACCCCGGCGGAGGTGACGCCCGAGGTCGAGGCGTTCTACGACTACCCGGCGGGGCTGACCCGCCCGTGGCTGCGCACCAACTTCGTCTCCAGCCTGGACGGCGCGGTGAGCGTGCGCGGCAGCTCGCGGGGCCTGTCCTCGCCCGCCGACCAGCGGGTGCTGGGGCTGATCCGGGATCTCTCCGACGTGGTGCTGGTGGGGGCGGGGACCGCGCTCGCCGAGGGCTACCACGGCGTCCAGCGCGGCGAGGTGCGCGCGGAACGCCGCGCCCGGTTCGGGCTGTCCGAGGTGCCACCGATCGCCGTCGTCACGGCGCGCTGCTCGCTGGAGCCGGACTCACCGCTGCTGACCGACACCGTCGTTCCCCCGATCGTGCTCACCTGCGAGGCCGCGCCGGAGGAGCGCCGGATCGCGCTGGCCGACGCGGGCGCGGACGTGATCGTCACCGGTTCGGAGCAGGTGGACCTGGTGGCGGCGCTGGCGGCGCTCGGCGAGCGCGGGTTGTTGCGGGTGGGCTGCGAGGGCGGGCCCGGGTTGTTCGGCGACCTGATCGCCGCCGACCTCGTCGACGAGCTGTGCCTCACCGTGTCCCCGCTGCTGGCGGGTGGCCGCGCGGAGCGCATCGCGCGCGGCCCGGACCCGGCCGGTCCGCGCGGGATGCGGCTGCTGTCGGTGCTGCGGGCGGAGGAATCGCTGCTGCTGCTGCGGTACGGGAGACTCCGGGCGTGACCGGCCGGACCGACAGCGACGCGGACCTGATGGCCGCTGCCCAGCGGGGCGACGGGGTGGCCTTCGACGAGCTGGTGCGCAGGCACACCCGGTCGATGTACCGGGTGGCGTACCGGATCCTGAACGACCAGGTCGAGGCCGAGGACGCCGTGCAGGAGGCCTGGGTCTCGGCCTGGCGCTCGCTGTCGCGCTTCCGCGGCGACTCGGCTCCGACGACCTGGCTGTACCGGGTGGTGTCGAACGCGGCGCTCGGCCAGGTGCGGCGGCGCAAGGACACGGTGGCGCTGGACATCAGCGACGAGTCGCTGAGCCACCTCGTCTCCGATCACGACTCCGGCAACCCCGAGGGGCACGCCGTGCGTTCCGAGGAGGCCGACGCGGTGCACCGCGCCATCGCCACGCTGCACCCGTCCCAGCGCGTCCCGCTGGTGCTGCGGGAGTTCGAGGGACTGTCCTACGAGCAGATCGCCGAGGTGCTGGAGGTGAACGTGGCGGCGTTGCGCTCGCGGCTGCACCGCGCGCGGCTGGCCCTGCTGGCGAAGTTGGAGGAGGTGCACCGTGGGTGAACCTCGCTTCGAGCCGGACCACGAGCTGCCCTGCGGGCACACCGTCGGGGAGCTCGTCGAGCACCTGGCCGGGGACGCTCCCGCGGAGTTCGCCGCGCACGCGCGCGGCTGCCCGCACTGCCGGGCGGCGCTGGCCGACCTCGCGCCCGCGGGCTGGGAGCCGGTGCGGCGCGCGGCCAGGGTCGAGGTCGAGCCGCCAGCGGATCTGGTGTCGCGCGCGCTGCTGACCGTGCGCGGGGCGCGCGAGGCCGGTCCCTCGGCGGAGGTGGCGCAGGAGAACGGCCTGCTGCGGGTGACCCCGCAGGCGGTGCTGGTGCTGGCCCGCCGGATGAGCGCGGAGCTGCTGGCCGACCGCCCCGGACTGCGGTTGCTGGCGTGCACGGGCGACGTGCGGGAGGTGCGGGTCGACGTGGTGGCCGACTACGGCTCGCCAGCCCCTGCGCTCAGCGCTCGGTTGCAGGACGATCTGGGCGGAGCGCTGCGGGGGCACCTCGGCGCGGCGGCACCCTCGGTGTGGGTGCGGATCGCTGACGTCGCGCCGCCGCAGGGCTCGTGATTGGCCCATAATTGTGATGCGCGTCTCATCCGCGCGACGGATCGAGGCAGGCGCGCATCCGATCTTCCGTCCCGCACCTGACGGCCCGCACGAGCGGCCCGGCGTGGGACGACACGAGGATCTTCGCAGGGGAAGGAGCCCTTTCATGGCCCAGACGAGTGGTACCTCCACGCAGAGCACCGAGGCCCAGGGCGGGTCCGGCGCGTCCGCGTCCGGCGGGAGCAAGGGGCTCAGCACGAGCACCAGCACCACCCCGGCGCGGCTCGCCGACGACACCTCCCAGGGCAAGACGACGATCGCGGCCTCGGTCGTGCAGAAGATCGCCGGCATCGCGGCGCGGGAGATCTCCGGCGTGCACGCGATGGGCGGCGGCGTCTCCCGCGCGTTCGGCGCGATCCGGGAGCGCATCCCCGGCGGCGGCACCGGGGGCGGCAACACCTCCGGCGTGCAGGTCGAGGTCGGCGAGAAGCAGGCCGCGATCGACCTGGACATCGTCGTGGAGTACGGCGCGTCCATCGTGGAGCTGGCCCGCGCGGTGCGCCGCAACGTGATCAACGGTGTCGAGCGGATGACCGGCCTGGAAGTCATCGAGGTCAACATCGCGGTCAACGACATCCACCTGCCCTCGGAGGACGACGAGGAGAGCGGCCAGGGTTCCGCTTCGGCCGCGTCCTCCCGGGTGGAGTGATCGCCCGCGTGGTCCCGGAACGCCCCACCGGGACCACGCCCGCGCCGCGCTCGCAGGACCCCTCCGCCGCGGAGGGGCCGGCCCGCTCCCTAAGGACATCGACATGACCGAACCCGCGCCCGGTGACCGCATCCGGGCCGACGTCGAGCCAGCCGAGAGCCTCGCGGACCAGATCGCCGAGGCGGCGCTCGCGCATCCCGCGGTGGTCCGGCTGCACGGCGGCCCGCACGGCACCATCGCCGCGTACCTGCCCGGCCGCCAGGTCACCGGGGTCCGCGCCGGAGCCCCGGGCGAACCGGTGGAGGTCGGGGTGGTGCTGCGGCTGGCCGGGCCGCTGCCGGAGCTGGTGGACGCGGTGCGCACCCGGGTCCTCGACGTGACCGGCCCCGTCCAGGTCGACATCACCGTCGTCGACGTGGTCACCTCCGAGGACGAGGAGGCCCCCGGCGAGGACGAGGCGAGCCGGGGATGACGGGCACGCCGGAGGGCGACGCGCGGGCTCGCCTGCGCGCGTTCGTCCGCGCGCACCACCCGGACGTGGGTGGTGATCCCGAGGCCTTCGCGGCGGGACTCGCCGAGCTGCGGGCCCGCCGCGACGCCGCCCGGTCCTCCCCCGGCCCGCGCCCGAACCGGCCGCGCGACCGCTACGACGCCCCGGTGGTCGTGGTGGCGGGCGGGTTCGGCCGGGTGGTGCGCCGGGTTCGCGCCTGGGGTCGCCGGAAGCTCCGCACCCGAGTGCGGTGATCGTTGAACACCCGACGCACGGTTCACCCAGTCAGGAAGGTTTCTCCCACGATGAACGCAACGCAGACCGGCCTGTTCGGCGGGCTCCTCCTCGGTGTGGCCGCGGCCTGCGGGGGTTTCACCGGTTTCCTCATCGCCCTCGTGCTCGGCGCGATCGGCCTGATCGTCGGCCGGGTGCTGGACGGCGAGCTGGAGATCGGTGACTTCCTGGGCCGGGGCAAGGACCGATGAGCGCCCCCGCCGCCGAGCGGACCGACACCACCCAGCGCGCCGCCGACCCCGACGAGGCCGCCGGGCGCGGTTCGCTGCACATCGACCGCGCGGTGCTGCGCAAGATCGCCGAGCACGCCGCGGACGGCGTCCCCGGCACCACCCGCGCCCCGCGCCGGGTCGTCGGTGTCGGGGTGGGCACCCACGGCTCCAGCGCCCGGCTCACCGGCCCGGACCGCGAACTCCGGGTGCGGCTGGACCTGGCGCTGCGCTACCCCGAGCCGGTGGGGGAAGCGGTGCGCGCCGTGCGCCAGCGGGTCCGCGAGGAACTGGCGCGGCTGGCGGACTGCCGGGTGACCTCGGTGGAGGTCGTCGTCTCCGCCCTGGTGCCCGCCCCGAAACGAGACCGAGTGGAGTGAGCCCGTGCGAGCCCTTGTCCGTGTGATCACCGCCGTGGCGGGGCTGGCAGCCCTGCTCGCGGGGGTGCTGCTGGTGGTGGAGGTCGTCGGCGCCTGGGTCCGCCCCGAGGCCGGCGGGGTGCTGATCCCCTGGTCCTCGGCCGGGCCCTCGGCGCTCGCGGTGACCTGGCAGGACGTGCCCGTGCGACTGGGGGCCGCGATCGCGGCCGCGGTCGGGCTGGTGCTGCTGCTCGCCGCGTCCCGCGCCGGCCGCAGGGAGGTGCGGCTGCTCGACCCGGCCCCGGAGGTCACGGTGACCACCGACCCGCGCTCGCTGGCGCGGCTCGTCGGCCACCAGGTGCGCGCCGAGGACGGGGTGGCCACCGCGTCGGTCACCGCCGACCGGCGCCGGGTGAAGGTGAAGGCCCGCGGCCGGTTCCGCCAGGTCGGTGACCTGCGCGACCGGGTCTCGACGACGGTGTCGGCGGCGATCGGCGAGCTGCCGATGCGCCGCAGGCCGCGGGTGTCGGTGTCGGTCTCGCCCGCGAAGGAGCGCTGATGTCCCAGCAGACCACGACCGCCCCCGCGACCAGCTCGTCGCCCTCGGCGGCCGCCCGCCCGAGCCGGACCCCGGTGGGCCGCTCGCTGGGTTTCGAGCGCGGGCTGCTCACCTTCCTCGGGCTGGTGCTGCTGCTCGCCGGGGCGGCGGCCCTGGTCGTCGGCGCGGGCTGGCTCGGCCGGTTCCGCGCGCAGCGGCCGGTGCTGGATCCGCTGGTGACCGGGTGGCTGGGCGCGCATCGCGAGCTCGGCTTCGCCGCGGCGATCGTCGTCGGGCTCGTGCTGGCGCTGCTCGGGCTGTGGTGGCTGCTGCGGGCGCTGCGCCCGGAGGGCCGCCCGGACCTGCGGCTCGGGGAGTCCGAGAGCTCGGCGACGATCACCTCGGGCGCGCTGACCGAGGCGGTGCGGGCCGACGCGGAGAGCGTCACCGGCGTGACCCGGGCCCGGGTGCGGATGGCCGGCTCCGATCAGCGGCCGAACGTGCGGCTCACCCTGGCGTTGCAGGAGGGCACCAACGTGCGGCAGGTGTGGGACGAGCTGGAGGACAAGGTCCTCTCCCGCGCCCGCGACGCCCTGGGCGTCGAGGCCATGCCGACCGCGATCCGGCTGCAGCTGGACCGCGCCGCCCGCCAGCGCGTGCGCTGACGTCCCGACCGAGGAGGCCGTGGTGGCGTTGACGGTGCGACCACCGGTGAAGCCGATGCTGGCCGGTCCGGTCGAGGGAGTCCCGGAACGCGCGGGGCTGTGCTTCGAGCCGAAGTGGGACGGCTTCCGCTGCCTCGTGTTCGCCGATCCCGGCGGGGCCGAGCCGGTGGTGCTGCAATCCCGCACCGGCAAGCCGCTGAACCGCTACTTCCCGGAGGTGGTCGCGGCCGTCGAGCGGCGGCTCCGGCGGCCGGTGGTGCTGGACGGCGAACTCGTGGTGGTCCGCTCCGACGAGCACGGTCAGCGGCTCGACTGGGACGCCCTCGGCGAGCGGATCCACCCCGCCGCGAGCCGCGTCCGGGAGCTGGCCGAGCGCACCCCGGCCCGGTTCGTCGCCTTCGACCTGCTCGCCCTGGACGAGACCGACTTGCGCGCGGAGCCGTTCGCCGAGCGCCGGAGGCGGCTCGACGCGCTCGGCCTGGGCGGGCCCGAGCTGATCGCCACGCCGATGACCACCGACCGCGGGACCGCTCTGGAGTGGTTCCGGGTGTTCGAGGGCGCGGGTCTCGACGGGGTCATCGGCAAGCACGCCGACGCGCCCTACGCGCCGGGCAAGCGCACGATGCTCAAGATCAAGCACGCGCGCACCGCGGACTGCGTGGTGGCCGGGCTGCGCTGGCACACCGGGACCGAGCCGGGCTCGGCGGTGGGCTCGCTGCTGCTGGGGCTGCACGACGAGCGGGGGGTGCTGCACCACGTCGGCGTGGTGGGCGCGTTCCCCGCCGCGCGGCGCCGGGAGCTCGCCGCCGAGCTGGGGCTGCTGCGCGCCGACGGCGAGCACCCGTGGGTCGGTGAGCGCGCGGCGGACGGGCGCAGGCTGCCCGGGTCGATCAACCGCTGGCGCAGCTCCGAGCAGCCGTGGCAACCGCTGCGTCCCGAGCGCGTCGTGGAAGTCGCCTACGACCACACCGAAGGCGCCGTGCCCTCGCGGTTCCGGCACACCGCGCAGTTCGTGCGCTGGCGGCCGGACCGCGATCCGGGCTCCTGCCGCTACGACCAGCTCGACGAGCCCGCCCGCTACGACCTGGACGCGGTGCTGCGCGGCGAGATCGCGGGCTGAACCCGGGCTACCCGGACCTGGTGGCGCCGATCGAGGCGATCACGACGCAGCAGATGGCCAGCCACTGCACCGGTTCCAGCGCCTCGCGCAGCACGACCAGCCCGGCCAGCGCCGCGACCGCCGGTTCCACGCTCATGAGCACGCCGAACACCCGGGCCGGCATCCGCCGCAGCGCCTCCAGCTCCAGCGAGTAGGGCACCACCGAGGACATCAGCGCGACCACCAGCCCGGCGGCCAGCACCGGTGGGGACAGCAGCTCGGTCCCGGCACCCGAGATCCCGAACGGCAGCGCCATCAGCGCGCCGAACGCGATGCCCAGCGCGAGTCCGCCGCCGCCCCGGGTGCGCTCACCGAGCTTCGCGCCGACGAGGATGTAGGAGGCCCACAGCACGGCGGCGGCCAGCGCGAACCCGACGCCGACCGGGTCCAGCCCGCCCTCCCCGCGGGACAGCAGCAGCACGCCGAGCCCGGCGAGCACCGCCCACACCACGTCCAGCTTGCGGCGGGAGCCGAACACGGCCACGGCCAGCGGACCGAGGAACTCGATGGTCACCGCCACGCCGAGCGGGATCCGGTCGATGGCCTGGTACAGGCACATGTTCATGCCGGCCAGCACCGCGCCGTAGCCGACGACGACGAGCAGCGAGGTCCGGTCCAGGCGCAACGACGGCCGCCAGACCGCCAGCAGCACCAGAGCGGCGAACAGCAGCCGCAGGGTGACCACCCCGGACGCCCCGGCCACGGTGAACAGCTGCTTGGCGAACGCGGCCCCGACCTGGAGGCTGATCACGCCGAGCAGCACCAGCGCGGGCGGCGGTATCGCGCCGAACCCCTTCGCCAGGACGGGCCCCACCTCGCCCCGCCACGAGCCGCCCCGCGCCGACGCACCGTCCATGTGCACCGCGACCACGCCGGTACCTCCCCTTCACGAACCGTCCGCTCCGCCCGGCGCACCGTAGCCGCCCGGGTGGCACCGCCCAACCGGATTGCGATGTTGCCCGCACCGCGCCCCCTCACCTGGGACACACGGAGATCATGCGATGCTCACCGGCAGGACCCGCCCACGCCGAGGGAGCAGTCGTGCCGCGCACCCGCCACCGCACCGGGGCCCTGCTGCTGCTCTCCCTGCTCGTGGCCGGGTGCGCGGCGGGGCCCTCGCAGCGTCCGGCCGTCGCCTACCGGGACGCCCAGCAGCCGGTCGCGCCCGCTCCGGCGCCACCGGGGCCGGCACCGTTGCCGGGGCTCGGGCCGCCCGCGGGCAGCGCGTTGAACTGGGAGGACTGCACCGGGGAGACGCGGGAGGAACTGGCGCTGCCCGCGCGGGGTCCCTCGTTCTCCTGCTCGCAGCTGCTGACCACCCTGGACTCCCCGGAGGCACCGGCGGAGGGCACCACCCGCGCCGCGCTGCTGAGCACCGGCACCGGCGGCGTCCCGCTGGTGGTGCTGGGCGACATCCGCGGCGAACCGGGGACCTCGGTCGCGGCCCGGCTGGCCCTGGAACTGCCGCCGGAGGTGCTGAGCACCTTCCGGATCATCGGGATGGATCGGCGCGGCACCGGCCAGTCCGACCCGGCCGACTGCGTCCCGCCACCGCTGCGCGAGAGCATCGCGGGCTTCGACCCGCTGGCCACCGACCGGATGTCGATGGACCGGCTGCTGACCGCGGTGCGCGTCTCCAGCCAGGAGTGCCTGCTGGACCTCGACGACCGGTTGCAGGCCTACGACTCGTGGCGCGCCGCCGCTGACCTGGAGGAGCTGCGGCTGGAGCTGGACGTGCCGAAGCTGCACGCGATCGGGCGCGGCGAGGCGTCGCGGGTGCTGACCACCTACGCGCAGCGCTACCCCGGTTCGGTGGGGCGGATGGTGCTCGACGGCGGGCCCGATCCGCAGCTCGACGCCCTCGCCGAGGGGAAGGCCCAGGCGCAGGGCGCGGAGCAGACCTTCGACGTGTTCGCGGCCGACTGCGCGCGGCGCGGCTGCCCGCTGGGGCCGGACCCCCGGGGCGCGGTGCTGGACCTGGTGCGCCGCACCGCGGACGCCTCGATGCCCGCGGCGAACGGCCCGGTCGGCGGAGGCACGGTGGTGCGGGTGCTGCTGGCCGGGCTCGGTGATCCGGAGCGCTGGCCGGAGCTGGCCTCGGCCCTGGCGGCGGCGCGCTCCGGCGACGCCGCGCCGGTCAGCGCGCTGGCGGCGCCCCTGGTCCGCGACCGCGGAACCGATCCCGCCCAGCTCGACGGGGACCTGATCACCAGCTGCAACGACACCCGGTTGCGGTTGCCCGCGGAGCGGTTGGTGCACGTGGCGGCCGAGTGGGTGGCGGAGCATCCCGTGTTCGGCGGTGTGTTCGCGCAGCGCCTCGCGTGGTGCGCGCAGTGGCCGGAACCGCAGGAGGACCTGCCGCCTCCCTCGGCGCCCGGACTGCCGCCGATCCCGGTGGTGGCGACGGCGAACGACCCGCTGGCGCCGGAACGCGGCAGCGCGCACCTGGCCGAGCAGCTGCCCACCGGGATCGCGCTGACCTGGCAGGGCACCGGGCACGGCGCGATCGGCCGCTCGGACTGCATCACCGAGGCGGCCACCCGCTTCCTGGTGGAGGGCACGACTCCGCCGCGCGGCACGGCCTGCCCGGCGTGATCACGTGATCGTTCGCCCGCCGGCGGTCGCCCGCCCGGCGCCACCGGGGGATCTCGGGGGCCTCCTCGGCGCGGGCGCCGCGCAGCGGGCGGTGCCGCGGGGAGAAGGCCCCTGAGGTTCACCCGTCGCCGCCGAACGTGGCGGGCGACAGCTCACGAACAGCCGGAGCAGCAACCGCAGGAGGGGCCGCTGCAACTGGAGCAGCAACTGCACCCGCCGGCCTGCGGGGCGGACTCGTGCTCGGTGCGAACCATTTCGGATCTCCTCACGTGACGTGAATTCCGGCGGCTCCGAGCCTGCGCGTCCGGAGCACCGGGTGACACCGCCGGGCGAGGGACCGGGCGTCCGCCGTCCTGCTGAACAGCGCACATGCACTCATCGCTATGCGTTACCGGATCTCAGCGCGACCGCCGGGCGCCCCGGTTCACCCCTCCGGGGGTCAGCCGAGTTCGAGCATCCGGTGGGCGGCGGCGGCGTCCGTGACGAGGCCGTGCACCAGGCCGGAGCGCACCGCGGCGAGCATCGCGTGGACCTTCGTGCTGCCGCCGCCGACCGCGATGACCTCGGGGATCTTCCGCAGGAGCTCGGTCGGGATGGCGATCCGGCGGTCCTCGAGCCCGCTGACCACGTCGCCGTCGTCGTTGAGCAGCGTCCCGCAGACCTCGGCGCGCACACCCCTGCCGAGCAGCGCGCGCTGCTCCTGGCCCTGCAGGGAGTCGTGCAGCTGCGAATCGGGCGGGTCCCAGCTGCCGACCCCGACCACGGCGCGGGTGACCCTCCGGTGCAGTTCGAGCGCGCGGGCGATCCCGGGCTGGCTGCGCAGGCCGCGGGCCGTGGCGGCGTCCGCGACCACGAACGGCGCGTAGATCGGGCTCGCGGGACCACCGTTGACGGCGCACACCTGCCGCACCAGCTCGACGGTGTTCTCCGAGACGGTGCCCGCGACCCCGGTCAGCTGGACGACCGGGCAGGTCGCGAGCCGGTCCAGCGCGGCCGGGATGGCGCCCAGCGTGCGACCCCAGGCGATGCCGAGGCAGTCGTCCTCGGTGACGACGTCCGCGAGCAGGTCGGCGGCGGCCCGCCCGAGCTGCGCCCGGCGCGCCTCGAGGTCGTCGGCGGTGACCACCGCGAGCGCGCGCTTGAGGCCGAACCGCTGGCGGAGCAGGTTGGAGAGCTCGGCGTCCACCCCGGACGGGAGCTCGACGGTGATGCGCACGATCCCCTCGGCGCAGGCCGCGTCGAGCAGCCGTGCGACCTGGAACCGCGAGAGCGCGAGCTCGTCGGCGATCTGGGACTTGGTCCGCTTCTCCAGGTAGTGCTTCCTGGCGACGAGCGCGGCGAGCACTTGACGCTCCGGCCCCACGTGTCCTCCCCGAGCTGGGCCCGCTCATATGAGCGGGTGGTGTTGACCGATGAGCGGTGTGGGCCGGAAGGTTATCACCTCAACGACATCGAGGTCGGACGCGCGAGGAGAGCAGTGCACGGCAAGGGGCCAGGGCCCGCTGATCGCGGCGGGCTCGTGCGGCAGGAACGAATCGGCACCACCGGACGAGATCGCCCGGCCCCCACGCGCGTCCCGGCTCGCGAGCACCCGGCCGATCGCCGGGCCGCGCGGTCGTCGGCCCCCCGCGTCCCCCGCTTCGCCCGTGCGGGAGATCGCACGAGGCCGGAGCCCGTGGTCCGCTGGGCATCGGCGGTCGTGGGCGATCCCTGAAGCGGAGACGTCGCCCGCTCCGGCGGCACGAGTCGATCGATCATGAAATGGAACAGTTGGAGGCAAAGGTGCCGGAACCACTACCCACCCGAATGCAGGCCGTCGTCGTCCACGGCCCCGAGGACTACCGCCTCGAGGAGGTGGCCGTCCCCGAACCCGCCCCGGGTGAGCTGCTGATCGAGGTCGAGGCGGTCGGCGTCTGCGCCAGCGACCTGAAGTGCTACCACGGCGCCCCGAAGTTCTGGGGCGACGAGAACCGGCCGGCCTGGGCGCAGCGCGGCGTCATCCCCGGGCACGAGTTCGTCGGCGTCGTCGTCTCCGGCGACCAGGAGGCCTTCGACCACCACAAGGTCCAGGTCGGCGACCGGATCGCCTGCGAGCAGATCGTCCCCTGCGAGGAGTGCCGCTACTGCCGGCGCGGCGAGTACTGGATGTGCGGCCCGCACGACATGTTCGGCTTCCGCAACTACAACGGCGCGATGGCCCAGTACACGCTGGTCCCGAAGAAGGCGCGGGCGCACAAGGTCTCGCACGACCTGAAGCCGCACCACGCCGCCTACGCCGAGCCGCTGTCCTGCGCGCTGCACGCGGTGGAGCGGGCCGGGATCAAGTTCGGCGACGTGGTGGTCGTCGCGGGCTGCGGCCCCATCGGGCTGGGCCTGATCGCCGGGGCGCGGCAGAAGAACCCGATGACCCTGGTCGCGCTCGACCTCGACGACAACAAGTTGGAGCTCGGGCGCCGCTGCGGTGCCGACGTGACGCTCAACCCCGCGAAGGATGACGTCGTCGCCAAGGTCGCGGAGCTGACCGAGGGCTACGGCGCCGACGTCTACCTGGAGGGCACCGGCGCGACCGCCGCGGTCGGGCAGGGGCTGAACCTGCTGCGCAAGCTGGGGACCTACGTCGAGTACTCGGTCTTCGGCTCGGACGTGACGGTCGACTGGTCGATCATCTCCGACGACAAGGAGCTCAACGTCCTCGGTGCGCACCTCGGGCCGCACTGCTGGCCGGCGGCGATCAGGCTGCTGGAGCAGGGGAAGATCCCGGTCGACGACATCTGCACGCACCAGCTGGGGTTGAAGGACTTCCAGCAAGCCTTGGACCTGGTCGCCGACACCTCGGGTGCTTCGGTCAAGGTCTCCATCCTGCCCAACGCGTGAACGCGGAGAACGACATGAGCAACGCCGCCACAGCCGATCCGCACCGGGAGACGTTCCTCGACCGGATCGGCATTCCGCACTCGCTGCGCTGGGGATTCGTGGCCGTGCTGATCTTCATGACCGGCAACGGCACCGAGACCAACTTCATCTCCCCGCACATCGAGACGGTGCTGGGCAGTCCCGCCACCACCGTCAGCACGATCATCTCGATGTACGGCGTGTCCGTGCTGGTCGGCAGCTACCTCTCCGGGGTGCTGGCCGACCTGTGGGGGCCGCGCCGCGTGATGCAGCTCGGCGTCGTCGTGTGGGTCGTGTTCGAGCTGCTGTTCCTGGCCAGCCTGGCCCTGGGCAGCCTGCCGCTGGTGTTCCTGACCTACTTCCTGCGCGGCTTCGGCTATCCGCTGTTCGCGTTCGCGTTCCTGGTCTGGGTCAACGTCGTCACCCCGGTGGAGCGCAACGGCAAGGCCGTCGGCTGGTTCTACGTGATGTTCACCGGTGGTCTGCCGACGCTGGGCTCGCTGTACGCGCTGGGCATGATCCCCGCCTTCGGCGGCGGCACGGGCGGTGAGACCGGGGCGATGGTGGCCTCCATCGCGCTCGTGGTGATCGGTTTCCTGGTCGCGCAGTTCGCCGTCCGGGACCCGCGCGGGGACCGCCGCGTCGCCGCGGCCGAGCTGTCGACCGGCGAGGTGCTCACCGCGGGCGTGCGGCTGACCGCGCGTCGGCCGAAGATCCTGATGGGCTTCCTCGTCCGGCTGATCAACACCGCGCCGCAGTACGGCATGTTCATCATCCTGCCGACGGTGATCGCCGACGAGCTCGGCTGGGGCCAGTCCCGCTGGTTGATCATGACCACGCTGGTCTACGCCTCGAACATCCTGCTCAACGCCGTCTTCGGCGCGATCGGCGACCAGTGGGGCTGGCGCCGCACGGTGCAGTGGTTCGGCGTGTTCGGCTCCGCCGTCGGGCTGCTCGCCTGGTGGTACGTGGCGCACCTGGTGCCCGCGGGCTCGACGTGGGGCTTCTGGGCGGCGACCGCCGCGGGCTGCCTGTTCGGCGCGCTGCTGGCCGGGTTCGTGCCGATGGGCGCGATCATGCCCGCGCTCGCTCCGGAGCAGAAGGGCGCCGCGATGGCCATGTACACCACGGCGGCCGGTGGGGCGGCCTTCCTCGGCGCGGCGGTGCCCGCGATCGTGCTGTCGATCGGGCTCGGCAACGTCGGCGTGGTCTGGGCGTTCGTCCTGCTCTACGCCGCGGCTTTCGTCATGGTCTCCTACCTCAAGGTGCCGGAGGACGAGAAGCGGGGGGCCGCCGTGCCCGCCGCGGCCGTCTGACGACAACGCCGGTAGCACCGGGCAGGGCCGCGTCGCGGTCCTGCCCGGTTCGCTTTCCGGGGTCAGGCCTCGGACTCCCCGCTCGACGCCTCCAGGGACGCCTTGCGCGAGCGGGTCGGCTCCCCCGGCATCTTCGGGTGGTCCGGCGGGTAGGGCAGCTCGCCGAGCCCGCGGTCGCGGCGGTCCCGCTCGAACCACTCCAGCGCCGCGTCGAGCTCGTGCGCCACCGCGTCGAGCTCCCGGTGCGGATCCCCGCTCCCGGCCAGCAGGTCCGGGACGGTGGCCAGGTCGAAGTCCTCCGGTTCGACCTCCGGAAGCTGCTCCCAGGTCAGCGGCATCGACACCGTGGCGCGAGGGGTGCCGCGCAGCGACCAGGCGGAGGCGACCGTGCGGTCCCGCGCGGCCTGGTTGAAGTCCAGGAACACCCGCTGCCCGCGCTCCTCCTTCCACCAGTCGACGGTGGCCAGGCTCGGGATCCGGCGCTGCACCTCCCGGGCCAGCGCGATCACCGCGCGCCGGACCTCGATGAAGTCCCAGCGCGGCGCGATCCGCACCAGCACGTGCACGCCGCGTCCCCCGGAGGTCTTCGGGAAGCCGGTCAGCCCCGCCTCCGCCAGCACCTCGCGCAGCACCCCGGCCACCCGCGCGGCCTCCGCGTAACCGGTGCCGGGCTGCGGGTCCAGGTCGATGCGCAGCTCGTCGGGGTGCTCGACGTCGGCCGAGCGCACCGGCCAGGGGTGGAAGTCGAGGGTGCCCAGCCCCGCCGCCCAGACCAGCACGGCGGGCTCGGTGGGCAGCACGCTCCCGGCGGTCCGGCCGGACGGGAAGGTCACCCGCACCGAGCGCACCCACTCCGGGGCGCCCTTCGGCACCCGCTTCGCGTAGAACGGCTCGCCGGTGACGCCGCCGGGGAAGCGCTTCAGCGTCGTGGGCCGGTCCCCGATCGCCCGCAGCAGCGGCTCGGCGACGGCGAGGTAGTAGCGCGCCACCTGGAGCTTGGTGAACCCCCGCTCCGGGAAGTAGATCTTGTCGGGGTGGGACAGGCGCACGGTCCTGCCCGCGACGTCGAGTTCCAGCGCTGATGCGGCCACCTGAGCAGCGTAGGGAGCCCGCGAGCGGGACGCGCGGGTTCACGCGGACCGGTCACGGCGGACTGCCTCGGGGAGCCCGCGTCGGGCTACCGTGAGCGCATGGCGCCAGCAGGCCACGACGAGGACCCGGACGCCCCGCGCGACGCCCGGGGCAGGTTCGCCGACGACCTGATCGGCCTGGACCCGCACGACCCGGAGGCGCAGGCGTTCGCCGAACACCTGGAGCGGATCGAGCGCCCCAACTCGAAGGCCACCGTGGAGGGAATGCTCAGCGGGGTGGAGGACTTCGCCAGCGGCGCCAACCGCGCCCAGGGGCACCGCCGGGTGGTGGTCGTGCTGGTGGTGCTGCTGATCCTGCTCGGCGTGCTGGTCACGGTGTGGAACGCCGTGGGCTTCGTGTTCGGCACCTTCTCGCCGTGACCGGGCGGGCGGCACCTGATCTTCACCGGAAGGGTTAGCGTGGACGCATGGAACCCGTTGCTGGCACCTCCCCGAAGGTCGCGAAGTCCGAGCAGGAATGGCGGGAGCAGCTCAGCCCGCAGGAGTACGCGGTGCTGCGGCAGGCCGCGACGGAACCGGCCTGGAGCGGCGAGTACGTCGACACCACCAGCGCCGGGATCTACGAGTGCCGGGCCTGCGGGGCGGAGCTGTTCCGCAGCGGCACGAAGTTCGAGTCGCACTGCGGCTGGCCCTCGTTCTACGACCCGCGCGACTCCGAGGCGGTGCTGCTGCGCGAGGACCGCTCGCTGGGCATGGCCCGGATCGAGGTGCTGTGCGCCTCCTGCCAGAGCCACCTCGGGCACGTCTTCGAGGGCGAGGGCTACGCCACGCCCACCGACCAGCGCTACTGCATCAACTCGATCGCCCTGCGCCACGTGCCGGAGGCCTGAGCCCCGTCACCCGAAGGCGGGCATCAGGTGCTCGGCGATGAGCCGCAGCTGATCGGCCGCGCCCGGCACGCCGGGCAGGTCGAACCCGGCCAGGGCGCGCACCAGCTCGGCGTCGGTGACGGCGAGGACCAGGTGGTTGACGCCGGTGCCCGCGATGTCCCGCTCGATCCGCTCCCGGCACTCGGCCGGGGTACCGGCGATGGACAGCCGCCGCGCCAGCTCGGGCGGGGTCAGCTCGTAGGCGCGGGCGAGGTCGCCGGCGCCGACCGCGGCGACGATCTCGGTGAGCTCGGCGGGATCGACCCCGTTGCGGCGCAGCTGCTCGGCGGGCATCGCGGAGGCGTAGAGCCCGACGACGGCGCGCGCCGCGCGGCGGGCCGCTTCCCCGTCCGGGCCGACCGAGAACACCACCCAGGCCCCGATGTCCAGCTCCTGCCAGTCGCGCCCGGCCCGCTCCGCCCCGGCGCGCACGTGCGAGACCAGGTAGTCGTAGGCCTCGCGCCGGTAGCTCAGCGCGTGGTGCACGCCGTCGGCGATCTCCCCGGCGGTCTCGAAGGACTTCGGCCCGCGCATCGCGCCCAGCAGCACCGGCAGCCGCCGCTGCACCGGCCGCGCCGCGGTGAACAGCCCGTCGTAGCGGTGGAACTCGCCCTCGAAGGTGATCGCGCCCTCGTCCAGGAAGGTGCGGATCACGTGGTGGGCCTCCCGCACCCGGGACAGCGGCCGGGTGCGCGCCCAGTCGATCCCGTACTGGGCGAGCAGCCCGAAGTTCCCGCTGGAGATCACGACTTCGGCGCGGCCGCCGCTGAGCTCGTCCAGCGTGGCGGCGGCCTGCGCGATGAGCGTCGGCTCCCGCAGCGTCACCGGCGAGAGGTTCGGCCCGAGCCGGATCCGCCGGGTGCTCCCGGCCGCGGCGCCGAACAGCGTCCACAGGTCCTTGTGCCAGGTCTCGTCGGCGGCGTAGGCGGCGTGGAACCCGAGCTCGTCGGCCAGGCGGATCGTGGCCAGCGACTCCCGCACCGGCAGGTCCGGGAGCATGACGTAGCTGAACCGCATCGGCTTGCCCTCCCACGACGACCCCCGCGGTGCGGCGCGCGCCGCACCGGCCTCGTCCCCGCACGGCCGCGCGGGGACGAGGGCCCCGATCAGTGTGCTCGTCCTGGCGGTACGGCGGACCCGCCGGACGGGTGCACCCGTCCGGCTCGGGGAGTGCCACGGTCGTGGATCATGTGAAACGGTTCAGCCGAGCCGGTGCCGGATCGAGCACCGGCGCGGTTCGAGAGGAGGTGCCGTGCCCGTCGACGACGTGCTCCGCTCGCTGCGGCGCTGGCCGAGGCTCCCCGAGCGGGCCGACGCGGGGACGGTGGCGGACCGGCTCGCCGAGGCGATCGCGCTCGGGCTGCTGCCGGACGGTGAACCGCTGCCCGGCGCCGCGGCGCTCAGCGCCCTGCTCGGCTGCCCCGAGGACGCGGCGCGGGAGGCCCTGGGCAGGCTGGGGCGGGACGGGCTCGCGGTCGGGTCGGCGGCGGGCTCGCTGACCCGGCGACCGGCGGATCCGCTGCTGGTGGCCGGGGTCGCGCGGCTGCGGGAGTTCGGCACGCACGAGCTGCGGGAGATCTCCGACCAGCACTCGGCGATCGCGGGCGCGGCCGCGCTGCTGGCCGCGGAGCGCGCCACCACCGCCGAACTGGCCGCGCTGCGCTCGCTGGCGGCCGAGTTCGCCGCGGCCGGTGAGGCGGCGGAGCGGCGCAGGCTGGACGGCAGGCTGCACATCGAGATCGCCGCGGCCGCGCAGTCCTCCCGCCTCACCCGGCAGGAGATCGCGCTGCAGGCCGAGACCGGTCCGCTGCGCTGGCTGCCGTTCGCCGAGGCGATCCCGCACCGGGAGGAGGCCGAGCAGCACCGCGCGATCCTCGCCGCGATCGGCGCCCGCGACGGCGCCCGCGCCCGCGCGCTGGCCGAGCACCACGTGCGGGCCGGGGTGCGGCGGCTGGTCGAGTTCCGGATGTGGTCGCGCCCCCGGCGGTGCGTGCGGTGAGCGCGGCCGGGCGGGCGGCCGCCGCGCACCTGTGCGGCCTGCTGGACGAGCTGTTCGGGTGGTGCGCCGAGCTGGGCTCCCGGCTGCGGACCGCGCACGCGGCAGCGGCGGCGCTGACCACCGAGGAGCTCTCCGAGCTCTGGCAACCGATCTTCGACCGGCTGGACGCGGAGCCGGGCCTGGTGGCGGGCACCGGCGTGATCCTCGCCGACGACGTGCTCGGCGACCGGGCGCACTGGCTGGAGTGGTGGCAGCACCGGCCCGGGGACACGCCCCGGTTCTTGCAGGTGGACCACGATCCGGACAGCGTCGGGTTCTACGACTACGCGGCGGCGCCGTGGTTCACCGAGCCCCGCCGCTCCGGACTGGCCGTGGCGGTGGGGCCGTACGTGGACTTCGCCGGCACCGACGAGTACCTGGTGACCCTCTCGGTGCCGGTGCGCTCCGGGGACCGGTTCCTCGGCGTGGCCGCGGCCGACCTGCGCACCGGGGAGTTCGAGCGCGCGCTGCTGGCCCACGTCGGCCCCGGGGATCCGCCCGCGGCGCTGATCAACCAGGCGAACCGGGTGGTCGCGTCGAACACCCCGCTGCGCCTGCCCGGGGCGCTGGTGACCGAGGGCCCGCTGGCCACCGCCCCCGGCCACCCGGTGTTCGCCGCCCGGCGCACCACCGGCCTGCCCTGGCGCCTCGTCGAGGAACCGGAGTGATCAGGGGAGGCGGGGCAGCAGCTCCGCCGGGGCGACCCGCTTGCCGGTGAAGAACGGGGTCTCCTCGCGGACGTGCCTGCGGGCCTCGGTGTAGCGCATCTTCCACATCAGGTCGACGATGCGGTGCAGTTCCGGCGCCTCGAAGGCGAGGATCCACTCGTAGTCGCCGAGACCGAACGACGCCACGGTGTTCGCCCGCACGTCCGGGTAGTCCCGCGCCGCCATCCCGTGATCGCGGAGCATGGTCCTGCGCTCCTCGTCCGGCAGCAGGTACCAGTCGTGGGACCGCACGAACGGGTAGACGCAGAGGAAGTCGCCCGGTTCCTCGCCCGCGAGGAAGGCCGGCACGTGGCTCTTGTTGAACTCGGCGGGCCGGTGCATCGCGACGTTGCTCCACACCGGGTCCGAGGCCTCGCCCAGGCCGGTCCCGCGCCGGAACCCGGCGTAGGCCTCCTGCAGCGCCTCGATCCGCTCGGCGTGCCACCAGATCATGAAGTCGGCGTCGGAGCGCATGCCCGCGAGGTCGTAGACGCCGCGCACCTCCACGCCGGATTCGGCCAGGCCGTCCAGGTACTCCTGGGTCGCCTGCGCCGTCTTCTCCCGGTCTTCGGGCAGCGCGCCCGGTTCGACCTGGAAGACCGACCACATCGTGTAGCGGATCGTGCTGTTGAGTTCGGAGTAGTTCAACCGCGCCATGCCCTCATCGTCCCACCGGAGCCGGGTCAGCTCGCCGACAGGTGGCGGGTGACCTCGCTCGCGGCGGCCTCTCCGCTCGCCGCGCACGCGGGCACTCCCACGCCGTGCAGCGCCGCGCCGGCCAGCGCGAGCCCGCCGATCCCGGCGACGGCGCGCTCCAGCTCGGCGATCCGCTCCGGGTGGCCGGGACCGTACTGCGGCAGCCCACCGCCCCAGCGCAGCACCGCCGAGTCGACCGGCGCCGCCTCGATGCCGGTGAGCTCGCGCAGGTCGTCGAGCACCAGGCGCAGCAGCTCGGCGTCGGTGCGCCGCAGCAGCTCGTCCTGACCGGTGCGGCCCACGGAGCCGCGCAGCAGCGGCTCCCCGCCGACACCGGTCAGGTGCGGCCACTTGCGGCTCGTGTAGGTGAAGGCCTTCGCCGTGAACGGGGTGCCGTCGGCGTGCGCCTCGCCGCGCGCGATGAGCGTGCCGGAGGCGTCGGGCAGCTCGGTGCCGGGCGGCAGCGCGATGCCGAGCACGGCCATCGACGCCAGCTCCACCTCGCCGAGCAGCCGCGACGCCGTCGGCGCCACGTCGGCGAGCAGCTTTCGCGCGGCGGGGGCCGGGACGGCCAGCACGACGGCGTCGGCGACGAGCTCCTCCGGGGCGGGCGCGGAGCCGATCTCCAGCCGCCAGCCGGCGCCGTCGCGGCGCAGGGCGCGCACCGGAAGCCCGAGCCGCTGCCGCCCCCCGGCCGAGTCCACCAGCGCGCGCACCAGGACGTCGTAACCGCCGCGGAAGGCGCCGAACACCGGCCGCGGCCGGCCGTCCGGCGCGGGGGCGGGCAGCGCCGCCCCGGCCGCCTCGGTGATCGTGGTGGCACCCGCGTCGAGCGCGGCGGCCAGCGCGGGCATCGTGGCGCGCAACCCGAGCCCGTCCGCGCTGCCCGCGTAGACCCCGCCGAGCAGCGGTTCCACCAGGCGGTCCACCACCTCGTCACCCACCCGCGAGCGCAGCAGCCCGCCGACCGAGGCATCCGCGCCGGCCAGGCGCAGCGGCGGCAGCTCGGCCTCGGCGCGCACCGCCGCGACTCCGGCCGGGGAGAGCACGCCCGCCACGGACTCGGCGCTCGCGGGCACGCCCATCGCGGTGCCGCCGGGAAGCCGGTGCAGCTCGCCCCCGGCGCGCACCCGCGCGGCCGCCGGAGCGGGGTGCACCACCTCGTCCGCGAGCCCGAGCTCAGCGGCCAGCCGCAGCACCTCGGGGCGCCGGGCCAGGAACGCCTCCGCGCCCAGGTCCAGGCGGGTGCCGGCCAGCGGGGCGGAGCGCAGCTTGCCGCCGAGCCGGTCGGTCCGCTCGACGAGCACGATCTCCGCGTCCGGGCCCAGCTCCCGCCGCAACCGGTGCGCGGCGACCAGCCCGCTGATGCCGCCGCCGACGACGGCGACGCGGGTCAAGACCGGGCGCTTTCGGCGTGCACCTGCCGCACGACCTCGGTGAGCACGCCGGGATCGGTCGTGGGCAGCACCCCGTGCCCGAGGTTGAACACGTGCCCGTCGGCGGTGCGGCCCTCGGCGAGGATGCGCCGCACCTCGCCGCGCACCGCGTCCTGCCCGGCGAACAGCACGGCCGGGTCGAGGTTGCCCTGCACGACGGCGGGACGCTCCGGGTCGGCGGCCCGCAGCCGCCGCGCCGCCTCGTCCAGCGGTACCCGCCAGTCCACGCCGACCACGTCGGCGCCCGCGGAGCGCATCGCCCCGAGCAGCTCGCCGGTGCCCACGCCGAAGTGGATCTTCGGCACCCGCGGGGCCGCCGCGGCGACGCCCTCGAAGATGCGGGTGCTGTGCGGCAGCACGAACTCGCGGTAGTCCCGCAGCGAGAGCGCTCCCGCCCAGGAGTCGAACAGCTGCACCGCGTCCACCCCGGCGGCGAGCTGGGCCCGCAGGAAGGTCAGCGTCGTCTCCGCCAGCTTCTCCAGCAGCGCGTGCCAGGTGGCCGGATCGGAGTGCATCAGCGCCTTGGTGCGCTCGTGGTTGCGGCTCGGCCCGCCCTCCACGAGGTAGGAGGCGAGGGTGAAGGGCGCCCCGGCGAAGCCGATCAGCGGCGTCTCCCCCAGCTCGGCGAGCAGCAGCCGGACCGCCTCGGCGACGGGCTCGACCTGCTCGGCGTGCAACCTCGGCAGCGCGGCCACGGCGGCGGCGTCGCGCACCGGTTCGGCCACGACCGGCCCGGTCCCGGCGACGATGTCCAGTCCGATGCCCGCCGCGTACAGCGGCAGCACGATGTCGCTGAACAGGATCGCCGCGTCCACCCCGTGCCTGCGCACCGGCTGCGCGGTGATCTCGCGGACGAGGTCGGGGGTGAGGCAGGCCTGCAGCATCGGCGTGCCCTCGCGCACCGCGCGGTACTCCGGCAGCGAGCGCCCGGCCTGGCGCATGAACCAGACCGGGGTGTGCCGGGGCGTGCCGCCGCGGGCGGCCACCAGCAGCGGGGCGTCGTCGAGGTCCCGGCGAGCCGAGACCGGAGCGGGTGGGGTCATCGGAGGCACTTCCGTACTCGGTCGGTGCGGTGGGGGTCGCGACCCGACCGGGGCGAACGCCGGCCGAACCACCGCGGCTCAGGCCGACGGCCCTGCTAGTTCGAGCCGTCCGGACATCTTCGCAGACGCGCGGAGCGCCGGGCGCGCGGGCAAGATCACGATCGGTCCCGGCACCCGGCGTGGCTCCGACACCGCGCCGATCCGGCCGCCTACAGTCCCGAGCCGTGACGGAGATGGCGGCGGTGCCCGAGAAGTTCCGGCAGGCAGTGGCTGCGTTGGCCGCACCCGCTCCGCGCCCCGAGATCGACGTGACCGAGGTCCGCCCGCCGAAGCGGCTGGCGCCCTGGGCGTACGCGGTGGCGGCCGAGGCGAACGGCCCGGCGGGTGAGCTCGCGACGGCCC
Organism: Saccharopolyspora antibiotica; assembly: GCF_047200635.1. Lineage (NCBI taxonomy): Bacteria > Bacillati > Actinomycetota > Actinomycetes > Pseudonocardiales > Pseudonocardiaceae > Saccharopolyspora > Saccharopolyspora antibiotica. The sequence goes on along the minus strand of NZ_JBJZOI010000008.1, from coordinate 169,984 downwards.
GGCTCGTGCTGCTGCACGATCCCGAGCGCCCGGCGGCGTGGGCGGGCGCGCTGCGGCTGGTGGTCTACCTCCGCGCCGAGCTCGACCCGGAGCTGGCGTCCGATCCCCTGCTGCCCGCCGTCGGCTGGTCCTGGCTGACCGATGCGCTGGAGGAGGCGGGCGCGGACGCGGAGGTGCTGGGCGGGACGGTGACGCTGACGTCGTCGGCCCGATTCGGCGACATCGCGGGCCCGCCGCGCACTCACGACCTGGAGCTGCGCGGCTCGTGGACCCCCCGCGAGGACGGCCTGGAGGCGCACTCCGTGGCCTTCCACCAGCTGATGTCCAGCGCCGCGGGCCTGCCCCCGGAGGGGGTCGCGCTGCTCGACCGGCGGGCGGCGGCGCGCGAGGACGCTTGAGAGTCGATCTTTAACGATCGGGATACCCCTCACGAAGGGTCAAATCCCAGGCGCAACAGGTTGCCTCCGCAACCTCCTCACGATGAGCAATTGTGTTTAGTCGTGCGAACACGCCATGGCGTTACGCCGAACCCCAAGACCCACCCAATTGAGTGACAAAAACGAACCGCTCTGCCAACTCGATCGGGATAGATACCCGATTGATCGTCCCGCTGATCCGCTTGGGCGGTTACGCTGCCCCCGACGACACCACTTTCGGTCGATCAGTGGCGCGGCTGATTGGTCGAGAGTCCCGGTGCCGGTCGGGGGGCACGACCGACTCCAGGGAGGTAGTGACGTGGCTGCCGTCGGCTTAGGTCAGGCCGCTCGAACCACGCCCGCCGGCGCATTGCCGGCCAACATGGTCCCGCACCCGCGGGAAGAGCTGTTCACGGTGCTCGTGGTGGACGATCATCCGCTGCTCCGGGAGGCCATCGCCGCCCGGTTGCTGCAGATGGGCGCCGGCACGGTGCACGAGGCCGCATCCATGGCCGAGGCCAGGGCTCGCGCTCTGGCCACCGGTCCGTGCGACCTCGCGATCCTCGATCTCGGACTCCCCGACGGGACCGGCATCGACCTGGTTACGGAACTCCGCACCCAGGGCTGGCCGCGAATCGTGGTGCTCGCTTCGTCCGACGACCCCTACGCGGTCCGGGCCGCCTTCCAGGCAGGCGCTCAGGCGTACCTGCTGAAGTCGGCCTCGCCGATGGTCGTCACCGACGGGGTGCGCCGCGTTCTCGACGGCGGCGTGTATGCCGATCCCAGCGTGGCTCCGGTGCTCGCTGCGGGCACCCGGGTCCCGGGAACCGACAACACGCCCCGGGAACTGTCCGGGCGCGAGGTCGAGGTGCTGCAACTGGTGGCCGACGGCCGATCCAACAAGGAGATCGGGGAGGCCCTCAACCTCTCCGCTCTCACGGTGAAGAGTCACCTGTCGCGGATCGGCCGCAAGTTGGGCACCGGAGACCGGGCGCAGATGGTCGCCCTGGCCATGCGGGCCGGGGTGATCAGATGACCGGGTAGATTCTGATCGGGTGAATCGAGGTCCCACCGCGATCGTCGGGTCCGGTCGGGCACGGCGACCTCGGGCTGGTCGCACCCGCGGGCGGACCGCAACACGTAAGGTCTGATATCCGTGGAAGCTGCTTGCCCCGAGTCCGTCGAGCCCGACCGTCCCGAGCCGGTGCTGCTCACCGAGCCCGCTGACGGCGTTCCGCCGGTAGTGGAGACTCCCGAAGCACTGGAGACCGCCGCGTCCGCGCTTGCCGCGGGCAGCGGTCCGGTCGCGGTGGACACCGAACGCGCGTCCGGATACCGGTACTCCCAACGCGCCTACCTGGTGCAGTTGCGCCGGGAGGGCGCCGGGACCGTGCTGGTCGATCCGATCGCGCTGGGCGGCGCGCTGGCGCCGCTCGCGACGGCGCTGGACGGCACCGAATGGGTGCTGCACGCCGCCTCGCAAGACCTGCCGTGCCTGGCCGAGCTCGGCCTGCACCCCCAGCGGTTGTTCGACACCGAGCTGGCCGGACGGCTAGCCGGGTTCGAGCGCGTCTCGCTGGGCACCCTCGTCGAGCGGATGCTCGGTTACCGGTTGGAGAAGGGCCACAGCGCCGCCGACTGGTCGCGTCGGCCGCTGCCCGACGACTGGCTGGTCTACGCCGCCCTCGACGTGGAACTGCTGATCGACCTGCGCGCCCGGATGCACGAGGAGCTGGCCCGGCAGGGCAAGCTCGACTGGGCGTGGCAGGAGTTCGAGGCGGTCCGCACCGCCGAACCTCCCCGCCCGCGCGCCGAGCCGTGGCGGCGCACCTCCGGGATCCACCGGGTGCGCAGCGCCCGGCAGCTCGCCGCGATCCGCTCGCTGTGGGAGGTGCGGGATCGCGTCGCCGCCGAGCGCGACATCGCCCCGGGCCGGGTGCTGCCGGACTCCGCGTTGGTGCAGGCCGCGCAGAGCGACCCGAAGTCCGAATCCGAGCTGACCGCGCTGCCGGTGTTCGGCGGCAGGCAGCAGCGCCGCCGGGCCTCGACCTGGCTGGGCGCGCTGCGCGCCGCGCGCAAGCTCTCCGGCGAGGAGCTGCCCGCCGTCTCGCCGCCGCAGGAAGGGCCGCCTTCGCCGAACCGCTGGGCCGATCGGGACCCGGCCGCCGCCGCCCGGCTGGCCGCGGCGAGGAGCGCGATGTCGGCGATCGCCGAGGAGCACTCGCTGCCCATCGAGAACCTGCTGCTGCCGGACCTGCTGCGGCGACTGTGCTGGACGCCGCCGGAGGACCTCGACGTCGAATCGGTGGCCGCCCGGCTGCGGGAGCGGGGCGCGCGCGAGTGGCAGGTCGAGCTGACCGCCGCGCCGCTGAGCACCGCGCTCCAGGCGGAACCGGGACGTCCGAGCTGACCGGACCGCCGCCCCGATCACCGCACCGGGCCGGTTCCCGGAGCGGTGTCGGGGCGGCGGCGTTCCACCAGGACGGTGTCCTGCCAGCGCCCGCGCAGCACGCCGATCCGCTCCCGGACGCCGACGGTGCGGAAACCCGCGGCGCGGTGCAGGGCCAGGCAGGCCCGGTTCTCCGGGAAGATCACCGATTGCAGGGTCCAGAGCCCGGTGCGATCGGCGGCGCGGACCAGCCCGCCCAGCAGCGCCCGCCCCACCCCGCGGCCGCGGGCGGCGGAGCCGACGTAGATCGAGACCTCGGCGACGCCCGCGTAGCACGGTCGCGCCGAGACCGGGGTGAGCGCGGCCCACCCGGTCACCTCGCCGTCGAGTTCGGCGACCAGGCGGTGGCCGGGCGCCCACCTGCTCGCCAGCACGTCCTCGCCGGGAACGTCGGTCTCGAAGGTCGCGGCTCCGGTGGCGATCCCCTCCGCGTAGATGCGCCGCACCTCGTCCCAGTCACCGGGGCCGAGCGCCCGCACGAGCGGTTCCGCGCGGGCGGGCGGGGCGGCCACCGCCTGCCCGGTCAGCCCGAGCAGCAGGTCGGGGACCTGCCAGGGTCCCGCGAGCAGCGCGGTGTTCACCTCCACCGCGGTGCTGGTGCCCTCCTCGCGCAGCACGACCAGGTCGGCGTCGGCGAGCTTGCGCAGGTGGTGGGAGCAGGTGGACTGGCCGATGCCGAGCCGCCGCGCCAGCACCCCCACCGGGCTCGGCCCGGCGACCGAGGCGGCGTGCAGCAGCCGGACGCGGGTCGGATCGGCGAGGCAGCCGAAGAACGCGGCGGCGCGCTCCGCTTCCTCGGCGGGCAGCGCGGGGTCGGTCATGGCTCCACTATCGCCGGTCCTCGCGGATCTTCGCCGGAGCGGTCGCCCAGCGGGCGCGCGGCCCTCGGATGCGTAGGCTGGCCGCCGCTCCCCCGGCGCTCCGCCCCGCTGGCGGGGCTGTGAGCGAACAGACATCGGGGCGGCAGCCCGCACCCAGTGGTTACCGGCGGGTAATAAGCGCTAGAGTTGCCGTTACCGACCAGTAGTGGCGGGGCCGGCCTTCGCGGAAGGCGGACCGATCGCCGCTCGTCGGCCACTCGTACAACGCAGGAACCGCAGAGTGAGGAGCACGCCGTGGTCGCACCCGCGTCGGCAGCAGCCGACCCGCGCAGCGCACGTGCCGTACGGGACGTGGTCTTCGTCGACGGCGTCCGCACGCCGTTCGGCAAGGCAGGCAAGAAGGGCCTCTACGCCGAGACCCGCGCCGACGACCTCGTCGTCAAGGTCATCCGCGAGCTGCTGCGGCGGCACCCGGAGCTGCCACCGGAGCGCGTCGACGAGGTCGCCATCGCCGCGACCACCCAGATCGGGGACCAGGGCCTGACCATCGGCCGCAGCGCCTCGCTGCTGGCGGGCCTGCCGCAGTCCGTGCCCGGCTTCGCCATCGACCGGATGTGCGCCGGGGCCATGACCGCGGTGACCAGCGTCGCGGGCGGCATCGGCTTCGGCGCCTACGACATCGCCATCGCGGGCGGTGTCGAGCACATGGGCAATCACCCGATGGGCGAGGGCGTCGACCCCAACCCGCGTTACGTCGCCGACAGCGTGGTCGACCCGTCCGCGCTGATCATGGGCTCCACCGCGGAGAACGTGCACGACCGCTACCCGAGCCTGACCAAGGAGCGCACCGACGCCTACGCGGCGCTGAGCCAGCAGCGCTACGAGCAGGCGCAGCTCGCGGGCAAGATCGCCGCCGACCTGGTCCCGGTCTCCACCCGCTCCGCCGAGCAGGGCTGGGGCCTGGCCACGGCCGACGAACCGCCGCGCCCCGGCACCACCACCGAGGCGCTGGCCGGGCTCAAGACCCCGTTCCGCCCGCACGGCCGGGTGACGCCGGGCAACGCCGCGGGGCTCAACGACGGTGCCACCGGCTGCGTGCTCGCCGACGCCGAAACCGCCCGCGAGCTCGGACTGCCCATCGGCATGAAGCTCGTCGGCTACGCCTTCGCGGGCGTGGAACCGGAGGTCATGGGCGTCGGCCCGATCCCGGCCACCGAGAAGGCCCTCAAGCGCGCCGGGCTCGACATCTCCGACATCGGCCTGTTCGAGATCAACGAGGCGTTCGCGGTGCAGGTGCTGGCGTTCCTGGAGCACTTCGGCATCGCCGACGACGACCAGCGGGTCAACCCGTGGGGCGGCGCCATCGCCTGCGGCCACCCGCTCGCCTCCTCCGGGGTGCGCCTGATGACGCAGCTGTCCCGGCACTTCGCCGAGCACCCCGAGGTGCGCTACGGCCTGACCACCATGTGCATCGGTTTCGGCATGGGCGGCACGGTCATCTGGGAGAACCCGAACTTCGACACCGCAGGGGGCGCGAAGTGAGCACGCGGACCGACTTCGCAGCGCTGTTCCCGGACGAGGTCGTCACCCAGGCGCGCACCAGGCTGCTGGACGCGCCCGGCCTCGACGGCCAGCTCGCGCTGATCACCATCGACAACGGCCACGACCACACCCGGCCGTCCACCTTCGGACCGGGCGGGCTGTCCTCGCTCGACGCCGCGCTGGACGAGGCGTTCGCCGCCGAACCGGCCGCGATCGCGGTCACCGGCAAGCCCTTCGTGTTCGCCGTGGGCGCCGATCTCTCCGGCGTCGCGCAGATCGGTGAGCGGGCGCACGCCCACCAGGTCGCCCAGACCGGGCACGACGTGTTCCGCCGGCTCACCGAGTCGAGCGTTCCCACCTTCGCGTTCGTCAACGGCGCGGCGCTGGGCGGCGGTCTGGAGCTGGCGCTGTCCTGCCACTACCGGACGGTCTCGGAGAGCGTGAACGCGATCGCGTTCCCGGAGTGCTTCCTCGGCCTGTTCCCGGGCTGGGGCGGCACCCAGCTGCTGCCGAACCTGATCGGCGCGGACGCCGCGGTCAGCGTGATCATCGAGAACGCGCTGAACCAGAACAAGATGCTCGACGCGAAGAAGGCCACCGGCCTGGGCATCTTCGACGCGCGGCTGGAGAGCGCGGACTTCCTGGAGGAGTCGGTCCGCTGGGCGGTGCGCGTGGTCAACGGCGAGCAGGCCGTGCAGCGGGCCGAGGTCGACCGCGGCCAGGCCTGGGACGAGGCGATCGCCCGTGCGAAGGGCGTCGTCGAGGCCCGCACCCAGGGCGCCTCGCCCGCGGTGACCAAGGCCGTCGAGCTCATCGAGCTGGCCCGCCGCGACGACCTCGACGCCGGGTACGCGGCCGAGACCGAGGCGCTCGCCGACGCGCTCATGTCCGACGAGCTGCGCGCCGGGCTCTACTCCTTCGACCTCACCCAGAAGCGGGCCCGCAAGCCCGCCGGGGCGCCGGACAAGTCGCTGGCCCGCGAGGTGAAGAAGGTCGGCGTGGTCGGCGCCGGGCTGATGGCCGGGCAGCTCGCGCTGCTGTTCGTGCGCCGGCTGAAGGTGCCGGTGGTCATCACCGACGTCGACCAGGAGCGCATCGACCGCGGTGTCGGCTACATCCACGGCGAGATCGACAAGCTGCTGGGCAAGGGCAGGCTCTCCCCCGACGCCGCGAACCGGCTCAAGGCCCTGGTCACCGGCTCGCTGGACAAGAACGCCTTCGCCGACGCCGACTTCGTCATCGAGGCGGTCTTCGAGGAGATGTCGATCAAGCAGCAGGTCTTCGCCGAGCTGGAGGGCTTCGTGTCCCCCGAGGCGGTCCTGGCTACCAACACCTCCTCGCTGTCGATCACCGAGATGGCGTCCGAGCTGGAGCACCCCGAGCGCGTCGTGGGCTTCCACTTCTTCAACCCGGTCGCGGTGCTGCCGCTGCTGGAGATCGTGCGCGGCGCCAAGACCGACGACGCGGCGCTGGCCACCGCGTTCGCCACCGCCAAGCAGCTCAAGAAGTCCAGCGTGCTGGTCAAGGACGCCCCCGCGTTCGTGGTGAACCGGCTGCTGACCCGCTTCATGGGCGAGATCATCGCGGCCGTGGACGAAGGCACCCCGTTCGAGGTAGCCGACCGCGCGCTGACCCCGCTCGGCCTGCCGATGAGCCCGCTGGTGCTGCTGCAGCTCGTCGGCCCGGCCGTCGCGCAGCACGTCAACGAGACGATGCACGGCGCCTTCCCGGACCGTTTCGGGATCAGCGAGAACCTGCAGCGCTTCGTCAAGGCGGGCAAGACGGCCGTGTGGCAGAGCGACGAGCGGGGCGACCAGGTCGTCGACCCCGAGGTCGCGGCCATGTGGGAGCAGGGCTCGAACCCGTCGACCTCCGAGCAGGTGCGGGAGCGGGCGCTGGAGGCGCTGGCGCAGGAGATCCGGCTGATGCTGGACGAGGGCGTCGTCGCCGAGGCGCAGGACATCGACCTGTGCATGTTGCTCGGCGCGGGCTGGCCGTTCTGGCTGGGCGGCATCACCGCCTACCTGGACCGCTCCGGCATCGCCGAGAAGGTCAACGGCGAGCGCTTCCTGCCGAGGGGCGTGGCCTCCGTGCCCGCCTGACCGGCGAGCAGCACCAGGGCCGGGGTGGCACCACCACCCCGGCCCTGCGGCGTTCCGGGCTCGGTCCCCCGGGGTCAGGGGCCGTCACCGGCCGATCGGGAACTCCGCTTCGACCGCGAGTCCGCCCTCGGGGACGGGGGCGGCGGTGACGCGCCCGCCGTGCGCGGTGACGGCGGCGCGGACGATGGACAGCCCCAGCCCGGATCCGGTGCGGGCGGTGCGCTGCACCCCGGCCCGGCGGAACGGCTCGAACAGAGCGTCCACCTGGTCCGGTTCGATCAGCGGGCCGGAGGACGCGACCCGCAGCAGGGCGCGGCTCCCGTCGTGACCCGTGCTCACCCGCACCCAGCCGCCGTCGAGGTTGTGCCGCACCGCGTTCTCCAGCAGGTTGCCCGCGACCCGCTCCAGCAGCGCCGGATCACCCCGCACGGGCGCGGGGGCGCCGTCGCTGGTGATCCGCACCGAGCGGGCCCGCGCCTCGGCCTCGACGCCACCGCGGGCGCGGGCCGCCACCTCCCGCAGGTCGACCCGCTCGTGCTCCCCGAGCCGGGCGCCGTCCGTCCGGGCCAGCAGGAGCAGGGCCTCCACCAGCCGCTCCGCGCGCGCCGCGGCCTCGCGCAGCACCGCCGCCATCCGACGCAGCTCCCCGGCGTCGGCGTCCGGATCGCTGAGGGTCACGTCGAGCTCGGTGCGCAGCACGGCCAGCGGGGTGCGCAGCTCGTGGCTGGCGTTGGCGACGAACCGGCGCTGCGAGTCGAACGCCGCCTGCAGGCGGTCGAGCATCGCGTCGAAGGTGTCGGCGAGCTCGGCGACCTCGTCGCGGGGGCCGCTCAGCGCGATCCGCGCGTCCAGGGACTCCGCGGAGAGCCGCCGCGCCGAGTCGGTCACCTCGTGCAGCGGGCGCAGCACCCGGCCGGTGACCGTCCACGCCAGCACCGCGGCCGCCAGCACCACCGCGACGAAGGCGAGCCCGCCCACCACGAGCACCTGCTCCCGCGCCTGGTCGCGCAGCGCGGCACCGAGCAGCTCGGCGGGCACGGACACGTCGCCGACCCGCACCAGGCCACCCGGGGGCAGCCGCGGGACCCCGGCCGCGACGTTGCCGACGAGCAGCCAGCCCAGCCAGAGCAGCAGTGCGCTCACCGCGGCGACCAGCGCGGTCGCCAGCGCCGTGAGCCGGACGCGCAACCCGGGTCCGCGGCGGACCAGCGACCGCAGCGGCGCGTGCGGGCGGGGCGCGCTCACGGGCCGGCGTGCTCGGTGCGGCCCGCTGAGGGCACCCGGTAGCCGGAACCGACCACGGTGTCGATCACCCCTGGCTCGCCCAGCTTCTTGCGCAAGGTCATCATCGTGACCCGGACCGTCGTGGTGAACGGGTCGGCGTGCTCGTCCCAGACCCGCTCCAGCAGCTCCTCCGAGCTGACCACGGCCCCGCCCGCGCCGAGCAGCACCTCCAGGACGCCGAACTCCTTGCGGGTGAGCTCCACCTCCGCCCCCGCGCGCCGCACCACCCGGCGCGCGGGATCCAGCGAGAGCCCGCGCGCGGTGAGCAGCGGTGGCGTGGCAGGCGTGGCCCGCCGCGCCAGGGCGCGCACCCGGGCGATCAGCTCCGGGAAGGCGAAGGGCTTGGCCAGGTAGTCGTCCGCGCCCAGGGACAGCCCGTCCACCCGGTCCTGCACGGTGCCGCTGGCGGTGAGCATGAGCACCCGGGTCAGCTCACCGGAGGCCACGACCTCGCGGCACAGCTCGTCGCCGGACATCGCGGGCAGGTCCCGGTCCAGCACGATCACGTCGTAGCGGGTGATCGCCGCCTTCTCCTGGCCGCGCTCGCCGTCGTAGGCGACGTCCACGGCCATGCCCTCCCGGCGCAGCCCGCGGGCGACGGCGTCGGCCAGCGGCTGCTCGTCCTCCACGACAAGGATTCGCACCCGTTCACCGTGCCACAACGAGCGCGGGCGGGATCTCCGCGACCCGGCGGCGGCTCGCGGCGCCGCCGGGTCCGCGGGCTCAGGCCTCGCGCGCGGCGGGGCTGTCGAACTCGGCGTCGCGCTGCGCGGTGCGCAGCCGGTCGGCGACCCACTCGGTGATGCGGCGCGCCACGTCCTGCTCCGTCAGCCCGAGCTCGGAGAGCACCTCGTCGCGGGAGGCGTGCAGCAGGAACTCGTTCGGCACCGCCAGGTCCCGCAGCGGGACGTCGATCCCGGCGTCGCGCAGCGCGGCGGCCAACGACCAGCCGAAACCGCCGTGGCGACCGGCGTCCTCCAGGGTGACGACGAGCCGGTGATCGGAGGCCATCGCGACCACCTGCTCCGGCACCGGCGTCACCCAGCGCGGGTCGACGACGGTGACCCCGATGCCCTGGGCGGCCAGCCGCCGGGCGGCGGCCACGCCGGTCTCGCCGAAGGCGCCGACGACCGCGAGCAGCACGTCGCCGTTCTCCCCCGGCGCGGGGCGGTGCAGCACGTCCACCCCGCCGACGCGCTCGACGGCCGGGACCTCCTCGATGACGGAGCCCTTGGAGAACCGGACCACGGTCGGGCCGTCGTCCACCGCGACCGCCTCGCGCAGCTCCTCGCGCAGCGTGATCGCGTCGCGCGGGGCGGCGACCCGGATGCCGGGGATGAGACCGAGGATCGACAGGTCCCACATGCCGTTGTGGCTGGCCCCGTCGTCACCGGTGATGCCGGAGCGGTCCAGCGTCACCGTGACGGGCTGGCGGTGCAGCGCCACGTCCATGAGCAGCTGGTCGAACGCCCGGTTCAGGAAGGTGGAGTACACCGCGAACACCGGGTGCAGACCGCCCATCGCCATGCCCGCGGCGGAGGTCATCGCGTGCTGCTCGGCGATGCCCACGTCGAAGCAGCGGTCCGGGTAGGCCTTGGCGAACTTGTCCAGGCCGGTCGGGCCGAGCATCGCGGCGGTCATGGCGACCACGTCGGAGCGCTCACCGCCGATCCGCACCAGCTCGTCGGAGAACACGTTCGTCCAGCTCTTCGGCGTCGGCGAGGTGGGCAGGCCCGTCTCCGGGTTGATCACCTTCACCTGGTGCATCTGGTCGGCCTCGTGGTTCTCCGCCGGGGCGAAGCCGTTGCCCTTGCGGGTGACCGCGTGCACGATCACCGGGCCGCCGAAGGAGCGCGCCATGGTCAGCGCCTGCTCCATCGCCTTCATGTCGTGCCCGTCGACGGGTCCGAGGTACTTGATGCCCAGGTCGGAGAACATCACCTGCGGGCTGAAGGCGTCCTTGAGCCCGGACTTGGCCGCGTGCAGGCCGGTGTAGAGCGGCCTGCCGACCACGGGCAGGTTGCGCAGCGTGCTCCGGCCGCGCTCCAGCGCCTTCTCGTAGCCCGGGTTGAGCCGCAGCGCGGAGAGGTGCTCGGCGAAGCCGCCGATGGTGGGCGCGTAGGAGCGGCCGTTGTCGTTGACGACGATGACCAGCGGGCGTTCCTGGTCGGCGGCGATGTTGTTCAGCGCTTCCCAGCACATGCCGCCGGTGAGCGCACCGTCGCCGACGATCGCCACGGCGTGCCTGCCACCGCCGGTGAGCTGGAACGACCGGGCCAGCCCGTCCGCGTAGGACAGCGAGGTGGAGGCGTGCGAGTTCTCCACCAGGTCGTGCTCGCTCTCCGCGCGCGACGGGTAGCCGGACAGGCCGTCCCGCTTGCGCAGCCGGTCGAAGCCCTCCTGCCGACCGGTCACGATCTTGTGCACGTAGGCCTGGTGCCCGGTGTCGAAGACCACCGCGTCCCGCGGCGAGTCGAACACCCGGTGCACCGCCAGCGTCAGCTCCACGGCCCCCAGGTTCGGGCCGAGGTGACCGCCCGTGCGGGACACCTTCGCGATCAGGAACGACCGGATCTCAGCGGCCAGCTCCACCAGCTCACCGTGCTCCAGGCGTTTCAGGTCGGCCGGACCTTGCACGGATTCCAGCAGCGTCACCGCTCCACCTCGTTCGTCGTCCGCTTCGTCGCTTCGCCACCCGGCTCGGGGGCCTGCCGCGGGTGGACTCCCCTCCGGGACCGGCGACCAGTCTACGGAGCGAGACCACCCTCTCCGGAGAAGGTACGCAGCCCGCTCCGAGGGACGGCGCACCGGTCCGGGGGACGCCGCGCCGCCGCCGACCGGCGCCGATGCACGCTCAGCACCGACCGGCGGCGGCCAGAACAGCGGGATTCCCTCCGCTCGGGAAGGGCGAGCGGCACCCGATCAGCGCAACCCGACCACGCTGCGTGCACCAATCCTCGCCCCTCGACCGGTCCGCGCGTCCCGCGCGATCATTCGCGGGAGAACGCCGCGATGCACTCGACGTGGTGGGTCATGGGGAACGCGTCGAAGGCCTCCAGGTCGTCCAGCCGGTATCCCTGCTCGGCGAACAGCGCCACGTCGCGCCCGAGCGCCGCGGGATCGCAGGCCACGTGCACCACCCGCCGCGGGCCGGCGGCGCACACCGCCTCCACGACGTGCCTGCCCGCGCCCTTGCGCGGCGGGTCGAGCACCACGACGTCCGGCTCGGGCAGCGAGTCGTCGGCCAGCACCTCCTCCACGGTGCCCGCGCGGAAGGTCACCTGCGGCAGGTCCCGCAGGTTCGCCACCGCGTCCTCGGTGGCCCGCCGGGAGGACTCCACCAGCACCACGTCACCCGCGGGCCCGGCCTGCTCGGCGAGCACCGCCGCGAACAACCCGACTCCGCCGTAGAGGTCCCAGGCCACGCCGCCGGAGGGAACCGCCGCCATCCTCCCCACGACCTCGGCGAAGGTGTCCGCGGCCGCCGGGTGCACCTGCCAGAAGCCGTCCGCGGACAGCTCCCAGGAGCGCCCCGCGGCCTCCTCGCGAGCGATTCCGGAGCCGCGCACCCGCGTGTTCACCACGGCGGGGCGCCGGCCGCGGCGGCGCTGCGGGGCGCGCTCCCGCTGGGTGACGTGCACCTGCCGGTCCGCGTCGGAGGCGATCTCCAGCTCGGACCCGCTCGGCCACTCCCGGTCGGTCAGCCCGTCGAGCGCGCCCTGCACCACGATCGGGCAGTCCTCCACCGGCAGCACCCGGTGGCTGCGGTGCGGGTGGAGGCCGGGGCGTCCCACCCGGTCGACCGCCAACCGCACCCTGGTGCGCCAGCGCAGCAGGCCACCCGGCAGCTCGCGGACCTCGACCTCCCGGTCCACGCCCCCCAGCCGTTGCAGCTGCTCGCGGACCACGGTCGCCTTGAGCTCCCGCTGGGTCGCGCCGTCGGCGTGCTGCCAGTCGCAGCCACCGCAGCGGTCGTGGCCCAGCGCCATCTCCGCCAGCGGGCACGGCGGCGCGACCCGGCCCTCGGCCGGGGTGAACACCTCCACCGCGTCGGCGCGGCAGAAGCCCTTGCCCGGGTCATCGGTGACCTCGGCCAGCACCACCTCGCCGGGCAGCGCGTGCCGCACGAAGACGACCCGCCCCTCGTGCCTGGCCACGCAGTGACCTCCGTGCGCCACCGGACCCACGTCCAGCTTCAGGCGCTTGCCGGTCCAATCCAACTTGCCGGTCACCGACGTTCAGTCCCCTTCGATTCGCCCAAACCGCGACGCAACGCGCCCGGCATCACCCGGCTCTTGGCACGCTGCTTCGCCCGGGTCGACGACGCGAGCTGCCACGGCACGCTCGTCACCATCACACCCGGTTCGAACAGCAGCCTGCCCTTGAGGCGCAACGCGCTCTGGTTGTGCAGCACCTGCTCCCACCAGCGCCCCACCACGTACTCCGGGATGAACACCGTGACCACGTCGCGGGGGCTGTTGCGGCGGACCCGCTTCACGTACTCGATCAGCGGCCGGGTGACCTCACGGTACGGGGACTCGATCACCTTCAGCGGCACCGGCATCTCCTTCGACTCCCAGGTGGCCCGCAGCGCCCTGGTCCCCGCGTCGTCGACGTTCACCGTCACCGCCTCCAAGGTGTCCGGCCGGGTCGCCCGCGCGTACGCGAGCGCGCGCAGGGTCGGCAGGTGCAGCTGGGACACGAGCACGATCGCGTAGTTCCGGGAGGGCAGCACCGCGGGCTCGTCGTACTGGGCGAGCTCCTCCTGCACCGCGTCGTAGTGCCGGCGGATCGCGGTCATGAGCAGGTAGATCGCGCCCATCGCGGCCAGCGCGATCCACGCGCCCTTCGTGAACTTGGTCAGCAGCACGATCAGCAGCACCGAGCCGGTCAGGAGCAGCCCGAACCCGTTGATCGCCTGCGCGCGGCGCATCCGCCGCCGGGCAGCGGGGTCGCGCTCGGTGCGCAGCAGCCGGTTCCAGTGCCGCACCATGCCGGTCTGGCTCACCGTGAAGGACACGAACACGCCCACCACGTACAGCTGCACCAGCCGGGTGACCTCGGCGTCGAAGGCCATCACCAGCACCACCGCGAAGGCGGCCAGGAAGAGGATCCCGTTGGAGAACGCCAGCCGATCGCCGCGGGTGTGGAACTGGCGCGGCAGGTAGCGGTCCTGCGCGAGGATCGAGCCGAGCACCGGGAAGCCGTTGAACGCCGTGTTCGCCGCGAGCACCAGGATGATCGCGGTGGCGGCGGTGACGTAGAAGATGCCGGGCGGGAAGACGTCGAACACCGCCGCGGCGAGCTGGGCCACCATCGTCTTCTGCTCGTAGCCGGGTGGGGCGGAGATGATCTGCGCGGCGGGGTTCTCCGCGAGCCGCACCCCGGTGAGCTGCGCGAGGTAGATCAACCCCATCAGCATCGTCACCGAGATGGTGCCCATCATGAGCAGCGTCGTGGCGGCGTTGCGGGACTTGGGCTTCTGGAAGGCCGGCACCCCGTTGCTGATCGCCTCCACCCCGGTCAGCGCGGCGGCGCCCTGGGAGAACGCCCGCATCACCAGGAAGACGAAGGCGAGCCCGGCCAGCTGGGACTCGTCCGGCATGATCTCGACGGTCGCGCTCTCGGCTCGCATCGGCTGGTCCAGCACCAGGGCCCGGAACAGGCCGAACGCGATCATCCCCAGCACGCCGAGCAGGAACGCGTACACCGGCACCGCCATGAAGCCGCCGGACTCGCGCAGGCCGCGCAGGTTGATCGCGGTGAGCACCACGATCGCGGCCACCGCGAACCACACCTTGTGGGTGGCCACGAACGGGATCAGCGCGCCGACGTTCGCCGCGGCCGCGGAGATCGACACCGCCACGGTGAGCACGTAGTCGACCAGCAGGGCGCTGGCCACGGTGAGCCCGGCCTGCTTGCCGAGGTTCACGGTCGCGACCTCGTAGTCGCCGCCGCCGGAGGGATAGGCCCGCACGTTCTGCCGGTAGCTGGCCACCACGGTCAGCATCACCAGCGCGACCAGCGCTCCGACCCAGGGGGTCAGCGCGTAGGCGGACAGGCCCGCCAGGGACAGCACCAGGAAGATCTCCTCCGGTGCGTAGGCCACGGAGGACATGGCGTCGGAGGCGAACACCGGCAGCGCGAGCCGCTTGGGCAGCAGCGTGTGCGCCAGCCGGTCGCTGCGGAAGGGACGACCCACCAGCAGGCGCTTCACCGCGGTCGCGAGCTTGGACACGGGCACGAGCGTAAGTGGTGGACCGGGGCGCGCCTCCCTGCCCGCCCGTGTCCCACATCTCCCCCGAACCGGACCGGTGTCACCCGGTCGGACGCTCCGATACGGTGCACGGGCTGAGAACGGCGGCCCCCGCTGCGGCAGCGGTCGCACGGGTGCTCCGCCGGGTACCGTCACGCTGACGCGACGGCCGCGCCGTCGACCCGCCCGCGATGAGGAGACAAAGGTCGTGCACGTCGTGATCCTGGGCTGCGGCCGGGTCGGGGCCTCGCTGGCCGCGGCCCTGCAACGGCTCGACCACACGGTCGCCGTGGTCGACAAGGACGAGGCCGCGTTCCACCGGCTCGGCAAGGACTTCACCGGTCTGCGGGTCACCGGCAACGGCTTCGACCGGGACGTGCTGGTCCAGGCGGGCATCGAGTCCGCCGCCGCCTTCGCCGCGGTCTCCAACGGGGACAACTCCAACATCATCGCGGCCCGGGTCGCCCGCGAGACCTTCGGCGTGGAGCACGTCGTCGCCCGCATCTACGACCCGAAGCGCGCCGAGGTCTACCAGCGGCTCGGCATCCCCACCGTGGCCACCGTGCCGTGGACCACCGACCGGTTCCTGCGGATGCTGCTGCCCGAGGGCGTGGCGACCGCCTGGCGGGAGCCCTCCGGTGCGGTCGCGGTGCTGCAGCTGCCCCTGCACGAGGAGTGGGTGGGCCACCGCGTCGTGGACCTGGAGGACGCCATCAGCGCCCGGGTCGCGTTCGTGATGCGCTTCGGCAACGGGGTGCTGCCCGATCGGCGGACCGTCGTCCAGGCGGACGACATCGTCTACGTCGCGGCCCTGTCCGGCACCGTCACCGACGTGACCGCGGCCGCCCTGCGAGCACCGGAGGAGACCCCGTGATGCGCATCGCGATCGCCGGCGCCGGTGCGGTCGGCCGCTCCATCGCCCAGGAGCTGTTCGACGGCGGCCACGAGGTGATGCTCGTGGAGCGCGGCACCGAGAACTACCTGCCGACGAGCCTGCCCGGTGTGGAGTGGGTGCTGGCCGACGCCTGCGAGCTCGCCTCCCTGGAGGAAGCCGGGTTGCAGTCCTGCGACGTGGTCATCGCCGCCACCGGCGACGACAAGGTGAACCTGGTCGTCGCGCTGCTGGCCAAGACGGAGTTCGCGGTGCGGCGGGTGGTCGCCCGGATCAACGACCCGCGCAACGAGTGGCTGTTCACCGACGCCTGGGGCGTCGACGTGGCCGTGTCCACCCCCCGGATGCTCGCCGCCGTCGTCGAGGAAGCGGTCAGCGTGGGCGACCTGGTGCGGCTCATGACGCTGCGCCAGGGCCAGGCGAACCTGGTCGAGGTGACGCTCCCGCCCGACACGCCGCTGGCCGGGCAGCGGGTGCGGGATCTGGCGCTGCCGCAGGACGCGGCGCTGGTGACGATCCTGCGCGGCGGCCGGGTCATCGTCCCGCAACCCGACGATCCCCTGGAGGCGGGCGACGAGATGCTGTTCGTCACCTCGGACGAGCTGGAGGACCGGATCCGCGAGGTCGTCCACGGCCGCTGAGCCCGGCGCGAGCTAGCTCGCCGGGCCCGGCCCGTCCTCGGGGGCGGCGTGGCGGGCGTAGGCCGCGCGATCGGCGGCCTCCTGCTCCGCCAGCTCCTCCTGCGCGATCTTCGATGCGCGCCGGATCGCCCACACCGTCACGATCAGCGCCAGCCCGGTGAGCGGATAGCCCATCGCGATGCGGGCGAAGGCGAGCCAACCGGTCTCACCGGCGTTGTAGAGCCACTGCTGCACCACGTACTTCGCGGCGAACACGACGACCCACGCGAGGGTCGCCAGGTCGTAACCGCGCAGCGCGGCGCGCTGCTTGCGCCAGCCGAAGCCCAGCGAGTTCAGGGCCGACCAGGCCACGCCGACCAGCGGCCAGCGCACCAGCACCGACACCAGGAACACGCCGCCGTAGATCAGGCTCGTCCAGATCCCCAGCAGGAAGAAGCCCTTCGCGTCCCCGGAGCGGTAGGCGATGAACGAGCACACCGCCACCCCGAGCACGCCGGAGATCGCGGGCTGCACCGGCTCCTTGCGCACCACCCGCCACACGGCGATGGCCACGGCCAGCCCGACGGCGGCCCAGATCGCGGGCATCAACCCGGTGATGGAGTTGACCACCACGAAGACCACGATCGGGACCGCGGAGTAGGCGAGTCCGGAGACCCCGCCCATCTGCTCCAGCAGGGTCTGCTCGGCGGGAGCTGGGTCCGCCGCGCGCTGCGCCTCGGTGGGCGGGGTCGCGGCGGGTCGCTGACCGGCCGGTGTCTCGCGTTCGCTCATGCGGTGTTCTGCAACTCGTAGTAGGGGTTGTACAGCACCTTGCGGCCGTCGCGAACCGCGATCCTGCCGCTGGCCCTGATGGTCCGGCCGGGTTCGATGCCGGTGATCCGGCGCCGACCGAGCCACACCAGGGTCACGCCCTCGGTGCCGTCGAACAGTTCCGCTTCCAGCGTCGGAGCGGAGTGCTTCGGGGACATGTCCACGCTGCGGAGCCTGCCGAGCACCACGGCCTCCTGGCCGCAGCGGCAGTCGCAGGCCCGCTGCGCACCGTCCGCCTGCGACCGCTCCGACAGGTCGTCGGCGTCGAGCTCGGCGACATCGCTGGTCAACCGACGCACGAGGCGGCGCCAGTAGCCGCCCCCGGTGTTGCTCATCGCTAGCGCTCCACACGTACGCCTGAGGAGGGGGCTCGACCGTCCCGCGGCCGATCCTCCGGTGCCCTGCCGGGGCGCTGCTGAGCGCCCCGGACAACAGCGTAGCCCGTGCTCAGCGGCACGTCGCCACCCTGGCGGCCACGGGAATTCGTACACACGATCGGGTCAGTCCAGTACGCCCGGGCGTGTCTCGCATCCCCGGCTCAGGCCTGCTGCTCGCCGTTCTGCGCCTGCTGGATGTGCCGCGCGATCGACTCCGGCAGCTGGATCGGCAGCGGGGTCCGCACCGGCATCGGCTCCTCCCCGCGCACCACGACCGTGTCGTCGAGCACGGCGTAGAGCAGCTTCGCGCAGGCCTCGGCGGTCTCGCCCGGCCCCGCGGCCACGCCGCGGATCATCCAGCGCGGGCCGTCGACGCCGACGAAGCGCAGCACCGCGCGCGGGGAGTCGGCCAGCAGCTCCGGGCCCCACTCGCCGTCCCGCTCGGCCACCTCGGCGCCGTCCCGACGCAGCTGCTCGGTGAGCTCGGCGCGCACCTCGGGCCACAGCCCGGCGCTGCGCGGGGCGGCGAAGGCGCTGATGGTCAGCCTGCCCACCCGCGTCACCAGGTGCACCGCGCGCACCGGGCCCGCGGGATCCACCTCGACCTGCAGCTGACTGCCCTCCGGCACCGGCAGCCGCACCGAGCCCAGGTCGAGCCGCTCCACCGCGTCGTCCTCGGGCAGCTCGGCCAGGTCGTACGGCCCCAGCCCCGACTCCTCGGTGGCGGCCCCGTCCTCGTTCCCGGACGGCCCGGTCTCGTCCTGCCGCGAGTCGCGCCCGCGACGGCCCCATCCGAACATCCCCTCAGACCTCCGTCCTGTGATCGGCCCCGGCGGACGCCGGCCCCGTCAGCACCTCGTGCCCGCCGGTGGACCCGTGGCCACCGGCCCCCCGCTGCGATTCGGGCAGCCGCTCCACCTCGTCGAACACCGCGTGCTCCACGCGCTGCACGACCAGCTGGGCGATCCGGTCCCCGCGACGCAGCGACAAGGTCTCAGCACGATCATGATTGATCAAGCAGACCTTGATCTCACCCCGGTACCCCGAATCGATCGTGCCGGGGGCGTTCACCAAGCTCAGCCCCGCTCGCGCCGCGAGTCCGGAGCGCGGGTGCACGAAGCCCGCGAAGCCCTCGGGCAACGCGATCGCGACCCCCGTGCCCACCAGGGCCCGTTCACCGGGCCGCAGGACCAGATCGCTGGTGGTGACGAGATCGGCTCCGGCATCGCCCGGGCGGGCGTAGGACGGGACGGGAACTTCGGGATCGAGACGGGTCAGCAGGACCTTCACGTTCGGCACGGGCCGCGAGACTACCCTGGTGGCGTGTCGGAGAGCGCAGAAGCAACCAGCCCCGCCGCGGACGCCCCCGGTCGAGGAGGCCACGGCGCGCCCCCGGAGTACCGGGAGCGGCTCTGGGCGTCCTGGTGGACCTGGCCGCTGCCGCTGGTCATGGCAGGTCTGCTGGCCGCCGAGGTGCACATGGGCTACCCGGGCGTCCGCGCCTGGCTGCCCTACGTCGTGCTGCTGCCGATCGCGGTCGCCGTCCCGCTCTGGCTCGGCCGCACGAAGATCGAGGTCACCGGCGGCGAGCTCTGGGTCGGCGACGCGCACCTGCCGCTGCGGTTCGTCGACGAGGTCGAGCTGGTCCCCGCCGAGGAGAAGCGCCGCGCGCTCGGGCCGGACCTGGATCCCGCCGCCTTCGTGGTGCACCGGCCGTGGGCGCCGAAAGCAGTCCGCATTTGGCTCGACGACGAGAACGACCCCACCCCCTATTGGGTGGTGAGCACCCGCCGACCGGAGCAATTGGCGGCCGCATTGCGCCGGTGAACCGGGGTCGCCGACCCAGCAATGCGGCGCGGTGCCGCGGACCGTCTGTCCGGATCCCGGGCACCGCACCTGGAAAACAACAAACCTGGGCGCACGTGTTCGCGCTGCCCAGGTTCGCGTTCGGTCCGACCTGTTCCGCCGGCCGTGGCGCCCCGGGCCGCGCCCGGACGCCCTGACCACCGGTGATCCGGCCTGCCGGGACCGCCCCTCCTGGTCGATCCCCGCGCCGGACCGGACGTCGCCGCAGGTCACCCCACCCGCGGCCGTCGCCCGGAACCGCTCAGGCCGCGCAGTCGCGGCAGATCAGCCCACCGTTGCGCTCCTCGGCGAGCCTGCTGCGGTGGTGCACCAGGAAGCAGCTGGAGCAGGTGAACTCGTCGGCCTGCTTCGGCAGGACCTTGACGGTCATCTCCTCCCCGGACAGATCGGCTCCCGGCAACTCGAAGTTCTCCGCGATCTCCGATTCATCGGCGTCGACGACACCGGATTGCGCCTCGTTGCGCCGCGCCTTGAGCTCCTCCAACGAGTCTTCCGTCATTTCCTCGGACTCGCTGCGGCGCGGAGCGTCGTAGTCGGTCGCCATCGTGATTCACCCCTGCGATAGTGGAGACTGCAATGGTGTGCCGCTGGTAAACGTTCCAGGGCCCTCATTTGTGCCCGAGGGCGTGCGTGACGGTGATCTCGCCTGCTGCGCCCCAAGTTCCCCCGAAACGAGCCTCTCTCGCTCCCCGTCACTGCCCGAGGCGCCGAGAGGGTAGCCCATCCAGGAACCGAAGACGCATGAGGTCACCCGTATGTGTGGTGTGCACTGCACCAGGGCATCCGACAAGATCACCCGGACGTCTGCCGAGCGGACGCAACGAGTGCGACACGACAGCCCGTCCGGCGACGCGGAACCCGACCCGAACGCCTAGGCTGATCGCACAACGTCCGATCCGAACGGCGAGGGAGAGTGGCAGGACGTGTCAGCCGCGAATGCACGGTGGGGCAGCAGCCAAGGCCCTCGTTACCGGCGACGCCGCCCGCTGCCCGCTCTGCTGGTGCTGGGGCTGCTGGTCGTCCTGTCGGGCTTCCTGTGGACCCGCGTGTTCGAAACGACCGAGGACGTCGAGGCCGCGACCCGGTGCCCTCCGCCGGGCGCTCCCACCGCGCCGCCCGAACCCGACGCGACGCCGCAGGCCGAGCCCGCGGCGCTCGGTCAGATGCTGGACCGGGACGCGCTGGACCGCACCACCCCGATCCCCGCTCGCGACATCCGGGTGCGGGTGGTCAACGGCAACGGCGAGCCCAACCAGGCCGGGTTGGTCAGCCAGGAGCTCACCAACATCGGTTTCGCGCCGGGCGGTGAACCGGCCGACGACCCGGTGTACCCGAACTACGACCTTCGCTGCCACGGCCAGATCCGCTTCGGCGGCGCCGGGGCGAGCGCGGCCCGCACGCTGAGCCTGGTGCTCCCCTGCGCCCAGCTGGTGCGCGACGACCGCACCGGCCCCGAGCTCGACCTGTCGCTGGGCTCGGACTTCCGGGGCGTCAAGAACAAGCCCGAGGCCCGGCAGGTCATGCAGAAGCTGAAGAACTGGGTGCCGCAGGGCGGCGCCGAGCAGGAGGTCCGGCCCCCGCAGATCGACGAGGACCTGCTCAAGGCGGCCCGCGACGTGGCCTGCTGACGAGCCCCGCGAGACCGACGAGGCCCGCCTCCCCACCGGGGGCGGGCCTCGTCGTCGATCAGACCTCCCAGGCCCCGGCCGCGCCGAGCACCTCGGCGAGCGGCACGGCGATGTCCGGGGTGGCGCAGAGCATGGCCTGCTCACCCATCCCGTCGGCCGCGCCCGTCTCCGGCAGCCGCAGGTGCGCGCCCGCCTCCTGCGCGATCAGCGCGCCCGCGGCCCAGTCCCAGCGGTTGAGCCCGACCTCGTAGTAGGCGTCGAGCCACCCCGCGGCGACCGCGCACAGGTCCAGCGAGGCCGCGCCTGAGCGCCGGATGTCGCGGACCTGCCCGAGCAGCTTGCCGGTGGCCACCGCCTGCGCGCGGCGGCGGTCGACGTCGTAGGCGAACCCGGTCCCGACCAGGGCGAGGTCGAGCCGGCCGGAACCGGAGACCCGCAGCGGCGCACCGTCCAGGGTCGCCCCGCCGCCCGCGGCCGCGCTCCACACCCGGCCGGAGACGGGTTCGACCACCGCTCCGGCCACCGAGGTGCCGTCGACCTGCGCGGCCAGCGAGACCGCGTACCAGGGGTAGCCGTACAGGTAGTTGACCGTGCCGTCGATCGGGTCGACGACCCAGCGCAGGCCCTCCAGCGCGCCCGCGCCGCCCTCCTCCTCGCCCAGCACCGACTCACCGGGCCGCAGCTCGGCCAGCCGGTCCCGCACGAGGCGTTCCGCCGCCTTGTCGGCAGCGGTGACCACGTCGGTCTCGGTGCTCTTGGTCCGCACGGCGCCGCCGGTCACCGATTCGTCACGAATCGTGCGCGCCAGCTCCGCCGCCTCCGTCGCGACCTGCGTCGCGACGGCGCGGAGTGCTTCGTTGTCCATGTCAGCTGTCAATCCCACGTTCACATCGCAGCACAGCGCGGCTAAGGTCTGCACACCTCGTTCTGAATCGAATAGGAAGGATCGGGCATGGGCACTGCCCGCGGTTTCGGCGTGGATATCGGCGGGTCCGGCATCAAGGGGTGTCCAGTGGACATCGACGGTGGTGTGCTGGCCGAGGAACGCATGCGAATCCCCACCCCCCACCCCTCGACGCCGGATGCGGTGGCCGACTCGGTCGCGGAGATAGCCGAGAAGTTCGGCTGGACCGGTCCGGTCGGCATCACCCTGCCCAGCGTGATCAAGGAGGGCACCGCGCTCTCCGCGGCGAACATCGACAAGAGCTGGATCGGGACCGACGCGCAGGGCCTGTTCGCGCAGCGCCTCGGCAAGGCCCGGGAGGACGTCGTCGTGCTCAACGACGCCGACGCCGCAGGGCTCGCGGAGATGCGCTCCGGCTCCGGGGCCGGGCGGTCCGGACTGGTCGTGGTCCTCACCTTCGGCACCGGCATCGGCAGCGCGATGTTCCTGGACGGCAAGCTGATCCCCAACACCGAGTTCGGCCACATCGAGCTCGACGGGCACGACGCCGAGACCCAGGCGGCGGCGTCGGTGAAGGACGACCTCGACCTGAGCTACCCCGAGTGGGCGCCGCGGGTGAGCCGCTACATCCAGGGGATCGAGAGCTTCCTCTGGCCGGACCTGTTCATCGCGGGCGGCGGGGTCAGCAAGAAGGCGCACAAGTGGATCCCGCTGCTGGACATCCGCACCCCGATCGTGGCCGCGTCGCTGAAGAACGACGCCGGCATCGTGGGCGCCGCGACGGCGGCCGCGAGCCTGCGGCGCTGATCCGCGGCGACCGACGGGGCGATGCCGAGGCGTTTCCCCGTGCGCCCATCCGAGTGATCTGAGCAGGACCGCGTTGCGCTGCGACGGGCCGATCTCGGCCTTGCAGCGGAACCGCACTCCACCATCGCGGTTACAATGGAACGCGACCGACCTCTTCCGGAACCTCCGGCCCGGCGCCGAGCAGGCGTTCAGCCAGCATCGACTCCGCTTCGGAAGTTCCGGGAGGCAGGTCTTCCCCGACCTCTGGCGGCCGAGGTTTCGCGCCCTCCGGCCTGCCCTGATCGACCGTCGCGAAAGGGCGTACGTGGCAGCCGCAGAAACCGCAACCCGACGCTCCAGCTCCGCTGCAAACGCCGGCGGTGGCCAGTCTTCGTCGGCCAAGTCCGCATCCCAGTCCCAGACCGAGGCGTCCGCGCAGGAGACCGGCGAGGCCGGTACCGGCGCGGCGAAGGCCAAGTCCGCGGCAGGCGCCAAGACGGCCGGCCGCAAGACCGCCGCGAAGCCGGCGGCGAAGAAGGGCACCAAGGCCACGACGAAGACCGCGGCCAAGGCCGGCGCGGGCAAGGCCGGCGCCAAGGGCGCCGCCAAGAACGGCGAGGGCCTGGAGATCGACGAACCGATCGAAACGGACCTCACCTCGCCCGACGTCGGCGATCTCGCCGCCGAGGTCGAAGTGGAGATCCCGGAGGAGCCGACCGTCCCCGAGGACGAGGACGGCAAGACCGACTCCGACTTCGTCTGGGACGAGGAGGAGTCCGAGGCCTTGCGGCAGGCCCGCAAGGACGCGGAGCTCACCGCCTCCGCCGACTCGGTGCGCGCCTACCTCAAGCAGATCGGCAAGGTCGCGCTGCTCAACGCCGAGGAGGAGGTCGAGCTCGCCAAGCGGATCGAGGCCGGCCTCTACGGCGCGGAGCGGCTGCGGCAGGCCGAGGAGGCCGACGAGAAGCTCACCTTCCAGATGAAGCGCGATCTGCGCTGGATCGTCCGGGACGGCGAGCGGGCCAAGAACCACCTCCTCGAGGCCAACCTGCGGCTGGTGGTCAGCCTCGCCAAGCGCTACACCGGACGCGGCATGGCGTTCCTGGACCTGATCCAGGAGGGCAACCTCGGCCTGATCCGCGCGGTCGAGAAGTTCGACTACACCAAGGGTTACAAGTTCTCCACGTACGCGACCTGGTGGATCCGACAGGCCATCACCCGCGCGATGGCCGACCAGGCCCGCACCATCCGCATCCCGGTGCACATGGTCGAGGTCATCAACAAGCTGGGTCGCATCCAGCGCGAGCTGCTGCAGGACCTGGGCCGCGAGCCCACGCCCGAGGAGCTCGCGAAGGAAATGGACATCACCCCGGAGAAGGTGCTGGAGATCCAGCAGTACGCCCGGGAGCCGATCTCGCTGGACCAGACGATCGGCGATGAGGGCGACAGCCAGCTCGGCGACTTCATCGAGGACTCCGAGGCGGTCGTCGCCGTCGACGCCGTGTCGTTCACTCTGCTGCAGGACCAGCTGCAGTCGGTGCTGGCGACGCTGTCCGAGCGCGAGGCGGGCGTGGTGCGGCTGCGCTTCGGCCTCACCGACGGCCAGCCCCGGACGCTGGACGAGATCGGCCAGGTCTACGGGGTGACGCGGGAGCGCATCCGGCAGATCGAGTCGAAGACGATGTCCAAGCTGCGCCACCCGTCCCGCTCCCAGGTGCTGCGCGACTACCTGGACTGATCAGCTGGACGTGAGGAGGGCCGGTTCCCCGCGGGGGACCGGCCCTCTGCGCGTCCGGGGGCGGCTCGGGAGTCGGGCTCGGCCGTCGAGGAGCAGCGCTCGCGGCTCTCCCGCCGCGTGGCATTCGGGTGTCGTGGCGGCGTCGGGCTCCCTGCCGGGGCCCGCGGTCCCGCATGATCACGTGGTGCGAACCTCGGTGCTGTCGAACCGCGCGATCGCGTGCTGGGCGATCGGACTCGTGCTCCTGGGCGCGGTCTCGACCACCGCTCTCCTGCTGCTGGTCGGCGACCCGCAGGCCGCCACCCGGCTGGACGCCCTCCGCACGTCGCTCAGCATCGTCCTCGCCGGGGGCGGGGCGGCCGGGCTGCTGCTCACCGCGCGCAGGCAGCGCTCCGCCGAGCTGGACGTCCGGATCAAGGAGCACGACGCGACCGAGGCCCGGGTTTCCGAGCTCTACGGCCGGGCCGCCGACCAGCTGGGCAGCGACAAGGCTCCGGTGCGGCTGGCCGGGGTCTTCGCGCTGGAGCGGCTCGCCCAGGGCCACCCCGAGCACCGGCAGACCGTCGTGGACCTGCTCTGCGCCTACCTGCGGATGCCCGTGGCCGCCCAGGACGGCCCGGACGCGGCCCAGGAGCGGGAGGTGCGCGGCACCGCCCAGGTGGTGCTCGCCGCTCACCTGCGCACCGATGAGGGCACCGCGGAGCTGTTCTGGCCGGACATCCGGTTGAACCTGGCGGGCGCCGAGCTGAGCGCCTTCCGGTTCTCCCGCTGCCGTGTTCGGCGCGCGACCTTCGCCGACGCGCGCTTCACCGGCCCCGCCGTGTTCCGCGACGCCGTCTTCGACGAGCGGGTGGACTTCCGCGCCGCGAGGTTCTCGGGCCTGGCGGACTTCCACCGGGTGATCTTCGGCGGGGAGGGCGCGAACTTCAGCGGGGCGGGGTTCGAGGGCGAGGTGGACTTCGGCGCGCGGACCGAGGCGACGCTCACCGGCGCGAGCGCGCTGATCGCGGACGGGGTCCGGCGCACGTGGCCGGCCGGGTGGGTGGAGGAAGCGGGCGCGGAGCGGCCGGACCGGGTTCGGCTGGTCCGATCAGGCGGCATCCCTTCCGGACCGGTCACGGTCCGTGAAAGCATCTGCGGGCCCGAACTCTGATCGTTCTTCGCTTCAGGGGCAGGTGAACGTCGTGGCCGCGCGGCTGCGTCCCCCTGCCGCGGGAACAGGTGCGGGCTCCGCAGGAGGTCGGGTGCGGCGATCGCCGCCTCCGCCACCGGATCGGGTGATCGCGTCGGGGCGCGGGGGTCGAGTCGCGGGCGATCGCGCGGGAAGCCACGGTCGCTGTCGCGGACGAGCGGGCGTGGGCATCGGGATGCCGATCTCCCCGCGTCCGGGAGCTCGGAGCGGGCCGCGGGTGCCCGAACGGCGATCTGAACGCGGTACGCACCCGCGCGGGTACTCCGCGCGACCGGGCCGAGCGGACGCGCGCACCCGCCGCCGAAAATTGTTGTGATTCACATCACTTCAATTCCCCCGAATTCCGAGCATCCGCCCCCTCGGGGTCGTTCGCTTGCAGCAGAACGCCGCGCGGGTCCGGCCGGGAATGCGCACCTGCGGTAGGCACAGCCCGTCGGTCAGCGCAATTTGAAGTTCACCATTTTCCCTGGTCAGGGGACTGCGTTTTGCGATCGCTCACGCTTCGCGACCGGACGGTCGCACTGCTGCGGCAAGCGGGTACTTCGACGTGACGACCGTCGCCACTCCGGACGGGAACACTGACGTACGGCTGTGCGTCTGCAAGAGTGGAGCTAGCGAACACCGGCCCCGCCGCCAGTGGGCCACCGGTGGCCGCAGCAGGATCGAGGGCGTCGGGGCACGACCCGGCGCCGGGACGGAGGGAGATCATCATGCCTGGAACACTCACCCGCCCCGAGCTGACCGCCGCCGACCGCTGCGACCGCTGCGGGGCCGCTGCGAAGCTTCGCGCCGTACTGCCATCCGGCGGGGAGCTGCTGTTCTGCGGGCACCACGGCCGGGAGTTCGAGCCGCGCCTGCGGGAGATGGACGCCGACCTCCAGCAGGACGAACAGTAACGACACCTGACCCGAAGGCCCCGGTGGATCCGTTCCACCGGGGCCTTCGGCGTTCAGCCCCGGTCGTTCAGGCCAGGTCGCCGAGGGCGCCCAGCAGGCGCCGCACGTCGGTCTCCTCGCTGTAGTGGCACAGCGCGGCGCGCACCGCGCCGTCCTCGCCGAGGCCGAGCGCGCGCACCGCCTGCGGCGCGTAGGCGTGCCCGGCGGAGACGTTCACCCCCTGCTCGGCGAGGTGCCCGCCCACCTCCGCCGGTGAGCGGCCGGACACCGAGAACAGCGCGACCGGCGTGCACCTCCCGGCGGGTCGCCCGATCCGGCGCACGTGCGGGAGTGCGGCGAGCCCGTCGAACAGCGACGCCGCCAGCCGGTCCTCGTGGGCCACCACCGCACGCCGGCTCGTTCGGATCCGTTCGCGGCGGGAACCGGTGGCTGCCGGGTCCAGCCCGGCGAGGTGGTCGACGGCGGCGGTGACCCCGGCGAGCGACTCGAAGGGCGCCGTGCCCAGCTCGAACCGGCTGGGGATCTCGTCGGGCGAGGGCAGCAGCTTGTCCGGGTTCAGCATCTCCAGCGACCATGGATCGCCGGCGACCACCGCGCCCAGGTGCGGCCCGGCCCACTTGTAGGGGCTGGTGGCGTAGAGGTCGGCGCCCAGCTCGGCGAGGTCGACCTCGGCGTGGGGGCAGTGCTGCACGCCGTCGACGAAGCTGATCGCTCCGGCCGCCCGGGCGCGCCGGGTGATCGTCGCGACGTCGGGGAGGCTGCCGGTCAGGTTCGAGGCCGCGGTCACCGCGACCAGCTTGGTCCGCTCCCCGATGAGTTCGAGCACCCGCTCGGCGGGCAGCTCACCGGTCTCCGGATCGATGCGGGCCACCCGCACGGTCGCCCCGGCGCGCTGCGCGTGCTGGATCCACGGCCGCACGTTCGCGTCGTGGTCGAGCTCGCTCACCACCACCTCGTCACCCGGCCGCCAGCCCGCGGCGAGCACCCCGGCGAAGCGGTAGACCAGTGCCGTCGTGCTGGGCCCGAACACCACGCACTCCGGCCCGGGCGCCCCGGTCAGGTCGGCCACGGCGGCACGCGCCTCGGCCACGATCGCCGCGGCGCGGCGGCTGGACTCGTAGGACCCGCCCACGTTCGAGACCCCGCGGGTCAGCGCCTCCGCCACCGCGTCGATCACCACCCGCGGGACCTGCGTCCCGCCCGCCGAGTCCAACCAGGCCCGGCCGTCGGACAGCGCCGGGTACTGCGCACGCACCTTCTCCACGTCGAATGCCATGGGGAGCAGCGTAGGCACGAACGATCACACCGCGGTCGCGTCCGCTCACGGGCCGTGGCCCAGCGGCCGGTTTCAGCACCCGCAGCGCGTCACCACGAGCGCAGGGTGGCGATCCGCTCCTCCAGCTGTTCGACGGTGGCCATCGCGGTGGGCGGCCCGCCGCAGATCCGCCGCAGCTCGTTGTGGATCTTGCCGTGCGGCTTGCGGGTGCGGTGGTGGTGCAGCGAGACGAGCGTGTTGAGCTCCTTGCGCAGCCCCTTCAGCCGCTCCTGCACTCCCTGCGGGCGGCGGGCCTGCTCGGCCTGCTCGGCGCGCTCCGCCACCTTCGCCGCCTTGTCGGCGGCCTCCCGCTTGCCGACGACCTCCAGCTGCTCCTCCTGGCGCTGGCGCAGCAGCGCGCGCACCTGGTCGGGTTCGAGCAGCCCGGGCAGCCCCAGGTAGTCCTGCTCGTCGTCGCTGGTGCCGAACGCGGCCGTGCCGAACGAGGAGCCGTCGTAGATCACCTGATCGAGCTCGGCGTCGGCGCCCAACGAGGTGAACGCCTTCTCCTCCTCGCCCGGTTCGTCCTTGGTGCGGTTGGCCTCGGCGAGGAGTTCGTCCTCCCAGCCGTCCTTCTCCCGGTGCGGCTTGCCGAGGACGTGGTCGCGCTCGGCTTCGAGCTGGCTGGCCAGCTCCAGCAGCACCGGCACGCTCGGCAGGAAGATGCTCGCGGTCTCGCCCTGGCGGCGGGCCCGGACGAAGCGGCCGACGGCCTGCGCGAAGAAGAGCGGCGTGGAGGCGCTGGTGGCGTAGACGCCGACGGCCAGCCGGGGAACGTCGACGCCCTCGCTGACCATCCGGACCGCGACCATCCACTCGTCCTCGGACTCGGCGAACTCGGCGATCCGCCCGGAGGCCTTCGGGTCGTCGGAGAGCACCACGGTGGGCGTGGTGCCGGTCATCCGCTCCAGGGTCTTCGCGTAGGCCTTGGCGGTGACGTGGTCGGAGGCGATCACCAGCCCGCCGGCGTCCGGAACGCCGCCCCTGCGCAGCTGCTGGAGCCGGGTGTGCGCGGCCTGCAGCACAGCGGGGATCCACTCCCCCGCCGGGTCCAGCGCGGTGCGCCAGGCCCGCGCGGTCTGCTCCGCGGTGAGCGGCTCGCCGAGGCGGGCGGAGAACTCGTCACCGGCGTTGGTCCGCCACCTGGTCTCCCCGGAGTAGGCCAGGAAGATCACCGGGCGCACCACGCCGTCGCGCAGCGCGTCGGAGTAACCGTAGGAGCTGTCGGCCTTGCTGCGCAGCGAGCCGTCCGCGTCCGGCTCGTAACCCACGAACGGGATCGGCGTGTCGTCGCTGCGGAACGGGGTGCCGGTCAGCGCCAGCCTCCGCACGGCCGGGGTGAACGCCTCGCGCACCGCGTCGCCCCAGGACTTCGCATCGCCCGCGTGGTGGACCTCGTCCATGATCACCAGCGTCTTGCGCCGCTCGGTGCGCACCCGGTGCAGCGTCGGATGGGCGGCGATCTGGGCGTAGGTGACCACGACGCCGAGGTAGTCGCTCGAGGTGAACCCGTCGCTGTTGCGGAAGTCCGGGTCCAGCGGGATCCCGGCGCCCTGGGCGGCCGCCGCCCACTGGTGCTTGAGGTGCTCGGTGGGAGCGACCACGGTCACGGCCTCGACGGTGCGGTCCGAGAGGAGCTCAGCGGCGATCCGCAGCCCGAACGTCGTCTTCCCCGCGCCCGGCGTCGCGACCGCGGTGAAGTCCTGCGGACTGCGCGCGAGGTACTTGGTCAGCGCCCGCCGCTGCCAGGCGCGCAGCGGGCGCTGGGCGGCCTGGGACGGTGCGCTGAGCACGGATCGGACGGGTTGGTCGAGTTGTGCCTCGGACACGTTCGCTCGCCGCTCCTTCCTGAGCTCGTCCCCTCGCGATGCGCGCGCTGCGCGGATCCGGCGGACCACCGGTCCGGCGCGGGCAACCCCCGCGACGCGGAACGTCCGCCCTCCCGCCGCGCGAGCCGCGCCGAACGGGAGATCCGCGCGAGGGCGCCCCGGAGCCTACCGCCCCGCCCTCCGTGACCGGGCGCACCGACCCGCGAGCCGGATCGAGATCGTCCTGACACTCCCGGTTCGCCGGGTCCGCGCCCGCGCTGGTTCGCCATGACGCATCCTTGTACCCGCGATGGATTCCTCAGATCCGACCGGTAACAGCCAGCGGCCCGGCCACGACGACCGACGGCCGGAGCCCTCCGGTGCGCGCGCGCCGGAGGACGCGGAGCGGCCCGGTCCTCCCGAGCGGGAGACCACGACGCCGGGCGCGCCGACGCGGCGCGGACCGTTCCAGCTGGTCTGGCGGACGATCTACAAGGCCTGGTGGGACAACATCTTCTCCGAGTCGGCGGCGGCCGCGTTCTGGCAGACGCTGTCGATGCCGCCGCTGCTGCTCGGGCTGCTGGGCAGCCTGGGCTTCCTCGGGGAGTGGTTCGGCCCGGTCGTGGTGGACTCCGTGCACGACAAGATCATTTCTGGGGCGCGCACCGTGTTCAGCGCGAACGTGGTGGACCAGATCATCGGGCCGACGGTCGAGGACATCCTCACCAAGGGCCGCACCGAGATCGTGTCGGTGGGTTTCCTGCTGTCGCTGTGGGCGGGTTCCTCCGCCCTGGCCTCGCTGGTCGATTCGATCACCCTCGCCTACGACCAGTACACCGTGCGCCACAGCGTGTGGCAGCGGATCTTCGCGCTGCTGCTGTACCTGGCCGGACTGGTGCTGGCCGTCGTCGGGCTGCCGGTGATCGCGCTGGGGCCGGAATGGCTGCCGACGGTGTTCCCACCGCAGATGCAGGACGACGTGGCCTGGCTGGTGCGGGCCTTCTACTTCCCGGCGACCGGGCTGCTGCTGGTGCTGGCCCTGGCCACGCTCTACAAGGTGGCGCTGCCGCGGAAGCTGCCCTGGCACCGGGGCGTCCCGGGCGCGCTGGTGGCGATGCTCGTGTTCCTGTGCTCCAGCGTCGGGTTGCGCTGGTACATCACCTGGGTGACCGGCACCGGGTACACCTACGGCGCGCTGGCCACCCCGATCGCGTTCCTGCTGTTCGCGTTCTTCATCGGCCTGGCGATCATCATCGGGGCGCAGTTCAACAACGCCCTGCAGGAGCTGTGGCCCGCGAAGATGACCCGCAAGGAGCGGCGGAAGTGGCGCCGGCTGGAGATGCGGCGCGCCGAGCAGCGGATCCGCACCGAAGAGGGCTACCGGTCGTGGCGCGGGCAGGGCGACTCGGCGCGTGCCGACACCGTCCACCTCAGGGAGGACGTCACCATCGCGCTCGCGCAGGAGCCGCCCGATTCGCGGCCCGCGGACGGGTGACCCGCCCGCGCGGCCACCGAACCGGACTCAGTCGTCGCCGCCGGGCGGCAGGCCCTCGAAGACCTTCTTGCAGTCCGGGCACACCGGCGAGCCGGGCTTCGCCGACTTCGTCACCGGGAACACCTCGCCGCACAGCGCCACCACGTAGGTACCCATGACCGCGCTCTCAGCGATCTTGTCCTTCTGCACGTAGTGGAAGACCTCGGGGCGGTCGTCCGTGGTCTGTTCCGTGTTCTCCGGCCGGACATCGGTCTCCGGAAGCGTCATCGTGCTCATGCCCCCATGATGCCGCACGCGGCGGGGCGCACGCCGCTCACCTGGGACCGGGCGTCAGGAATCGATGACGCGGTGCTCGCGGGACTCCAGCTCGCGCCCCCGCTGGCGGAAGCGGTGCACCTTCTCGCGCTTGCGCGGCGGCCGGTCGTTGGCGATGAGCACCGCCATCCACGGCAGCGGGATCGAGATCGCGACGATGATCAGGGCCAGCCACCAGATCTGGTAGCAGGCCGCGCCCGCGATCAGGCACGGGATGCGCAGCGACATCATGATCGCGTACTTTCGGCGCCGCTGCGCCTGCTCGTCGTCGTAGGACGGCTGCGCCTCGGTGATCAGCACCGGGGTGTCGTCGCCGTGTCGGGTACTGCTCACGACACCACCTCCACTCCCCATCGTCCCACCCGCGAAGCGGGCGGGACACCCTGGGAGGCGGGAATCAACCCGGGCGTCACGCGGTGGCGACGAGCCGGACTCCCGGCACCGATAGGTTCGGGACGCGGCTGGAGCGCGGAAACGGGAGGCTCGATGTTCTACATGCTCACCAAGCGGGTCATCGGTCCGGTGGCGCGGGCGGTGTACCGGCCGGAGGTCAGCGGCGCCGAGCAGGTTCCCGCCGAGGGGCCGGTGATCTTCGCGGTGAACCACCTCTCGGTGGCCGACAGCTTCGTCGTGCCGCTCGTCGTCCCGCGTCCGGTGGCGTTCCTGGCCAAGGCCGAGTACTTCGGCGGTCGCGGGCTCAAGGCCCGGCTCGTCGGAGCCGCCTTCGGCGCGCTCGGCGCGATCCCGGTGCAGCGCGGTCGCGGCCGGGCGGCGCGGGAGGCGCTGGAGGCCGCCGAGCGGGTCCTCGCCGAGGGCGGCGCGTTCGGCATCCACCCGGAGGGAACCCGCTCCCCCGACGGACGCCTCTACCGGGGCCGCACCGGAGTCGCCCGGCTGGCGCTGAGCGGGCGGGCCACCGTGGTGCCGGTGGCGCTGAGCGGCACGGACCGGCTGCTGCCGAAGGGCGCGCGGTTCCCCCGGCTCACCCGGGTCTCGGTCCGGTTCGGGGAGCCGCTCGACTTCTCCCGCTACCAGGGCATGGAGGCCTCGCTGCCGGTGCTGCGGTCGATCACCGACGAGATCATGTACGCCATCTCGGAGCTCTCCGACCAGGAGTACGTCGACCGCTACCAGTCGCCCTCCGCCGAAGCCGCCTGACCGCTCACCGCTGCTTGGCGGCGGCCTTCTGCTGCTTCTTCCAGGCGCGAACCTCGTCGAGGGAGCGCTGGTCGACCACGTCGGCGATGGAGCGGCGGGTGTCCGGGTCGCCGTAGGCGCCCGCCGCCTCGCGCCAGCCCTCCGGCCGCACGCCGAGCTGCTTGCCGAGCAGCGCCAGGAAGATCCGGGCCTTCTGGTCGCCGTACCCGGGCAGGGCCTTGAGGCGCCGGAGCACTTCCCGGCCGTCCGGGTCGCCCCCGGTCCAGATCGCCTCGGCCGCCCCGTCGTAGTGCTCGACGACGTGCTGAGCGAGCGCGTGCACCCGCTTGCCCATCGACCCGCCGTAGCGGTGGATCGCCGGCTTCCGCACGCAGAGCTCGACGAACTCCTCCAGGTCCGATTCGGCGATCCTCGCGACGCTGAAGCCGTTCATCCGCTCGGCGATCTTCTTCGGCCCGGCGAACGCGACCTCCATCGCGATCTGCTGATCGAGCAGCATCCCGCTGAGCAGCGCGAACGGGTCGTCGGACAGCAGCTGGTCCGCCTCGGCGTCGCCGGTGAGGTGGAGCGTCTTCGGCATGGGCCCCATCCTGGCACGCCCGGGAGCCCGGCAGCCCTTCGACGGCGGGTGGGCGGGTGCTCCGCGGGGCGGCTGCCGGGTGGGGCCGCGGCCGCGCCGCCCGGGGCGGGCGCCGGATCGGGCCTCGCGGCCCGGCTCCGCCGCGCAGCCGACCTCGGCCGGAGCGGTGCCCGGGGGGTCGTGTGAGGATCGAGGGCGTGATCCCGGATCTTTCAGCTGATCGTCTCGACCGTCTCCGCGCCGCCTTCCTGGAGGTCGGCTACGACGCCGACGGCGTCGTGGACCTGCTCGGGCCGCAGGCCCACGGTGCGCTGGGGCGGGGTGAGCCGGTCCCCGCCCTGCGCGCGACCCGGGACGGCGGCGCGCTCGGCACCCTGGTGCGGCTGTTCCTGCTCGGCGAGTCCGAACCCGCCGCCGAGGTCGAGGCCGCGCTGCGACCGCTGCCGGTCGACGAAGCCGTCGCCGGCGGGGTGCTCGCCGCGGACGGGGAGCGGCTGCGCGCCGGGCTGGACATCCGTCCGCACAGCGCCGGGGCGGACTCCTGGTGGGTCGTCTCCGACCTCGACGCCGACCTCCGGCCGGAGGGTTGGGCGACGAGCACCGACCACGTGCTCGGGGTGGGGCACGCCTCGCTGAGCCTGGTGCGGGCCACCTCGCGGCGGCAGGTCGGCTCGGTGCTCGACGTGGGCACCGGCTGCGGCGTGCAGGCCTTGCACGCCAGCACGCACGCGCAGCGGGTCACCGCGACCGACGTGTCCCGGCGCGCGCTGGCGCTGGCGGCGGCCACCTTCCGGCTCAACCGCGTCGACGTCGAGCTCGCCGAGGGCGAGTGGTTCGAGCCGGTGCGCGGACGCCGGTTCGACCAGGTGGTGTGCAACCCGCCGTTCGTGGTGGGTCCGCCGCGCACCGACTACGTGTACCGGGACTCCGGGCTGGCCGGGGACGACGCGAGCGCGCTGGTGGTGCGCCAGCTGCCGTCCTTCCTCGCCGAGGGAGGCACCGGGCAGCTGCTGGCGTCCTGGTTGCACCGCGCGGGCGAGGACTGGCAGGACCGGGTCGCGCGCTGGTTGCCGCCGGGCGGGGTGGACGCCTGGTTCGCCCAGCGCGACGTCGCCGATCCCGCGCTCTACGTGGGGACCTGGCTGCGCGACGCCGGGTTCGAGCCGGGCTCGCCCGCGGGACGCCGCAAGGCCGAGGAGTGGCTGCGGTGGTTCGAGGAGAACGACGTCGAGGGGGTCGGCTTCGGCTTCGTCACGCTGCGCCGCACGGAGGCCGAGCGCGGGGAGGTCGTCTGCGAGGACCTGCGGCAGGCGTTCGACGATCCGCTGGGGCCGGAGAGCGACGCCTGGCTGCGCCGGGTGGACTGGCTGCGCGAGCACGGCTCCGCCGAGGCCCTGCTGGGCTCCCGGCTGGTCACCGCGTCCTCCACGGTGCTGGAGGAGGTCGCCGCGCGAGGCGACGAGGGCTGGGAGCGGTTCGTGCACCGGTTGCACCGCACCGACGGGCCCGGCTGGCAGCACGAGATCGACGAGCTCGGCGTCCGGCTGCTGGCGGGCTGCCAGGGCGCGCTGCCGGTGCGCGAACTCGTGGAGCTGCTCGCGCTCGGTGCCGGAGAGGACGCCGAGGAGCTCTCCCGCGCCGCCGTGCCGATGCTGCGCGAACTCGTGCGGCACGGAATGGTGCTCCCGGCGGAATGGGAGGACGGCGAGTAATGCGCGCAGTGGTCAGCCGCGTCACCGAGGCCTCGGTGCGGGTCGCCGGGGAGACCGTGGGCAAGATCGAGGAACCGGGTCTGCTGGTGCTATTGGGCGTGACCCATTCCGACGGATCCGATCAGGCCGCGAATATGGCGCGCAAACTGCACGAGATCCGCGCGTTGCGCGATGAGGCGTCCTGCGCGGGCACCGGCGCACCGCTGCTGGTCGTGAGCCAGTTCACCCTCTACGGCTCCACGCGCAAGGGTCGCCGGCCCTCGTGGGGCGAGGCGGCCCGGCCTGAGCAGGCCGAACCGCTCGTGGACGAGGTGGTGCGGGTGCTGCGGGAACGGGGCGCGCGGGTGGCCACCGGCCGCTTCGGCGCGATGATGGAAGTGGCCAGCACCAACGACGGGCCATTCACGTTGTTGATCGACGTGTGAAAGCGGCGCGGGTTCTCAGCAGATCCTCAGACTTCGCGGCGCAACGGATGTGACGGCCGCGACGTCTTCTGGTGGAGCAGTTCGGGAACGAATTCGAGGTCGTGTTCGTTTTGCAGGTATCCAAGCTTCGACAGCCCGGTCCGCACCCGGTGGGTTCACACGCCCGACGGACGGCCCCGAGCTTCGGCGCAGGTGTCGCCCGACAGCGAACACGCACCACTCCTACCCGACCCGCACGAACCAGACAGCACAACCGTCACATCCGGACGGCGTGGCATTCGGCCCGCAACACCGAGCGTACGCGTCCTCCACGGTGCCAGTCCGCGCCATGGGAACGCCCCGCAAGCCAGTCCGTCAGGGAGGGAGCTCAATGACCGTCCCGCAGACCTACACCACGACCGCCACCGATGCCGACCTCGACAACCAGGGCCCCTCGGCCGACTTGGTGCGGGTCTACCTCAACGGCATCGGGCGGACCGCGCTGCTGACCGCGCAGGAGGAGGTCGACCTCGCCAAGCGGATCGAGGCGGGCGTCTTCGCGAAGCACGTGCTGGAGACGGACGGCTCGCTCTCCGCCGAGCGGCGCGCCGACCTGCGGGCCGTGGTGCGCGACGGCCGGCTGGCCAAGAATCACCTGATGGAGGCCAACCTGCGGCTGGTGGTCAGCCTCGCCAAGCGCTACACCGGACGCGGGATGCCGCTGCTGGACCTGATCCAGGAGGGCAACCTCGGCCTGATCCGCGCGGTCGAGAAGTTCGACTACACCAAGGGCTTCAAGTTCTCCACGTACGCGACCTGGTGGATCCGGCAGGCCATCACCCGCGGCATGGCGGACCAGTCCCGCACCATCCGGCTGCCCGTGCACCTGGTGGAGCAGGTGAACAAGCTGGCCCGGATCAAGCGCGACCTGCACCAGAAGCTGGGCCGGGAGGCCACCGACGAGGAGCTGGCCGAGGAGAGCGGTCTCACCCCCGCGAAGGTCGGCGACCTTCTCGACCACTCCCGCGACCCGGTGAGCCTGGACATGCCGGTGGGCGCCGAGGAGGACGCGCCGCTGGGCGACTTCATCGAGGACGCCGAGTCGGCCGACGCGGAGAACGCGGTCATCTCCGGTTTCCTGCAGGACGACCTGCGCCGGGTGCTGAGCACCTTGGAGGAGCGGGAGCAGTCGGTGATCCGGATGCGCTACGGGCTCGACGACGGCCAGCCGCGCACCCTCGACCAGATCGGGAAGGCCTTCGGGCTCTCCCGGGAGCGGGTCCGCCAGATCGAGCGGGAGGTCATGTCCAAGCTGCGGCAGGGCGACCGCGCCGACCGGCTGCGCGCTTACGCCAGCTGACGGTTTCGCTCAACGACCACGCGCGCCCGGCCGAGCGGTCGGCCGGACGCCACCCCAGGGGAGGTCGGACCCGCCCACGACGGCAGGTCCGGCCTCTCGCCCGTTGCGGCTTGGGGCGTCAGCTCGTCACGAACTTCGCCCGCCAGCGGTCGATCTCCTCGTCGGTGACCCCGTGGGCGCGCAGCCATCCGGCGGCGGCCTGCTCGTGCTCGGCGAAGCTGGCCAGCACGCCCTCGATGGCCTCCACCGGGGTGGAGATCAGGTGCCGCACGTCCTCCTCGCTCACCCCCGGCGGCAGCGCGGGCGCCAGCTCCAGCCGCTGCAGCACCCGGAACATGTTGCGGTCGGTGCGCACGTAGTCGGCGGTGATCGTGTCCTCCCGGACCCCGGCCGCGCTCAGCAGCATCGCCGAGACCACCCCGGTGCGGTCCTTGCCCGCCGCGCAGTGCACCAGCACCGGCCCCTGCGCCTCCAGCGCGAGCCGGAACACCCGCACCAGCTTCGCCGCCGCATCGCGGAGCGCCAGCTGGTAGAGCACCGGCAGCGGGTGGGTCACCTCGGTCGAGTGGATGCCCGCGAGCAGTTCGATCTGGTGCACCTCGGCCACCCCCGCCAGCGGGTGCTCGGTGCCGTTGAGCTCGGTCGCGTCCCGCAGGTCCAGCACCAGCGCGGGCGGCCAGGCGACGTCCTCCGGGTCCCGGTCCCCGGGCTGCGGAGCGTCGCTGCGCAGCACGACCCCCTCCCGGGTCGTGCCGGGCCCGGCGGGCAGGCCGCCGAGATCACGCAGGTTGACCAGCCCCGCGAGGGCCTCGGAGGTCGGATCCGTGGTGGACAAGGGCATCTCCCATCCCGTTGGTGTCGACCTCCAGCTTCCCAGGTGCGTTCCGGTCTCCGACAGACCTGCTCCCCCTGCCGAGGCGGTGCGTTAACGTCACGGCATTCCCGAACGCGCAAAGGAGCGGCGTCGTGACCACCACGTTCGACTACACCGAGGTGCTTCCGCTCGGTCCGGACGACACCGACTACCGGTTGCTCACCACCGAGGGCATCCGCACCGTCGAGGCGGCCGGGCGCCGCTTCCTCGAAGTGGAGCCCGCCACCCTGACCGCGCTGGCCAGCGCCGCGATCAAGGACATCCAGCACTTGCTGCGCTCCTCGCACCTGGCTCAGCTGCGCGCCATCGTCGACGATCCCGAGGCCAGCGCGAACGACCGCTTCGTGGCCACCGACCTGCTGCGCAACGCCTGCGTGTCGGCGGGCGGGGTGCTGCCCATGTGCCAGGACACCGGCACCGCGATCGTGATCGGGAAGCGCACCGAGTCGGTGCTCACCGGCGGGGAGGACGAGCGGCGGCTGGCCCGGGGCGTGTTCGACGCCTACCAGGACCTGAACCTGCGTTACTCGCAGATGGCTCCGCTGAACTTCTGGGAGGAGCGCAACACCGGCAGCAACCTGCCCGCGCAGATCGAGCTGTACTCCAAGGCGGGGACCGACCCGCACTACGAGTTCCTGTTCATGGCCAAGGGCGGCGGCAGCGCGAACAAGACCTTCCTCTACCAGGAGACGAAGGCGCTGCTGAACCCCACGCGGCTCGCCCGGTTCCTGGAGGAGAAGCTGCGCTCGCTGGGCACCGCGGCCTGCCCGCCGTACCACCTGGCGATCGTCGTGGGCGGCACCTCCGCCGAGCACAACCTCAAGGTCGCCAAGCTCGCCTCCGCCCGCTACCTCGACGAGCTGCCCCGCGAGGGTTCATCCGCCGGGCACGCGCTGCGGGACGTGGAGCTGGAGGCGCAGGTCCTGGAGATGACCCGCCAGTTCGGCATCGGCGCGCAGTTCGGTGGCAAGTACTTCTGCCACGACGTGCGGGTGATCCGGTTGCCGCGGCACGGCGCCTCGCTGCCGGTGGGCGTGGCGGTGTCTTGCTCGGCGGACCGCCAGGCCAAGGCGAAGATCACTCCGGGAGGGGTGTTCCTGGAGCAGCTCGAACGCGACCCGGCGCGCTACCTCCCGGAGGTGGGCGACGAGCAGCTGTCCGAGGACGTGGTGCGCATCGACCTGAACCGGCCGATGGCCGAGATCCGCGCCGAGCTCTCGAAGCTGCCGGTGAAGACCAGGGTGTCGTTGACCGGACCGCTGGTGGTGGCCCGCGACATCGCGCACGCCAAGATCGCGGAGCGGTTGGACGCGGGCGAACCGATGCCGCAGTACCTGCGAGACCACCCGGTGTACTACGCGGGACCGGCGAAGACGCCGGAGGGCTACGCGTCGGGTTCGTTCGGGCCGACCACCGCGGGACGGATGGACTCCTACGTGGAGCAGTTCCAGGCCGCGGGCGGATCGCTGGTGATGCTGGCCAAGGGCAACCGCTCGGCGAAGGTCACCGCCTCCTGCGCGGAGCACGGCGGGTTCTACCTCGGTTCCATCGGCGGCCCGGCGGCGCGGCTGGCGCAGGACTGCATCCGCGCGGTCGAGGTGCTGGAGTACCCGGAGCTGGGCATGGAAGCGGTGTGGAAGATCGAGGTCGAGGACTTCCCGGCGTTCGTCGTGGTCGACGACAAGGGTGGCGACTTCTTCGCCGAGGCCACCACCCCCACCCTGCAGATCTCGTTCAACCGCTGAGCCCCGAGCCCGGGCCGGTGCGCGGCGCGGCCGGCGGTGCGGGACACCGCCGGCCGCGGCCCACCACTGGCGCGGGAACGCACGTTCTCCCGCAGGAGCCCCACCTCCTGCGGGAGAAGTGCCTGCGAGGCGAAGGTCACCGCATCAACGCGGAGGAACCTTCACATCGCGCTCTTCGAGCACGACGGTGCGCTGGTCCAGCGGCGCGTCCAGCTGGACGGCGACCGGCGGGTAGCGCAGATCCATCGTGCAGATCCCCGGCGGTTCCGGGGTCTCGTTGACCAGCACGACCTTCACCTGCTGGGCGTCCTGCTCGGCGACTTCGGCGTGGACCTTGCTGCAGCCGCCTTCCTGCCCGTTGGTGACGACCACGGAGCCGCCGTCCTGGGTCCACACGCGAGGCGTCTTCCCGGACTGCTCCGCGGCCTTGATCAGATCATCGGGGACGGGGGTGCGTTCTTGTTCCGGCTTCGGCTGCACCGGCGCGGCCGGCGCAGGGGCGGGCGGCTGCCCGCCGAATCCGACGTCTTCTTGCTGTCCGGCGCAGGCGGTGACAGCGAGGAGCATCATGCCCGCGCCCACTGTGGTGTGTAGGCGTTTCATGCCCAGAAGACGGAGGCCGTTCGCCGTCGGGTTGCGCGAAGTTCGGATCTTTTGGTCCCGCTCGGCGGAACTCGTCGAATTCAACCCGGAATTCGCTGTTCACGGGCGTCCACCGGGAACACGTGGTCTCGGCACCCGCCGGAACCGGCGGCGCGGATCAGGCGCGTCCGGCCTCCGCGACCGGCTCGTCGCGGCCGGAGGCGGCCCGGGCCCACTCCGCGATCCAGCCGACGAGCACGCCGCTGGTGTGCACCCACGCGAAGTGCCCCAGCTTCGCCGCACCCGCGATCTCGCACGAGTAGTGCCGCCGGGTGCGCGTCGCGGCGGCGGCCTTGCCCGCGAGGTGGTCCACCGAGGACGCGGGGGCGAACTCGTCGTCGTCGAGGCTGACCGCGAGCAGCGGTACGTTCAGCCGCCGCAGCGCGGTCTCGTAGTCGAGGTCCGAACCGTCGAGGCGGTACCGGCCGGTGCGGCCCTGCCGCGCCCAGTCGAGCATCACCCCCGCGGGCTGACGGCCGCCGAAGCCGAACCGCTGCCCCGGCCAGTAGCCGAACACCCGGCTCAGCAGCGCGACCGCGTGGGAGGCCAGCAGGATCTTCGGGCTCTCCAGGCCGGGGAAGCTGCGAAACCACACCGAGCCCGAGGCCAGCAGCGCCACGCCGCGCACCCGGCCGGGACGCGCGGCGGCGAACAGCAGGCTGATCTGCCCGCCGAGGCTGTGCCCGAGCAGGAAGCGCGGCGCGCCCGGGAACTCGCGCTCGACCAGGTCCACCACGGCCGCGGCGTCGTCGACGAGGTCCTGGTAGCCGAAGCGGACCCGGCGGCTCGGCCGCGGGGTCGCGGCTCCTTGGCCCCGGGTGTCGACGCTGACCACGGCGAGACCGGCCTCGTGCAGCTCGCGCAGGAAGGGCGCGTAGAAGGTGGCCGGGACGCCCATCGCGGGCAGCACGATCATGACCGGCGCCGCGGGGTCCTCGACGCGGGCCGCTCGCACGCTGAGGCGGTGTTCGCCCGCGGACACCACGCCGAGCTCGGTCAACGTCAGGTCGGACATCCGGGCGCTCCCCTCCCACGAGTCGCACCAGAATATCGATACTTCCCAGTATCGGAGAAGGTGCCCCGGGTCAGCGCAGCCGCCGGGGCCCGGTGTCCGGGGTGACCGCCGAGGGGCGCACGCTCACCCGCGCTCCGGTGACCCGCACCCCGCTCGGCGAGGCCAGGACCGGTTGCAGCGTCAGCTCCCGCACCTCGGGCAGGTCCTCCACCAGCGTCGCGACCCGCAGCACCAGGTCCTCCAGCGCCGCCAGATCCGCAGGCTCGTCCCCGCGGTAGCCCGCCAGCAGCGGGGCGGCCCGCGGCGAGCGGACCAGCGCGGCCACGTCCACGTCGGTCATCGGCACCGCGCGGTACGCCTTGTCCCCGAGCAGCTCGCTGGCCACTCCGGACAGTCCGAACGAGACCAGCGTGCCGAAGGAGGGGTCGTCCATCAGGTCGATCACGCAGGAATGGCCGCGCCCGGCCATCCGCTGCACGTAGACGTCGTCCATCCCGGACACCCGGCGCAGGTCGCCGTACGCGGCGCGCACCGCGTCGGCGTTGATCAGGTCCAGCCGCACGCCCACCAGATCGGCGCGGTGGCGCAGCTGCTCGCTGGCCGACTTCAGCACCACCGGGAAGCCCAGCTCGGTCGCCGCGGCCACCGCCGCGTGCGCGTCCCGCGCCCGGCGGAACGGCACGAGCTCGATCCCGTAATGCCCCAGCAGCTCCACCACCTGCTCGTCGGCCAGCCGTGCCTCGCCGCTCACCAGCGCGGTTTCGACCAGCCGCCGCGCACGCTCCGGCGCGATGTCCTCGGGCCGCGTGAAATCGCCCTGCGGCGCGGCGCGCCAGCGGGCGTAGCGGGTCGCTCTGGCCAGTGCGAGCACCGCCCGCTCCGGGCTCGGGTAGGAAGGCACCGAGCCCCAGCCCGCCGACCCGTCCGGGCCGGGCACGGCCAGCTCGTCCGGAACGCCCTCGGCCGCGAGGAAGGTCGTCACCACCGGCTTCGTCGCCCCGGAACCCGCTTCGCGCAACGCCTCGCGCAGCGCGCGGGCGTAGGCCGTGCCGGGCACCGCGACCGGGGGCGCGAAAACGGTCACCAACGCGTCCACGTCCTCGCGCAGCGCCGCCTCGCGCACCGCGGCGGCGAACACCTCCGGCTCCGCCGAGGCGCCGACGTCGACGGGCTCTCCCGCCAGGCGCA
This sequence comes from Saccharopolyspora antibiotica, assembly GCF_047200635.1. Taxonomy (NCBI): domain Bacteria; kingdom Bacillati; phylum Actinomycetota; class Actinomycetes; order Pseudonocardiales; family Pseudonocardiaceae; genus Saccharopolyspora; species Saccharopolyspora antibiotica. The sequence continues at coordinate 127,773 of NZ_JBJZOI010000008.1, read as the reverse complement.
GCCCCTGGGCCTGCGCGACATCGGAGGCGAGCATTCCCAGCGCGGAGGAGTTGCCGACGACGGCGACCCGCTCCCCCGCGGGCAGCGGTTGGTGCGCCAGCAGCAGGGCCGTGTCGAACATCTGCGCCACCGACTCCACCCGGATCACCCCCGCCTGCTCGAACAGCGCCTGCACGCTGTTCTCATCGACCTGGACCGAGGTCGCGGCCAGCCCGGGGCGCACCGCGTTGCGGCCGGACTTGACCACCACGATCGGCTTGGTGCGCGCCAGCCGACGGGCCAGCCGGGCGAACTTGCGGGGGTTGCCGAAGGACTCCAGGTACAGCAGCACCACGTCGGTGGCGGGATCGGTCTGCCAGTACTGCAGCAGGTCGTTGCCGGAGACGTCGGCGCGGTTGCCCGCCGAGACGAAGGTGGACAGCCCGAGCCCGCGCTCGGTGGCGGTCGCCAGGATCGCCACGCCCAGCGCACCGGACTGGCAGAAGAAGCCGGTGCGCCCGCTTCCCGGCAGCCTCGGGGCCAACGTCGCGTTGAGCCGGTACCCCGGGTCGGTGTTGACCACGCCCAGGGCGTTGGGTCCCACCACCCGCATCCCGTGCACCCGCGCGGCACGGACCATGCGTCGTTCGATCTCGCGGCCGTCGGGGCCGGACTCGCTGAACCCGGAGCTGACGATCACCAACGCCTTCACGCCCTTGGCCAGGCAGGCGTCCAGCACGGCATCGATCCCGGCCGCCGGGATCGCCACCACGGCGAGGTCCACGTCGTCGGGGATGTCCAGCACCGAGGGGTACGCGCGCACCCCGCGCACGGCGCGGTGCTCCGGGTTCACCGGGTACACCGGCCCCGCGAAGTCGGCGGTGAGGAGGTTGACCAGCACCGCATGCCCGATCTTGCGGTGGTCGGTGGAAGCTCCGATCACCGCGACCGCCCTCGGGTGCAGCAGGTTGTGCACGCTGCGCGCTTCGGCGGCCTGCTCCCGCGCGCGGGCGACGGCCAGCGACTCCTCGGTGGGGTCGATGTCGAACTCCAGGTGCACCACTCCCTCCTCCATCGCGCGCCGCACTTGGTACCCGGCGTCGCGGAACACGCGCACCATGGCCGAGTTCTCGGCCAGCACCTCCGCGACGAACCGCGCCAGCCCGCGTTCCCGGGCCGCGGCCGCCAGGTGCTCCAGCAGGATCGAGCCCAATCCGCGGCCCTGGTGCTGGTCCTGCACCACGAAGGCCACCTCGGCCGAGCCCGGGTCGTCGAGGCGGTCGAAGCGGCCGACCGCGACGATGTCGTCGCCCAGCAGCGCGACCAGCGCGACCCGGTCGTGGTGGTCGACGGTGCTGAACCGCTCCACGTCCCGCTGGGGCATCCGCGGGTAGGGGCCGAAGTAGCGGAAGTAGCGGGTGCGGTCGCTGAGCCTGCCGTGGAAGGAGACCAGCTGCTCGGCGTCGGCCGGGGTGATCGGGCGCAAGTGGACGGTGCCGCCGTCGGAGAGCACGACGTCGGCCTCCCAGCGGCGCGGGTAGGCGTCGTCGGGCCGGGCCGGCTCCGCCGCTCGCGGACAGGGCTCGGCCGCCGGATCCGGCGGGCTCGGCGTGAGCGGGGGCTCCGGTGTGGACGGTGGAGCGTGCGGCGGCTCCGGGGCCACCCCGTTTCCGGGCACGTCGCTGCCCGAACCGCCACCGGAGGCGCCACCGGTACCGTCCTCGGCCGGGCGGTCACCGCCGCGACCGCGCCGCTTCGCACCGCTCATCAACCAGCACCCCTTCAACCGCAACGGCATCTCGCGAGCCGGTCGGGCGGCGCACCCGGTGCGGTCGCGCGCGTGCCGCCGAGTTCAGTCCCGGACATCGGCCGGGTCCAGTCCGTGCAGCGGGAACAGCGCGTGCCGCGCGTCCCGGATCGCCGTGTCCACCGCGGACTCGGTCACACCGGTCCACGGTTCGAACACCGGGTCCTCCCCGTCGGTCAACGACGTCGGCAGCGGAACGTTCCCCGCCACCTCCAGCGCGTGCGCCAGCCAGTCCTGCGGCAGCGCCGTGCCCGGGTCCAGGTCCCGGTCCAGCGCGGTGGCGAGCAGGTGGGTCCAGCTGCGCGGCACCACGCGGTAGAGCGAGTAGCCCCCGCCGCCGAGCGCCACCCACCTGCCGCCCGCGCACCGCTGGGCCAGGTCCCGCAGGCTGCGGTAGACGGCGCGCTGCCCGTCCACCGACATCGACAGGTCGGCCAGCGGATCCTCCCGGTGCGCGTCGGCCCCGGCCTGGGTGACCAGCACCTGCGGCCGGAACTCCGCCAGCAGCGAGGGCACCACCGCGTGGAACGCCCGCAACCAGCCCGCGTCCCCCGTCCCCGGCGGCAGCGGCACGTTCACCGCCGTGCCCTCCGCGCCGGGGCCGCCCGTCTCGGTGCTGAACCCGGTTCCCGGCCACAGCGTGATCGGGTGCTGGTGCAACGAGACGGTCAGCACCCTCGGATCGTCGTAGAACGCGGTCTGCACCCCGTCGCCGTGGTGCACGTCCACGTCCACGTAGGCGATGCGCTCCACGCCGTTCGCGAGCATCCACGCGATCGCCACCGCGCAGTCGTTGTAGACGCAGAACCCGGCGGCCCGCTCCGGCATCGCGTGGTGCAGCCCGCCGGCGAGGTTGACCGCCCGGTCGACCTCGCCGGAGACCACCTGCTCGGCCGCCGCGATCGACGCCCCGGCGATGAGCGCCGAGGCCTCGTGCATGTCGTCGAAGATCGGGTTGTCGTCGGTCCCCAGACCGTGCCCCACCCCCCAGGCCGAGGTCGGGGCCGAACGCACCGCCGCGAGGTAGTCCGGGCGGTGGACCCGCAGCAGGTCCTCGTCCGAGGCCGGGCTCGGCCGCACCGGCACGACGCCGTCGAGGACACCGAGCGAGGCGGCGAGCCGCATCGTGAGGTCGAGCCGCACCGGGTGCAGCGGGTGCTCGCCGCCGAGGTCGTAGCCGAGCACCGACTCGTCCCACACCACCGCGCACTGGTTGCCCATGCGGGGGACGCTACCTGCCCTGTGTCCCCGCCCACAGTGTTCCGCCGCACACCCGCGGGCGCGCTCCAGCGCGGCGGCTGCCCCGATCAGGCCCCCGGCAGCGGTCCGGTGGCGGCCGGATTGGCGGGGTCCGCCGACCAGTGCGACCAGGACCCGGCGTAGAGCGCGGCCGGGTTGCCCGGCCCGCTCAGTCCCGCGTGCTCCAGTGCGAGGAGCGCCGAGCACGCGGTGATCCCCGACCCGCAGTAGGCCCCGACCGGGGCCGTCCCGTCCACGCCCAACGCCCGGAACCTCTCCGCGAGCTCCTCCGGGGAGCGCCAGGTCCCGTCCTCGGCGGTGTTGGCCGCGAACGGCGCGTTGAGCGCGCCGGGAACGTGCCCCGCCCGGGGATCGATCGGCTCGACCTCGCCCCGGTAGCGCTCGGGCGCCCGGGCGTCGAGCAGCCGCCCGGAGCGGGCCAGCCGGGCCGCTTCCTCCGCACCGATCACCGGCAGCGAGTCCGGCACGACCTGGAATCCGGAGGACACGACCTCGGGGACCTCGGTCGTGACCGGGCGCCCGCCCGCCGTCCAGGCCCGGTAACCGCCGTCGAGCACCCGGACCCGCTCGTGCCCGGCCCAGCGCAGCAGCCACCACGCCCGCGCCGCCGCCGAACCGTTGTCCGCGTCGTAAGCGACCACCTCCCGGTCCGCGGTGACCCCGGCCCGCTGGAAGGCGGACTCCAGGTCCGCGGCCGCGGGCAGCGGGTGCCGCCCAGCCGGGCCGGGCGGGGCCGCCAGCTCGGTGTCGAGGTCCACGAAGACCGCGCCCGGCAGGTGGTCGCGCTCGTAGTCCAGCCTTCCGGGTGGTCCCTGCAGGCTCCAGCGCACGTCGAGCAGCACCGGCGGGCGCGGCCCCGCGAGTTCCGCGGCGAGGTCATCCGCGCTGATCAGCGGGTTCATGCAACGGCCTCCTGCAAGACGGGGAGTTGGTCGGGCACACCCGGGACGAGCAGCGGAAACGGCTGCTCGGAGACCACTGACCAGTGGTGGTGAGCCGGGACTAGAATCGAATCGGGACAGCTACGGGGAGCCAGCGTGAACGATCTCATCGATACCACCGAGATGTACCTTCGCACCATCTACGACTTGGAGGAGGAGGGCGTCGTCCCGCTGCGCGCGAGGATCGCCGAACGCCTCGAGCAGAGCGGCCCCACCGTCAGTCAGACCGTGGCCCGGATGGAGCGCGACGGCCTGCTGACCGTCGCCGAGGACCGCCATCTGGAGCTCACCGTGGCAGGGCGCACCCGCGCCGTGCGCGTGATGCGCAAGCACCGGCTCGCCGAGCGACTGCTGGTCGACGTGATCGGTCTGGAGTGGGAGCACGTGCACGACGAGGCGTGCCGCTGGGAGCACGTGATGAGCGAGGCCGTGGAGCGCAAGCTCATCGCCCTGCTCGGCAACCCGGCCACGTCGCCGTACGGCAACCCGATCCCCGGCCTGGAAGAGCTCGGCGCCGACCCCCAGCCCCCGTCCACCGCCGAGTCCGAGCTGCAGCGCGTCGACGAGATCGCCCGCAAGGGCGGCGGCCGCGCCACGGTGTGCCGGATCGCGGAGCACGTGCAACTCGACCCCGAACTGATGAGCGAGCTCAAGGAGGTCGGGCTGATGCCCGACGAGGAGATCGAGATCGGCTCGGTCACCGGGGTGAACAAGCCGATCGAGGTCAACGGAACCAGGGGCGGCACGAAGCTCACCCCCGCCATCGCCCACGCCGTCCTGGTCACCCCCCGGTGAGCCCGGCCGACACCGCCGCCGAAGCGTTCGGCGGCGAACGAGGACGCGCCCCGGACGTCGTCTGGTCCGCCCCCGGCAGGGTGAACCTGATCGGCGAGCACACCGACTACAACGACGGCTTCGTGCTCCCGATCGCGTTGCCGCACCGCATCGCGGTGGCCGCCTCGCGTCGTGATGACGGACTGCTCACCGCGGCAACCCTCGGCGACGACGGCGTGCTGCACCGGACCGAGCTCGGCGCGATCGCCGAGCTGGCACCCGGCTCGATCCGCGGCTGGGGGGCGTACCCCGCCGGAGTCGCCTGGGCGCTGCGCGAGCAGGGCGTCGAGGTGACCGGTGCCGACCTGGTCATCGCGGGCGATGTCCCCGCGGGCGCCGGTCTCTCCTCCTCGCACGCGCTGGAGTGCGCGGTCGCGCTGGCGCTGCTCGACCTCGCGGGTCGGCCCGCGGACGGACCGGACGCGCCGCCGCTGGCCGACGTCGCGCGCTGGGTGCAGATCTCGGAGAACGACTTCGTCGGCGCCCCCACCGGGTTGCTGGACCAGACCGCCTCCCTGCGCTGCACCGAGTCGCACGCGCTGTTCTTCGACGTGCGCACCGGCGAGCTGGAGCAGATCCCGTTCGACACCGCCGCGGCGGACCTGGAACTGCTGGTGATCGACACCCAGGCGAAGCACTCGCACAGCGAGTCCGGGTACGGCGAGCGCCGCCAGGGCTGCGAGCACGCCGCCGAGCTGCTCGGGGTCAAGGCGCTGCGCGACATCTCGGTGGCGGACCTGGACGGCGCGCTGGCCGTTCTCCCGAACGAGCTGCGCCCGCTGGTGCGCCACGTGGTGACGGAGAACGAGCGGGTGATCTCCACGGTGTCCGAGCTGGACGCCGGGCAGCTCGCCTCGATCGGTCCGCTGCTGACCGCCTCGCACGTGAGCATGCGTGACGACTACCGGATCTCCTGCCTGGAACTGGACGTCGCGGTGGACGCCGCGCTGGAATCCGGGGCGCTCGGCGCCCGGATGACCGGTGGCGGTTTCGGCGGCTCGGCCATCGCGCTGGTGCGCGCGCGGGACCGCGAGTCGATCGGCCGGGCGGTGCTCGACGCGTTCGCCGAGCAGAAGCTCACCGCGCCGCGCCTGTTCACCGCGACCCCGGCGGCCGGGGCGGGCCGCGACCGATAACCTCGCCCGCCCGGCCCCGCCTCCCCGCGGTGCCGCCGAGTTCGACGTCTCAGGAAAGGCAGAACCTCCGTGAAGCTCCTCGTCACCGGTGGTGCGGGATACGTGGGCAGCGTGTGCGCGGCGCGGCTGCTCGAGAACGGCCACGAGGTCACCGTGGTCGACGACCTCTCGACCGGCCACGCCGACGCGGTACCGCCCGGCAGCACCTTCGTGCGGGCCGACATCGCCGAAGCGGCCGGTGACCTGCTCGCCGACGGCTACGACGGGGTACTGCACTTCGCGGCCAAGTCGCTGGTCGGCGAGTCCATGGAGGACCCGGCGAAGTACTGGCAGGGCAACGTGCTCACCTCGCTGCGCCTGCTGGAGGCGGTCCGCGAGCACGGCACGCCCCGGCTCGTGTTCTCCTCCACCGCCGCCACCTACGGCGAGCCCGACTCGGTGCCGATCCCGGAGGACGCCCCCACCCGGCCCACGAACACCTACGGCGCCACGAAGCTCGCCATCGACCACGCGATCAGCTCGTACGCCACCGCGCACGGGCTGGGCGCGGTGAGCCTGCGCTACTTCAACGTGGCCGGCGCGCACGGCGCGTTCGGTGAGCGGCACGCCGTGGAGACGCACCTGATCCCGATCGTGCTGCAGGTCGCGCTGGGACAGCGCGACCAGGTGCAGATGTACGGGGACGACTGGCCCACCGAGGACGGCACCTGCGTCCGCGACTACATCCACGTCACCGACCTCGCCGACGCGCACCTGCTGGCGCTGGAGAGCGCTCGGCCCGGCGAGCACCGGATCTACAACCTGGGCAACGGGACCGGATTCTCCGTGCAGCAGGTGATCGAGACCTGCCGCGAGGTGACGGGGCACCCGATCCCCGCGGCGGTCGCGCCGCGCCGCGCCGGTGATCCGGCGACGCTGGTGGCCGCCAGCGACCGGGCCCGCGCCGAGCTGTCGTGGCAGCCGCGGCTGGCCGACCTGTCGGTGATCGTGCGGGATGCCTGGGAGTTCACCCGGGCCCGTCAGGGCTGATCCCGGGCGGTGCCCGGCCGCGAGCCGGCCGGGCACCCTCCGGAGCTGGACGCCCATCAGGACTCCTCCGCCTCGATCATGAGTCGGGCATCGGTCATCGTGTCCTTGGCGATTTCGGCGATCTCCGTCGGTGAGATCCCGCTGTCGAGCGCCCGGCGCAGCAGGCAGCCGAGCACGTGCTCGGGTCGGCTGGATTCCACGCGCTCCAGCGCCACGCTCGCCATCGCGCCTTCGCCGCGCAGGTAGGCGGAGAACGCCAGCAGCGCCGCGACCTCGGCGACCTCGGGCTCGGGAGCCTTGCGCACCAGGCTCAGCCAGAGCTGCTCGGCCGGCCGCGCCCACTCCCCCGCGGCCAGCCCCAGGCACAGGTCGCGGACGCGGTGATCGGAGAGCGCGAGCAGGATCCGCAGCTGGTCGTCCTCGGTCAGCGCCTCCCCGGCCGCCGTCCGCCGGATTCCGGCCAGCGCCACCTCCACGTCGCGGTGCACCCCGCCGCCCTCGCGGCGGGCCTGCTCACCGTCCTCGATCATCGCGGCGAGCCGGGCAGCCCAACGCGCCCGGATCCGCTCGGACTCCGGCGCCACCAACCGCTGCAGCTCCTCGCGGCTGTCGAAGGTGACCGAACCCGAAGCGGCCATGGCGGCTCCGAGCACGGTGCGCTTCGGATCCGGGATCCGGCCCCGGCACGCCGGATCGTCGTAGCAGCGCCACCTCGCGCCCGCCTCGATTCGCGGGGCCCAGAGCTCGTGCAACACGTCGATGCCCGCCTCGGCGAACCCCTCCCGCAACATCGCGACCAGTTCCGGCTGGGGCAGCTGGCCCTCCTCGGCGGCGTCCTCCTCCTGCGGCCGGGGATCACCTGGCCCGGTCCCGACGAGCACGACGATGGCACCCGTGATCCCCCGGCGGACCGGCGGACCGGTGGAGAGGTATTCGGTCAGCGCTCTGCGGTGCTCCGGCGGCGGCAGGTCCATCCGCAGCGTGAGGCCGAAGGCCCCCGCGTCGCCCGTGGCGTGCAGACCGAGCAGGACCAGCGAGTCGGACGGGGTGAAGCCCAGCAGGTGCGGGACGGCGGCGAGCACCTGGCCCGCGTCACCGATGTGGATGCGCGCGTTCAGCGGTGTGGTCATGCCAGGAACATCGGTGACCTCTCCCGAGGCGCCGCAGGGGCGAGTGGCACATCTGTGGACGGATCGGTCTCCTGTGGACAACTTCCCGCCCCAACCCGGAAAAACTCACTTCTGGGCGACCGTGAATACGGTGGACTGCTTCACTCCATTGATCGTCACGCTGAGTTCCGCCCGTCCGGCGCGCACCCCGGCCAACCTCCCTGTCGCCGGGTCGAAGGAGGCGACCGCGCCCGGCGCACCCGCCCCTCCGCGTCCGATGTGGACTCCGGAACCCGACCAGGACGCGGTCACCGGGTACTCGACCGGAACCGCCCGGTCGCCCTGCAGCAACCGGGCGCGCACGAACACCGCACCGCCCGCCGCGACCGGCGGCACCGGCAGCTCGATGCGGTCCGCGTGCGGCCGCGTCTCCCAGCGCACCGGCATCCGCCGGTCGCCCGGGTCGATCCGCAACAGGCTCCAGCCGGTGAAACCGCCCTGCTCCGGAGCGGCCGACGGCTGCTTGCCCGCGTTGCCGTTCACCAGCAGCGGAATTCCGTCGGAGGTGGAGGCGTGGAAGGCGCCGACGTGCCCCGAGACCAGGACGCCGGGTTTGCCCGAGTCGCGCTCGAAGTCGGCGAGCCACCGGTTCAGCAACCGGGCCTCCTTCGGATCGGAGAGCTGGGAGGCGTCCCCCGGACCCGGATCGCGGAGCGGGTGATGCACGAAGATCGCCACCGAGCGGATCCCCGGGTCCGCGGCGGCCTCGTGCAGCGCCGAGCGCAACATCCGGACCTGGCCGAAACCGCCGCCCAGCAGGGATCCGGTGGAGGAGTCCAGCATGATCGCCCTGGTTCCCCCGATGTCGGCGACCTGGTGCGCGCTCCCGAACTCCGCGGTGAACTCGCGGAGATCACCCGGCCCGGAGGCCTCGTGGTTGCCGGGCACGTAGTACCAGGGCAGTCGGCCGCCGACCTCGGATTCGATCACCTCCCGGGCCAGGTCGAAGTCCGCCGCGGTGCCCCGGTCCACCAGGTCACCGTTGATCACGAGCGCGTCGGGCGCCGCCGCCACGGCCTCGCGCAGCGACCGCCGCGCCTGCGCGACCAGCGGACCGTCCGGATCATCGGCGGTGAACTGGGCATCGCTGACCACGGCGATCCGCGCCTCTCCGGGAAACGGGGGCGCCGCGTCGCGCACCACGACCGGATCCCGCGGCTCGGGATCGGCGGGCACCGGCACCTCGGGAGCGACCTGCGCCACGAGGTCGTCGAACACCAACCGCCCCTCGTACTGGCGCGCGCCGTCCGGCTCCACCGCGTACAACCGCTGCCAGCGAAGCGAACCGGAGATGCCCTCGGGCAGCGGCGCCTCCACGTAGCGCCAACCCGTCCAGTCCACGTTCCGCGCCAGGTCCAGCACCGTGGCCACCCCGGCCGCGTCCTGGACGGTGCCGCGCAACCAGGCACCGCGGCCGTCGCCGTTCACCCACACCCCGACGCGCTGGGTTCCGGGTGGGAGCGGGATCCCGTCCACCGCGTTGACGTACGCGGCACGGGTCGTGGTGGTACCGGTCAGGGCGTAGTCCAGAGCCAGACCGGGCGTGCCCGCCCGCCCCTCGGCCGTGCTCAGCGAGGCGCGCACCGCCGCCGGGAAAGCGCTGACGCGCCAGCCGTCCGGCGCGTCGAAGGAGGCCAGCGGTTCCGGTCGGGACCCGGTGGTGACCCCGAGATGCGTGGTCAGGTCCCCCACCCGGACCGTGACCACCGAGGTGGCGGCCGGCGACAAGGCCGTGACCGCGAACCCGTCCCCGTCCGGCACGATCCGCACCGCCCGCTCGTCGTGCTCCAGCCGGACGTCGACGGGGTCCACCCAGGTCCGGAAACCGGCAGCGTCCCGGCCGAGCACCTGGAACCGCCCGCGCGCTCCCTCCCCGGTCAGCGCCACCCGCTCGGTGTCGGTGCTGAGGCCGGCCGGCGGTCCGAGCACCTCGATGCGCGTCGACCCCGAGGCGCCGCCCGCGCGCGCGGTGACCGTCGTCGGACCAGGGCGGCCCGCGCGCAGGACGTCGTTCTCCACCCGGCCGCCGCCGGGGGCGACCGCCCAGCGCGGTTCGGCCGCCACCGGTGCGCCGGTCTCGTCGTGGCCCCGCGCGGTCAGGACCCGGCTCAGGCCGGACAGGACGCGGGTGCCCGCCTCCGGCTCGACCCGGATCCCGCGCAGCAGACCACTGCCCGCAGCGGTGGTGAACCCGATCCCGTTGGGCACCGGGCGCAGCTCGCCGTCCGACGGCGAGTTGTGCACCTCGGCCGCCTCCGCACCGGGTTCCCGCGCCAGCAAGGTCGAGGAGCCGCCACCGTCCAGGTTGATCGCATCGCTGGCACCGAGGGCGCGCAGCCGTTCCGCCAGTTCCCGTTCGGTCGCTCCCCTGCTCGCGTCCTGCCTGCCGTCGATGGTGACGAGCCACATCCGGGTGCCGTCGGCGGAGAAACCCGCCGCCGTGCGCGGGTGCAGCGCGGTGTCGTCGACGTCCTGCACCTCCCCGCCGCGCAGCAGCACCCGGTTGCCGCCGACCGCCACCCGCGGGGTGGGGCCGTCCACGAGCGGCCGGTAGTGCACGGAGGCCCGGTCACCCGGGCGCAACGAGCGCAGCGCGTCGGCGCCGCTGCCGACGCCCAGCAGGCGCACCGCCCCGGCGGGGACCGCGCCCTCGGCAGGCCCCGGTCGGACCTGCCGCACCACGTCATCGGCGAGCTCGACCTCGATGGCGGGAACCCCGCCGGGAACGAGCCCCGCGCGGGAGGCCGCGCCCCAGAACGGGGTGTAGAGGCCGATCCCGTCCGGGGCGATCGTCGGTGCGTTCAGATCGGTGATCGGCACGCGGGTCCCGTCCGCGCGGGTGAGCTCGGCCGCCAGGAGGACCCGCATCAGGCCTCCGGCGGAGCCGCCCACCGCGGCCACGTCGTTGTGCCCCGCCGCGGGCGCGCTGAGCAGCTCTCCGCCCGAGATCGCCGCACCGAGCGGGGCACCGGAAGCGTCGATGTCGAAGAAGTCGCCGTTGACCCCCGCGACCGCTCCGGACAGCTGCTCGGTCAGCGGTCGGCGCGACGAGGCCGCCCCCGGGCTGAGGTACGCGGGACGCAGGCCAGCACCGGCCAGCTCGGCCGTGAGCACGTCGCCGCGCACCCAGCCCTCGGGCTCGAAGCGGTCGAATTCCGTCAGGGTGAGCCCCGGTGCCAGCTCCGCGGTCTCGCGGGAGGTCTCGAACCCGTCCAGGACCGAGCGCGTCGTGGCGGTGCGGACGCTGACCGGACCGCGCTCGGCGGCCGAGGCCCCGGGCGCGTCCTCCACGGGAGGCGGCCCGAGCGGAGCAGCCGCCCCGGCGGGTGCGAGGACCACACCCGCGAGCACCGCGCCCGCGAGCACCACGACAACCCCGCGCGAGCGCATGAAGCCTCCACAACAACGGTGGGCACCAGCGCTCCAGCAGATCGCACCCGCGCCCGCGGGGGCGAGCTCGCGGCTGAACACCACCCGAAAAGCGCACGGCGACCAGACGAGCGGAGGTCGGCCTCGGCGGTGAACGCGCAGGTAAAGTCGAGGAATCACGTTCCAGGTCCACCCGAAGGAGCCGGCCATGCGCGGCGTCGCGCCCGCCCTGTTCACCTCCGCGGGTCTGATCGCCGGCTTCGCGGTCACCCGGATGCAGCGGCACCGCTCGTGGAGCGGCCTGGTCGCCGGGGCCGGCGGGCTCGCGGGTGTGGAGAGCTGCCGACGCCGCAGCGGTCTCGGACGCGCGATGCTCCTCGGCGTCGCGTACGCGGCGGGACTCGCCGGATCGCATCCGCTGGCGCGACGGATCGGTGCCTGGCCCGCGGTTCTGACCGCGACCGCCGGGGTCGCCACCACGGCGCGGATCCTGTCCCGAGGTGACGGCCGGCGCGGTGAACCGCAGGGGGCGCGGGGGACGGGGAGGACCTGACCAGGTCAGCGCGGACCCGGTGATCTTCACGTGCGTCGTCGCGCGAGACCCGGTCCCGCCGTCCGGCGGGGCCGCGGTCGGCGGACGCGGGCCGCGCAGGACGAAGGGGAGCCGACCGCGTGGTCGGCTCCCCTTCGTCATCCGGGCTTCGCGCGGTGGCGGAACCCGAAGGCCCCGCCACCGCGCAGGTCGATCAGCTGCAGCCCGAGGTGGACCCGCAACCCTCGCAGAGGTAGCAGGATCCGGAGGGACGCATCTTCGTGCCGCAGGTCATGCACAGCGGCGCGTCCGCGGCCTTGCCCAACCTCAGCTCCAGCAGCTCGGTGGAGCTGCCCGCCCGGTGGTCGTCCCCCTCGCGCCGCTCGGTCGTCGAGGACTCCACGGTGGACCGCATGGTGTCCAGGTCGACCTCGGCACCGCCGGTGGGACCACCGTCGTAGTCCGCGGTCTGGGCCGTGCGCTCCTCGGAGGTGAAGATGCCCAGCTGCGCGCGCTTCTCGTACGGCAGGTAGTCCAGCGCCAGCCTGCGGAACAGGTAGTCGAGCACGCTGCCCGCCATCCGCACGTCCGGGTCGTCGGTCATGCCAGCCGGTTCGAAGCGCAGGTTCTGGAACTTCGAGACGTAGAACTCCAGCGGGATTCCGTACTGCAGGCCCACCGAGATCGACATCGAGAAGGCGTCCATGACGCCCGCGAGGGTCGAGCCCTGCTTGCCCAGCTTCACGAAGATCTCGCCGAGACCGTCGTCCGGGTAGGACCCGGCGTGCAGGTAGCCCTCGGCCCCGCCCACCGTGAACGAGACGGTCTGGCTCGGACGCTTCTTGGGCAGGCGCTTGCGGACCGGGCGGTACTCGATCTGCTTCTCGACCGCCTTCTCGCCGGACTCCTTGCCACCCTTGCCCGCCGACAGCGGCTGGCCGACCTTGCAGTTGTCCCGGTAGATCGCCAGCGCCTTGAGCCCGAGCCGCCAGCCCTCGAAGTAGATCTCCTCGACGTCGGAGACCGCGGCGGCCTCCGGCATGTTCACCGTCTTCGAGATGGCGCCGGACAGGAACGGCTGCACCGCGGCCATCATCCGGACGTGGCCCATCGGTGCGATCGAGCGCTCGCCCATCGCGCAGTCGAACACCTCGTAGTGCTCCGGGCGCAGGCCGGGGGCGTCCACGACGTGACCGTGCTCGGCGATGTACTCGACGATCGCCTCGATCTGCTCGTCCTGGTAGCCCAAGGACTTGAGCGCCCGCGGCACCGTCTGGTTGACGATCTGCATGGAGCCGCCGCCGACCAGCTTCTTGAACTTCACCAGCGCCAGGTCGGGTTCGACCCCGGTGGTGTCGCAGTCCATCATCAGGCCGATCGTGCCGGTCGGGGCCAGCAACGAGGCCTGCGCGTTGCGCCAGCCGGAGCGGGAGCCGATCTCCAGACCTTCCTGCCAGACCCGGGTGGCCAGCTTGTGCACGGTCACGTCGTTGCGGTGGTAGGTCCGGATCAGGTCGTTGGCCGCGGCGTGCTTGCGCATCACCCGCTGGTGTGCCTCGGCGTTGCGGGCGTAGCCCTCGTACGGCCCGACCGCGCCGGCCAGCTCGGCCGAGCGCTTGTAGGCGGTCCCGGTCATCAGCGAGGTGATGGCCGCGGACAGCGCCCGCCCGCCGTCGGAGTCGTAGGCGTGCCCGGTGGCCATGAGCAGCGCACCCAGGTTCGCGTAGCCGATGCCGAGCTGGCGGAACTTGCGGGTGGTGTCACCGATCGCCTCGGTCGGGAAGTCGGCGAAGCTGATCGAGATGTCCATCGCGGTGATGACGAGCTCGACGGCCTTCTCGAACAGCTCCGCGTCGAAGCTGAGGTCCGGGCGCAGGAACTTCATCAGGTTCAGCGAGGCCAGGTTGCAGCTGGAGTTGTCCAGGTGCATGTACTCCGAGCACGGGTTGGAGGCCGAGATCCGGCCGCTCTCCGGCGCGGTGTGCCAGTCGTTGATCGTGCCGTCGTACTGGATGCCCGGGTCGGCGCTCTCCCACGCCGCCTTGGCCATCTTCCGGAACACGTCGCGCGCCTGGACGGTGTCCACGATTGATCCATCGGTGCGGGCCCGCAGGTTGAACGGCCCGTCGCTCTCCACCGCGCGCATGAACTCGTCGGTGACCCGCACCGAGTTGTTCGCGTTCTGGTACTGCACCGAGGACATGTCGGCGCCGCCCAGGTCGACGTCGAAGCCGGCGTCGCGCAGCGCGCGGATCTTGCTCTCCTCCTTGGCCTTGGTCTCGATGAACTCCTCGACGTCCGGGTGGTCCACGTCGAGGATGACCATCTTCGCGGCCCGGCGGGTGGCGCCGCCGGACTTGATGGTGCCCGCGGAAGCGTCCGCGCCGCGCATGAAGGAGACCGGGCCGGACGCGGTGCCGCCGGAGGACAGCAGCTCGCGGGAGGAGCGGATCCGGGACAGGTTCAGGCCAGCGCCCGACCCACCCTTGAAGATCAGACCCTCTTCCTTGTACCAGTCGAGGATCGACTCCATCGTGTCATCCACCGAGAGGATGAAGCACGCGGAGACCTGCTGGCGGGAGCTGGTGCCGACGTTGAACCACACCGGCGAGTTGAAGCTGAACACCTGGTGCAGCAGCATCCAGGTCAGCTCGTGCTCGAAGATCTCGGCGTCGGCCTCGCCCGCGAAGTAGCCGTGCTCGACACCGGCGCGCACGTAGGTCTTCACGACCCGGTCGATCAGCTGCCGCAGGCTGCTCTCGCGCTGCGCGGTGCCCTGGGCGCCGCGGAAGTACTTGCTGGTGACGATGTTGACCGCGTTCAGCGACCAGAAGTCGGGGAACTCGACCCCGCGCTGCTCGAAGTTGACCGAACCGTCCCGCCAGTTGGTCATCACCACGTCCCTGCGCTCCCACGACACCTCGTCGTAGGGGTGCACCCCCTCGGTGGTGTAGACGCGCTGCACCCGGATGCCCTCGGTTCGAGCACCTGATTCCGGCTCCCCCGCGGTGCCGGCCGGGCTGCCCACGGTCTCCGTCATGACCTGTCCCTCTTCCCTGTTGCTCGCTCGTGCGTCGCCGCCACCATCCGGGCTCCCCGTCCGGTCCGGCCGCATCCCACCGCCGTTCGCCGCCGACCCGCGCCTGGGCCGCCGCTTCGACCTAGCCACCGGTGTCCCCCTCGGCCACCTTCGAGACCGCGTCCGAGGCGGCCCTGAGGTCGACGATCTCCTTCTCGAAGTCCTCGACGGACGAGAAGGCCCGGTACACGCTGGCGAACCGGAGGTACGCGACCTCGTCCAGTTCGCGCAGCGGCCCCAGGATCGCCAGGCCGACCTCATGGCTGGACAACTCCGACACACCTCGGGAGCGGACCGCGTCCTCGACGCGGTGGGCGAGCTGTTGCAGCGCGTCCTCCTGGACCGGACGGCCCTGGCAGGCGCGGCGAACGCCGCGAACCACCTTCTCGCGGCTGAACGGCTCGGTGACGCCGGAGCGCTTCACCACCGACAGCACGAGCTCCTCGATCGTCGTGAACCGGCGGCCGCAGGACGAACACGACCTCCTGCGCCGGATCGCCTGGCCTTCCTCGACCTCCCGCGAGTCGACCACCCGCGAATCATCGCCTCGGCAGAACGGACACCGCATCGGACTCACCCCCTTCCCGGCATCGTCGTCAACCACACCATCGCGGTAGCCCGGTCACGCTCACTCCTCGTGGACGCGCGAATACTCCGCGATCGCAACCTGTGGAGTAACTACACCGGCGTAACTACTAGATGTTGTGGTCGACTTTAATCCGCCGCCGATCGGCAAGCAAACCGGCCCACCCCACGTTGCCCGGTCGAGTGACACCGGCCCGGCTACCTGCGAAAGCCGCGCGGAACGTCCCCGCGCCCGCCGCCGAGCCGCTCAGCCGCGCTGCTCGGGGACCACCAGCGCGCGGCCCGAGCCGGACGCCTCGCCGTCGAGCCGGTTGAGCTCCACGATGCGATCGACCACGGCCCGCTGATCGCTGTCCGGGGCGAACCGGGCGGCCACCGACCACAGGGTGTCGCCCTCGACGACCCGGACGACCGCGGTGCCCTCGGGCACCGGGCGCTCGCCCGAATCGAGCGCGAGCACGCCGAACAGGAACACGCCGACGAAGGCGCAGAGCCCGACGCCCGCCAGCCAGGCGCACTCGCGAACGGCGGCGAACCGACCGGGGCGCGCCCGCTCCGCCGCCGGGGCGGCCGGTGCGACGCATCGCGCCCGCGCGCCGCCGGGCACCGCCGCTCCCCGCCCGGCGGACGGCACCCCCATCGTTCCAGCGCCGGATCCACCCCGAACACCGGGACCGGACATCACCACCACGAGCACCTCCCGCTTCGGGCCCTTCGCGACGACCCGGGACACACCACGCACAAGATCGAAAAAGTGTTCGATCGAACCTCCGTGCGATTGTGTACCAGTGTCGCCCGAAATAGCCAGAGGGTGTGCCAAATTAACTCGAACAGGTGTTTGATCTTCCTGTTCGCCCCGTCTACTGTGGAAATCGGAGTCACGAGCAGTCCCGTTCCCGAGGACAGGAGGCAGTGGTGGTCAGCAATACGACCGAATCGATCAACAGCGATTCCGGCGGCACGCCCGGCACCGGATCGACGAACGGTTCTCGCGGTGCCGAGACGATCGTGACCGGCATCCAGGACGACGCCGCCGCGGGATCCGCGCCCGCCGCCTCGGTGCCCGAGCAACCGGGCACCGAGGAGCTCAGCGACCGGCAGCTCAAGGTGCTCGAGTCGATCCGCAGCTGGATGCGGGACCACGGCTACCCGCCGAGCGTCCGGGAGATCGGGGACGCGGTGGGGCTCACTTCCACCTCCTCCGTCGCTTACCAGTTGCGCGTGCTGGAGCGGAAGGGCTTCTTGCGGCGCGACCCGCACCGTCCCCGCACGGTCGGCGTGCTGGTGGCCGACTCCGAGCAGTCGGAGCTCTCCGGGCGCCCGAAACCGGCCTACGTACCGGTGGTCGGCCGGATCGCCGCCGGTGGCCCGATCCTCGCCGAGGAATCGGTGGAAGAGGTCTTCCCGCTGCCGAAGGAGATCGTCGGCGAGGGTTCGCTGTTCCTGCTCCAGGTCGTCGGTGACTCGATGGTCGACCTGGCCATCACGGACGGGGACTGGGTAGCGGTGCGCCAGCAACCGGACGCGGAGAACGGCGACGTGGTGGCCGCCATGATCGAGGGCGAGGCCACGGTGAAGACCTTCAAGCGCACCGACGAGCACGTCTGGCTGATGCCGCACAACGAGGCGTACCAGCCCATCCTGGGTGATGACGCGACGATCCTCGGCAAGGTCGTGGCGGTGCTGCGCCGCCTCTGAGACGCGGGTCCCGCTAGCCCGCGGCTCGGCTTCGTCAGCGGCGACGCAGGCGGGACAGGTAGAACAGCAGCAGCGCGGCGAGGCCCCCAGCCGCTACCAGCGCGGGGGCAGCGGAGAGCGGATCGCCGCCTTCTCCAGGTTCGCCGGTGGGCGGTTGATCGGTACCAGGCCGCCCTGACGGCGTCGGCGGGGGTTCCGCGCGCGGACGCACCAGATCGGCGACGCCGGGAAGCACGTGCACGGGCTGGAGGCCTTCGGAGGTCGTCACGAGGGAACCGTCAGGTTCCCAGGCGATCGCCTCGCCCTGCGGTTCCGGTGGCAGCCGGATCGGGACCGGAGGGCGCCGCAAGGCCGCCGCCACGTCTCCGTCCGGGGCGTGGAAGAGGTAGGCCTCGGTGTAGGTGCGCACCGCGATCAGGGTGCCGTCGCGGCTCACCGAGCCGCCTGTCACCAGCCGGGTGCCGATGCTCCGGACCGGACCGTCCGGGGAGTCCGTGGTGGGCAGCGCGAGGGTGCCGACCCCTTCCAGGGGGACGGTGCCACCGGCTGCCAACGGTCCGGCGGGACGGTAGACGAACGCGACGCCGAACGGCTCCTTCGTGATCACGTAAGGCGTGCCGTCCCGATCCAGCAGCAGCGCCTCGGCGTCGTGCGGACCATCGGGGTAGGTGAGCCGGTAGAGCTCCGAACCGCCATCACCGGTCAGGCGGTGCAGCGCGACCGTGCTGCGCTTGCGCCGGTTGTCCCCGGTGTCGGCCAGCCACACCGCCCCGTCCCGGGCCAGGGCGAGGTCCTCGACGTCGTAGGGATCGACCTCCGAGGTCCACTCGTCCCGCACGGAGCAGTCCGCGCGGTCGAGCAGGGCGACCCGGATCGAACTGCCGCCGTCGTCCACGGCGTACCAGTACCGGCCGTCGGAGGCCAGACCGGAAAGCTCGTCGAGATCCGGATCGCTGATGCGGCACGGCCGCTCGGGAGCGGGAAGGGCCTGCGTCTCGGCAGTACCGGCCGTCGCGGCGAGCCCGGCGGTCACCCCCAGCAGGAGCATCCCCGCCGCCCAGGCCGCGGGCGCCGACCGGAACGCGCGCGAACCCCGGCGCCCGGGAGCGGGCTCCGGGGTCGAGCCACGGCGCCCCCGGCGGGACGCCGACCGGCTCATCCGGCGGGGGTGAAGGGGGCCAACGCCCCGGCCAGGTCCGGACGGACCTTGGCCCGCAGGTGGGTGCCCTCCGCGGTGTGCTCCTCCGCGACGAGGTCACC
Organism: Saccharopolyspora antibiotica; assembly: GCF_047200635.1. Classification (NCBI taxonomy): domain Bacteria; kingdom Bacillati; phylum Actinomycetota; class Actinomycetes; order Pseudonocardiales; family Pseudonocardiaceae; genus Saccharopolyspora; species Saccharopolyspora antibiotica. The sequence goes on along the minus strand of NZ_JBJZOI010000008.1, from coordinate 109,095 downwards.
CTCCGAATGCACCCTCGCGACCAGCTCACCGCGCGTGTAAGGCACCAGCGCGTCGACGAAGACGTCCGGCCTCGGCAGCCGGTCCGCGATGATCTCGCGGAGTTCCGCGATCCCTTCCCCGCTGTGCGCTGAGACGAACACGGCGCCCGGCAGCAGCTGCCGCAGCTCGGCGATCCGGGTGGGGTCGACCTGGTCGACCTTGTTCACCACCAGGAGTTCCTCGGGGACCGGCGCACCGTGCTCCTCGGCGATCTCGGAGACCACGGTGCGCACGGCGGCGACCTGCTCGTGCGGCTGCGGTTCGGAGCCGTCCACCACGTGCACCAGCAGGTCCGCCCCCGTGACCTCCTCCAGCGTCGAGCGGAAGGCCTCCACCAGCTGATGCGGCAGGTGCCGGACGAAACCGACCGTGTCGGTCAGCGTGTACGGCCTGCCGTCCGGCGTCTCGGCCCGGCGGGTCGTCGGATCGAGGGTCGCGAACAGCGCGTCCTCGACCAGTACCCCGGCGCCGGTGAGCGCGTTGAGCAGGCTGGACTTGCCCGCGTTCGTGTAACCCGCGATGGCGACGCCCGCGACCTGCTGCGCCTCGCGCTTGCCGCGCTTGGTGCTGCGGATGGTGCTCATCGCCTTGAGCTCGTGGCGCAGCTTGCTGATCCGCTTGTGGATCCGCCGCCGGTCGGTCTCCAGCTTCGTCTCACCGGGTCCTCGGGTGCCGACGCCGCCGTTGGCACCGCCCGCACGACCGCCGGCCTGCCGGGACATCGCCTCACCCCAGCCACGCAGGCGCGGCAGGAAGTACTGCAGCTGGGCCAGCTCCACCTGGGCCTTGCCCTCCTTGGAGCTGGCGTGCTGGGCGAAGATGTCGAGGATGAGCGCGGTCCGGTCGATGACCTTGACCTTGAGCTTGTCCTCCAGCTGGCGCAGCTGACCGGCCGAGAGCTCGCCGTCGCAGATGACGGTGTCGGCGCCGGTGGAGATCACGACGTCGCGCAGCTCCTTGACCTTGCCCGAGCCGACGTAGGTGGCCGGATCGGGGCGCGGCCTGCGCTGCACGAGCCCGTCCAGCACCTCCGAACCGGCGGTTTCGGCGAGCCGGGCGAGCTCGGCCAGCGAGGACTCGGCGTGCTCCGCGTCGCCCTCGGTCCACACGCCCACCAGCACCACGCGCTCCAGGCGCAGCCGCCGGTACTCGACCTCAGTGATGTCCGCGAGCTCGGTGGACAGACCCGCGACCCGGCGCAGCGACGCGCGCTCTTCGCGTTCCATCTCACCGGTGGACGGATCGGCGAGATCAGCCTCGGGCAGGAAGTCGAGATCGCCTTCGTCGAGCGGGGCGTTCCGGTCGAGGCGCTCGTGGGCGCCGTCGCCGGGCTCGGTTGCCGTGCGGGCAGACCCGGCCGGGGCGCCCGCCTCCTGTGACCACAGTGCGGAGTTCTTCATATGCGACCCATTGTCCCACGACACGCGAGCGGTTTTCACCCTCCGAACCGGCGTGCTGCCGGCCGAGGCCCAGGACAAGCCCGGGTTCGCCCGCTCAGCCGCCCGCGAGCTGCCGCCACCAGCCGTCGTCGATCCGGCCGCCGCCGACGAACACCGCGGGCCCGGTGAGCAGCGTCGTCTCCTCGGTCACCTCGACGCGCACGGTGCCACCGGGCACGTCGACGATCCGGCTTCCGGTGCGCTGCCCGTCCGTCCGGAGCGCCGCGACGGCGGCGGCGACGGTGCCCGTGCCGCAGGATCGGGTCTCGCCCACCCCGCGCTCGTGCACCCGCATCCGCACCCGGTCGGGCCCGGTTCGCCGGACGAACTCCACGTTCACCCCGCGGGGGAACACGGCGCCGTCGTGCGCGGGCGCCGTGCTCAGGTCGAGCTCGTCCAAGCCGACGTCGGTGACGCACGCCAGGTGCGGATTGCCCACGTCCACGGCCAGGCCGGGGAAGTCACGTCCGCCGAGCACGGCCACCGAATCGACGCCGACCTCCGCCGGGCCCATGTCGACGGTGCTGCCGCCGTCGGAGTGCACCTGCACGGAACGGACCCCGGCGCGGGTGCCGACGGGGAACTCCGCCTGGGTGGTCAGGCCCGAGTCGACCAGGTAGCGAGCGAAGACCCGCACCCCGTTCCCGCACATCTCGGCGCGGGAGCCGTCGGCGTTGCGGTAGTCCATGAACCACACGTCCGGGTCCACGTCGCCGGGGGCGTCGGCCACCGCGCCCGCGCGCACGACGCGCAGCACCCCGTCGGCGCCGAAGCCCCGACGGCGGTCGCAGAGCGCGCGCACGTGCTCATCGGTGAGCTTCAGCTCGCCGTCCGGGTCGGGCAGCAGGACGAAGTCGTTCTGCGTGCCGTGGCCCTTGATGAACTCTGGTCCTCCGGAAAACCGCACGCCGCCGATTCTACGTGCGCAGGAGTGCGCGGATTCCCGCAGCCGCCGCGGCGGGGGCGAACCAGCTGATGCGCTCGTCGCGCCGGAACCAGGATCGCTGCTTGCGAACGAAGCGCCTGGTCAGGCGGGCCGTCTCAGCGGCGGCCACGGCCATGTCGCCGGAGCCGTCCAGCTCGGCGAGCACCTGCTGGTAGCCCAGTGCGCGGGATGCCGTCCGCCCCTCGCGCAGCCCGAGCTGGACCAGTCCCCGCACCTCCGCGACCAGTCCCCCGTCGAACATGCGGGTGACGCGCCGGTCCACCCGGTCGTCGAGTTCCGCGACCGGCAGGTCCAGACCGATCATCGCGGTGTCGTAGCGCGGCGGTCCGGGCACGGGCAGGTTCGCCGAGAAGGGCTCACCGGTGATCTCGATGACCTCCAGCGCTCGCACCAGGCGTCGCCCGTTCGAGGGCAGGACGGCCTCCGCGGCGGGTGGGTCCAGCTCAGCCAGGCGGCGGTGCAGCTCGGCCGGGCCGAGGGCGGACAACCGCTCCTCCCACCGCGCCCGCACCAGCGGGTCGGTTCCCGGGAACCGCAGGTCGTCGAGGACGGCTCGCACGTAGAGCCCGCTGCCTCCCACCAGCACCGGGGTGCGGCCCCTGGCGAGCACGTCCTCCATCGCGGCGCGCGCGTCGCGCTGGTAGGCGGCCACCGAGGCCGTCTCGGTCACCTCGAGCACGTCGAGCAGGTGGTGCGGCACGCCGCGCCGCTCGTCCGCCGTGAGCTTGGCGGTGCCGACGTCCATCCCGCGGTAGAGCTGCATCGCATCGGCGTTGATGATCTCGCCGCCGAGCTCGGTGGCGATCTCGACGGCCAGATCGGACTTGCCGGTCGCGGTGGGCCCCACGATCGCCACCGGTCGAGCCAGGTTTGCGGCGGACACGCTGGGACTGTAAGGCCTGCCGGAGCCCGCCGACGGCGCCACCTAGGCCGTCCTGGTCCACACCCCGACGTGATAGGCGATGCCCAGCGGCGCGTCCGAGTAGAGCACCTCGGAGCGCCAGCTCCCGGTGGCCACCACCCCGGCGGCGACCTGCCAGGAAGCCCGGCTCCGCACGCCCAGCTCGGCGCACTCGCGCGGGTCGAGCCGCAGCAGGTCCGGCCCGTCGACCTCGCGCAGCGCGCGGGCCAGCCGGTCGTCGAGGCCCGCCGCGCGCGGGTCGGGCGGGTGCGGCGAGCGTTCGTCGCGGTGGCTGCCGCCCTCGGCGAGCACCAGCAGCGCGGTCTCGGGGCCCTCCGCGTCCAGTCGCGCGCCGAGCTCGGCGGCCTCCTCGGCGGGGGTGTCCGGGTGCAGCAGCCGCACCGAGGCCGAGACCGCCCCCGCCCGCGCGCGCAGCAGCCCGGCGATCAGAGCGGGCAGCGGCAAGTCCGGATCGGGGCCCGCGAGGTCTGCCCCGTCGCGCAGCGAAACGGGCACGTCGACGCCGAAACCGGCGAACGTGCCGGTCGTGGCGGGATCCAGGACGACCGGACCGAGCGGGTCGACCCCCACCGCGACCCACTCGGTCGCGGACTCCGCCAGACTGGTGGTGGCGCGCAGGCAAGCGCTCCGCACCGGCTCGATCAACGAGCTCGTCCGCGCGGTGAGCTCGGGCACGAGCAGCGGCGGGTAGGGCACCACGGCGATGCGGGTGATCACACGTGCACCGTAGAGGTGGTCGGCCCCCGGCCCGAGGGGGACGTCCGGTTCCCGGGTACCGCTCGCACCGGCCGCTCGTGGCCCGGGGGACCGCCGGAATTCCGGTGCGGGTGCCGACCTGTTTGAATGCGCCAGCGGAGATCGGACTCCGAACCGGGTCCGGATCGACGCGCACCGGCCCCGCGCGTGCGGGGCGCCCGTGCCCGGCACGGGCACCGAAGCGGGTACCCGAGGAGGATTCCGGTCATGACGCACCAGGACACGACCCCTGAGAGCACTGCGGGCGCGACGCCCGACGCGGCCGCGATCGCCGCCGGGTCCGGATCCGCCTCGGCAGCGCCCTCCGTCCCGGCCGCCTCGCCGGAGCCGCAGCGGTGGGGCCGGGTCGACGAGGCGGGCACCGTCTACGTCCGCACCGCCGAGGGCGAGCGCAGCGTCGGCTCCTGGCAGGCTGGCGAACCCGCGGAGGGCCTGGCGCACTTCGCCCGGAAGTTCGACGACCTCCGCACCGAGGCCGAGCTGCTGGAGAAGCGGCTCACCAGCGGTTCCGGGGACGCGAAGCAATCGCTGACCAGCGCGCAGCACCTGCGGGACGCGCTGCCCGAGGCGGCGGTGGTGGGCGACCTGGCGGCCCTGGGCGCCCTCGTCGAGCATCTCGTGCGGCACGCCGAGCAGGCGGTCGAGGAGGCGAAGGCGCACAAGGAGAAGGCGCGCGCGGACGCGATCGCCCGCAAGGAGGCGCTGGCCGCCGAGGCGGAGGAGATCGCGGCCGAGGCGACGCACTGGAAGTCCGCCGGGGACCGGCTGCGCGCGATCCTGGAGGAGTGGAAGTCCGTGCGCGGCGTGGACCGCAAGACGGACGAGCAGCTGTGGCGCCGGTTCTCCAAGGCGCGCGACGCCTTCAACCGCAGGCGCGGCTCGCACTTCGCCGACCTGGACCGCCAGCGGGCGGCGGCGAAGGTGCGCAAGCAGGAGCTGGTCGACGAAGCGGAAGCGCTCACCGAGTCCTCCGACTGGGGGGCGACGGCGACTCGCTACAAGGAGCTGATGGCGGAGTGGAAGGCCAGCGGCCGCGCTCCGAAGGACAGCGACGACGCGCTGTGGCAGCGGTTCCGGGCGGCGCAGGACGCCTTCTTCGCCCGCCGCTCGGCGGCGTTCTCCGAGCGCGACGCCGAGTTCGCGGAGAACGCGAAGCGCAAGGAGGCGCTGCTCGCCGAGGCCGAGGCGATCGACCCCGGCGCCGACCTGGCGGCCGCGCAGGCGCACCTGCAGCGCATCCAGCAGCAGTGGGACGAGATCGGCAAGGTGCCGCGCGAGCGGATGCGGGAGCTGGAGGGCCGGTTGCGCTCGATCGCGGACAAGGTGCGCGAGGCCTCGGACGCGCAGTGGCGGCGGAGCGACCCGGAGGCGCAGGCGCGGGTCGACCAGTTCCGGGAGCGCGTGGAGCAGTTCGAGGCGCAGGCCGAGAAGGCGCGCGCCGCGGGCGACGCGAAGCGGGCGAAGAAGGCCGACGAGCAGGCCGCCCAGTGGCGCGTCTGGCTCGACGCGGCGGAGCGGGCGCTCGCCGATCGCTGATCGTCGACTCGCGGTTCCGATCGGGCCCGGTTCCCGCGTCCCGGCAGCGGAGCGCACGCTGCGCGGGAACCGGCTCGAACGACCGGCACCACCGCGAGGACGGCGACGTCCCTCGTGCCCGTGCTGATCGGGACGTCGAGCCCGCGGGGCGGAAGCCGCGGGGCTCCGCCCCCGGAGTCAGGAGCCGCGATTCAGCCGGGCCGGGTCAGGACGATCCGCAGCCACTGCACGGCCAGGACGATCATGCACAGCGCGGCCAGCACCAGTCCCCAGGAGGGGCCTCCCACGGGCGCGGTCTGCCGCGACCAGATCGCGATCACGCCCTCGAAGGACACGATGATCGCCGCCATTCCGGCCACCCAGGCCAGCGCCCACCGGCGGCTGATCAGGGCGATCGCGCCGAGCAGCACCCCGACCAGGGTCGCGTTGACGGAGAACAAGCGGGGCAGCAGGCCGACGTCCAGCGCGGGGTCGGCCTGGCCGAGCAGGATCTCCACGCCGCTGGCGGAGCCGATCCACGGCAGCAGCGAGCTGGCGATGAGCACCAGGATCACCGCCGCGATGGTGACCGCCGTGCGGCCCGGGTCGATGCGGCGGAGCAGGTCGCGCTCGGCGCGGGAGAGCTCGCGGCGGTCGGTGCGCGCCTGCTCGTCGCCGGTCGGACCGGCGTTCGGATCGGTGTGCGTCGAATCAGCGGCCTGCACGTCATCCCCTTCCCGCGGGCGATTCCGGGGTTCGCGGTCGTCCTCGCTCAACAGCCGCACCCCTGCTCGGCCGCGGGCTGCGGGGCGGGGGCGCCGAAGGACGGCAGTCCGAGAGCGACCCCGGAGGTCTTGGGGCGGCGGCCCTCCTCCCAGTGGTCGCCGGCCCGGGTGCGGCGGTGGGCGATGAGCTCGCCGTCGGCGACCAGGTGGTGCGGGGCGGCCTGGGTCACGCGGGTGCGCACGACGTCGCCGGGCCGGATCTCGCGATCCACGGCGCCGCCGGGGTGGAAGTGCACGAGCCGCCCGTCGCGGGCGCGGCCCGAAAGCCTGCGGGTCGCGAGGTCCTTCCGGCCTTCGCCCTCGGCCACGAGCAGTTCCACCTCGCGGCCGACGAGCTCCTTGTTCAGCTCCCAGGACATCTCGTTCTGCAGCGCGATGAGGCGGTCGTAGCGCCGCTGCACGACCTCCTTGGGCAGCTGGTCGGGCAGCTCGGCGGCCGGGGTTCCCGGGCGCTTGGAGTACTGGAAGGTGAACGCCGAGCTGAACCGCGCCTCGCGGACGACCTGGAGGGTCGCTTCGAAGTCCTCCTCGGTCTCCCCGGGGAAGCCGACGATGATGTCGGTGGTGATCGAGGCGTCCGGCATCGCCTCCCGCACCTTGCGCAGGATGCCCAGGTAGCGATCCGACCGGTAGGAGCGGCGCATCGCCTTGAGCACGCGGTCGGAGCCGGACTGCAGCGGCATGTGCAGCTGCGGGCAGACGTTGGGCGTCTCGGCCATCGCCTCGATGACGTCGTCGGTGAAGTCGCGCGGGTGCGGGGAGGTGAACCGGACCCGTTCCAGGCCGTCGATCTCCCCGCAGGAGCGCAGCAGCTTGCCGAAGGCGAGGCGGTCGCCGAACTCGGCACCGTAGGCGTTGACGTTCTGCCCGAGCAGCGTCACCTCCAGCACGCCCTCGTCGGCCAGGGCCCGCACCTCGGCGAGCACGTCGCCGGGCCTGCGGTCCTTCTCCTTGCCGCGGAGCGCGGGCACGATGCAGAACGTGCAGGTGTTGTTGCAGCCCACCGAGACGGAGACCCAGCCCGAGTAGGCGGATTCGCGCCGCGCGGGCAGCGTGGAGGGGAAGGTCTCGAGGGCTTCGAGGATCTCGACCTCGGCCTCCTCGTTGTGCCGCGCGCGTTCGAGCAGCGTCGGCAGCGAGCCGAGGTTGTGGGTGCCGAACACGACGTCGACCCAGGGCGCTCTGCGGACGATCTCACCGCGGTCCTTCTGCGCGAGGCAGCCGCCCACGGCGATCTGCATCCCGGGGCGCTCCTGCTTCGCGGGGCGCAGGTGACCGAGGTTGCCGTAGAGGCGGTTGTCGGCGTTCTCCCGGACCGCGCAGGTGTTGAACACGACGACGTCGGCGTCGTCGTCCTTCGCGGCGCGCACGTAACCGGCGTCTTCGAGCATCCCGGACAGCCGCTCGGAATCGTGCACGTTCATCTGACATCCGTAGGTGCGGATCTCATACGTCCTGGAAACGCTCGTCGTGCTCACCCGGCCACCATATCGCCTGATCAGGAGCGTTCGACGGCCGCCCGGGGCGCGGTCGGGGCGCACCCGCGCGAGCGGTTCCGCCGCCTCCGGCGCACCCCTCGGGAGCTGCGAGGACCTCCCCGGAGGTGCGCGGGACGGGCCGGAGCCCGGCGCTCCACCCGCCCGCGCGGGAACCGCCCGGGCCGGCGGGCGGTGGGGCCGAACCGGTCGCGGGCGACGGCGGGGGCACCGCGCGACGGGTCGGCCCCGCGCGCATACCTCGGCGCGGAGCGGACCGGAGCCGCTTTCATTAAGTTACTCCGAGTAGCACTCGAATAGACCCGGAAGGATGAACAGGAAACCTGACAGACACCGAAAGTGATTGACCACACTCCCCGGAACGATCACCACCTGCGCTCTCCACCCGCCGGGACGCGCGACTTACCCGCAGTTGAGAGCCCTGGGGAACGATCTCCGAGAAATCGGGGAAATCCCTCGTAGTCGTCGCGTAACCGAGTTGCAACCTGAGTTGACGCGCACCATATGGACTAATCGGGGCGGGCAGCTTAAATTTTCGCCATCAGATCCGGACTTCCCTCGGGCTAGGAGTGTGCATGACCGCCGGTTCCCCGGATTCGCCGATGATCCGCATGTCCTCGGTGGACAAGCACTTCGGGTCCCTGCACGTGTTGCAGGACGTCGACCTGACCGTGCCCCCAGGCCAGGTAGTGGTCGTGCTCGGCCCCTCCGGCTCGGGCAAGTCCACGCTGTGCCGCGCGATCAACCGGCTGGAGCCCATCGACTCCGGAACCATCGAGATCGACGGAAAGCCGCTGCCCGCCGAAGGCCGCGCGCTCGCCGAGCTGCGCGCCGACGTGGGCATGGTGTTCCAGCAGTTCAACCTGTTCGCGCACAAGACCATCCTGGAGAACGTGCTGCTCGGGCCCATCAAGGTCCGCAAGCTGGACAGGGCCACCGCCGAGCGCGAGGGCCTGGCCCTGCTCGACCGGGTGGGCATCGCCAACCAGGCGCAGAAGTACCCCGCCCAGCTCTCCGGCGGCCAGCAGCAGCGCGCCGCGATCGCCCGCGCCCTGGCGATGAAGCCCAAGGTCATGCTGTTCGACGAGCCGACCTCCGCGTTGGACCCCGAAATGGTCAACGAGGTGCTCGACGTGATGGCCGGGCTCGCCGCCGAGGGCATGACCATGCTGGTGGTCACGCACGAGATGGGCTTCGCCCGCCGCGCCGCGCACCGCGTCCTGTTCATGGCGGACGGCCGCATCGTCGAGGACTCCACGCCGAGTCGGTTCTTCGACGAGCCGGAGAGCGCCCGCGCGCAGGACTTCCTGAGCAAGATCCTCACCCACTGACCTCGCGGTCCCCGCGCATCCCGCGGGGCGTCGAGCGGTTCACATCCAGAGAGGGGAATCCGAGATGAACGCGCGGAACATGCGCTGGGGCGTGCTGGTGGCATCGCTGGCGCTGGCGCTGACGGCCTGCGGAGGCGGCGGGGGCAACCAGCTCGCGGGCGGCACCGACATCCCGGTCGACACCGGCGCCAAGTTCGAGCCCGGCACCACGATGGCCGACCTCCAGCAGGGCGGCAAGATCCGCATCGGCACCAAGTTCGACCAGCCGCTGTTCGGCCTCAAGGGCCTGGACGGCACCCCGCAGGGCTTCGACGTCGAGATCGGCAAGATCGTCGCGGCGAAGCTGGGCCTGTCCCCCGACCAGATCGAGTGGGTCGAGGCGCCGAGCAAGACCCGCGAGGAGATCATCGAGCAGGGCCGCGTCGACATGGTCGTGGCCACCTACACGGTCAACGAGAAGCGCCGCGAGCGGATCAGCTTCGCCGGACCGTACTACGAGGCGGGCCAGGACCTGATGGTCGCGGCGGACAACACCGAGATCACCGGACCGGACTCGCTGCGCGCGACCGGGGCGAAGGTCTGCTCGGTCACCGGCTCCACCCCGGCCGAGGAGATCAAGAAGTACGTCGACCCGCAGAACCTCACGCTCTTCGACGTCTACTCGAAGTGCGCCGACGCGCTGCGCACCGGCCAGGTCCAGGCCGTGACCACGGACAACGTGATCCTGATGGGCCTGGTCGAGAACGGCGGCGGCAAGTTCAAGCTCGTCGACAAGCAGTTCACCTCGGAGCCCTACGGCATCGGCATCAAGAAGGGCGACGTGGCGTTCTGCCGGTTCATCGACGACTCGCTCACCACCGCCGCCGGTGACGGGACCTACGAGAAGGCCTGGCAGGCCACCGCGGGCAAGGTGTCGCCGCAGGCACCGACGCTGCCGCAGCTGGACCCCTGCAGTTGATCGCATTCCGGTGAGGGGCGCCGAACAGGCGCCCCTCTTCCATGCCTCCCCCTGTCCGCAGAGCCGGAGAGAACCGTGCACGTCATCACCGACAACCTGCCGCTCTACCTGAACGGGCTGCTGCGCACGCTGCAGATCTGCCTGTACTCGGGCGTGCTGGCACTGGTCCTGGGCACCCTGATCGCCGCGTTCCGGGTGGCCCCGCTGCCCCCGCTGCGCGCGACCGGCACCGCCTGGGTCACCACGTTCCGCAACTGCCCGCTGACCGTGGTGCTGTTCTTCATGGCCTTCGGGCTTCCCGAACTGGGCCTGAACGGCTCGTACTTCTGGTTCGGCACCATCGGGCTGGCCCTCTACACCTCCGCCTTCGTCTGCGAGGCGATCCGCAGCGGCATCAACTCCGTTCCGCCGGGCCAGGCCGAGGCCGCCCGCGCGGTCGGCCTCGGGTTCGGCCAGGTGCTGAGCCTGATCGTGCTGCCGCAGGCGGTGCGCACCGTGGTGCCGCCGCTGGGCAACGTGTTCATCGCGATGATCAAGAACTCGGCGATCGTGGGCGCCTTCGGCGTGGGCGGGGACCTGTTCGCGGTCGGCGACACGTTGACCTCGGCGCGCGGCGAGGCCGTGCTGCCGGTGCTGATCGGCGTGGTGATCGGCTACCTGGTGATCACGATCCCGTCCGGGCTGCTGCTCGGCGTCCTGGAGCGGAAGGTGGCGATCGCCCGATGACGAACTCCGTCCTCTACGAGGCCCCCGGGCCGGCCGCCAAGCGCCGCGCCCTGGTCCTCAGCGCCGTCGTCGGCGCCGTGCTGCTGGCGCTGCTGACGTGGGTGCTGATCACGCTCGGGGCGAACGACCAGCTCACCGCGGAGAAGTGGGGTCCGCTGATCGACCCCACCGACGCCACGTTCACCGCGTTGTGGAGCCTGCTCGGCGCCGGGCTCGGGAACACGCTGCTGGCCGCCGCGCTGGCGATGGCGTTCTCCCTGGTCGTCGGCACCCTGCTGGCCGTGTCGCGGGTGACCGCGGCGCCCTGGTACCGCTGGATCGTGGTCGGGCTGGTCGAGCTGCTGCGCGGCGTGCCCGTGGTCATCGCCGTGTTCTTCGCCAGCCGGGTGCTGCCCTCGCTGGGCCTGGACATGCCGGTGTTCTGGTACCTCGTGATCGGGCTGACCGCGTACAACTCTGTGATCATCGCCGAGATCGTGCGAGCGGGGATCCTGTCGCTGCCGCGCGGCCAGGGCGAAGCGGCCTACGCGATCGGCCTGCGGCGCTCGCAGGTGCTGCGCACGGTGCTGCTGCCGCAGGCGTTCCGGGCGATGCTGCCAGCGCTGATCAGCCAGCTCGTCGTGGTCGTCAAGGACACCTCGCTGGGCTTCATCATCTCGTACGCGGACACGGTCCGGCAGGGTCAGATCATCATCCAGAACCTGAACAACCCGATCCAGACCTACCTCATCATCGGCGTGATCTTCATTCTGATCAACTACGCGCTGAGCCGGGTCGCGGTGTTCACCGAGCGCAGGCTCAGCCAGGGCCGCAAGACCGCGAACGCGCCGGTCGCCGCGGCCGACGCCGGGGAATGAGCCGCGGGCCCGCCTCGCTCAACGCGGAGCGGGGTGGGCCCGCACCCCAGCCGGGGCCAGCGTGGTGTCGTACGCGCGCTGCCAGCCGCCGTCGCGCACCGCGCGGTCGAGCACCTCGGTGAGCCGTTCCACCAGCACGTCATCACCCGACCTGACCGCCAGGTAGAGCTCCGCGCCGTCCCCGGTGATCGCGTACGGACCGATCGCGGTGAAGCCGGGCGAGCCCGGTTCGATTCCGCCGACCTGCAGGTCCACGCTGCCCCCCGCGAGCGCGTCGGCGCGCAGGGTCGGCGGCAACATCCGGTAGGACACCTGGGTGTCGGGGTTCAGGCCGATGCCCCGCGCGAGCAGCTTCGCGATCTCCACGTCGAATCCCCGGTAGCCGCCGGCGCCGTCGCGGGCGGCGAACCCGGGCGCGTCGGCGCGCACGCCCACCAGCAGCGTTCCCCGCTGCTGGATCTCCTCCAGCACCGGCGAGGTGTCCAGGGCGACCGGGGGCGGTGGGGCCACCGGAGCGGGTGGGTTCACCGGAGCGGGCGGGGCGACCGGGGGCGGGGGCGCGGGCCGCCCCGCGGGTTCCGGGGACTCCGCCGATGAACACCCGGCCAGTCCGATCGCGCTCACCAGAACCGCTGCCACCACATCCGTGCGCATGCGCCCATCCTGCCACTCGGTGATCCCGTTGATCGCCGCGGAATGCGCACGGAACCGCGATTCCGGAATCAGTTCCGCGAAGCACGAATGGTGTCCGGAGAACGCGTCGACCCCGCGCGCTGGGCCCTTCGCCCGAACGATCATCGCAACGCGGGCGCGGCATTCCGGCAATGCCACCGTCACGCGGTGCGCACGGGCCCGGGCGCCGAAGAAGACCTCAGGACCTCCTCCTGCCCCGGCCGACGGCCCCGGACCCGCGCCGCTCGGCGTCGAGGCCGAGTCCGGAGTCCAGCGGCTCGAACGGACGCCCGTCGCGGCTCGTCATCAGTCCGCCATCCCGCGTTCACACTCGCAACGAATTCTGGATCGGTTTTGATTTCCGAATCACACCCGTTAGTGTGGCTGTCGTCACGCAGAGAAGAGGCGCCAGCGTCGTCGCCCTCGTGCGCAAGCACAGCAGAAGAGGCGTCAGGAGGCGACGAATGGCGACGCAAGCGGCCATCCACCCCGTCGTGCGGCAGGTCACCGAGCGCATCGCGCACCGCAGCGAGCGGACCCGGCGCGAGTACCTCGACCGCATCGCCGCGGCGGCGGGCGAGGGTCCAGTCCGGTCCGGGATGCCCTGCAGCAACCTCGCCCACGGGTTCGCGGCGTGCAGCGGCGCGGATCGGATCGCGGTGCGCGGCGAGACCAAGCCCGGCGTGGCCATCGTGTCCGCCTACAACGACATGCTCTCCGCGCACCAGCCCTACGCCGCGTACCCCGAGCAGATCAAGGACGCGGTCCGCGAGGCCGGTGGCGTCGCCCAGTTCGCGGGCGGGGTCCCCGCGATGTGCGACGGGATCACCCAGGGACGGACCGGGATGGAGCTCTCCCTGTTCTCCCGCGACGTGATCGCGATGGCCACCGGGGTGGCGCTCTCGCACGAGATGTTCGACGGGGCGCTGCTGCTCGGGGTCTGCGACAAGATCGTGCCCGGCCTCCTCATCGGCGCGCTCGCCTTCGGACACCTGCCGACGATCCTGGTGCCCGCCGGGCCGATGGCCTCCGGCCTGCCCAACAACGAGAAGAGCCGGATCCGGCAGTTGTTCGCCGAGGGCAGGGCGACCCGCGAAGAGCTGCTCGAAGCCGAGTCGGCCTCGTACCACTCCCCCGGCACCTGCACCTTCTACGGCACCGCGAACTCCAACCAGCTCGTCGTCGAGGTGATGGGACTGCACCTGCCGGGCTCCAGCTTCGTCGCCCCCGGGACCCCGCTGCGCCGGGCGCTCACCGAGGAGGCCTCGCGGCAGGTCGTGGCACTCGCGAAGGGCTCCGAACAGGCCCCGATCGGGCAGCTCCTGGACGAGCGGGCGCTGGTCAACGGCGTCGTGGCGCTGCTGGCCACCGGCGGCTCCACCAACCACACCCTGCACCTGCCCGCGATCGCGGCGGCCGCCGGGATCGAGCTCACCTGGGACGACTTCGCCGAGCTCTCCGCCGTGGTGCCCTCGCTGTCGCGGGTCTACCCGAACGGCTCCGCGGACATCAACCACTTCGCCGCCGCCGGAGGCGTGCAGACCCTCGTGGGGCAGCTGCTCGACGCCGGGCTGCTGCACCCCGACGTGCACACCGTCGCCGGGTTCGGCCTGGACCGGTACCGGCAGCAGCCGTTCCTGGAGGACGGTGAGCTGGTGTGGCGCGACGCCCCGGCCGAGAGCCTGGACCCCGACGTGCTGCGCGGGGTGGGGGACGCCTTCGCCCCCGACGGCGGGCTGCGGGTGCTGCGCGGCAACCTGGGGAGCTCGGTCATCAAGGTCTCGGCGGTCAAGCCGGAGAACCGGGTCGTCACCGCCCCCGCCCGGGTCTTCGAGGACCAGCACGAGTTCACCGAGCTCTTCCGCGCCGGTGAGCTGAACCAGGACGTCGTGGTCGTCATCCGCAACCAGGGGCCGCAGGCCAACGGGATGCCCGAGCTGCACGGGCTCACCCCGTCGCTGGGAGTGCTCATGGATCGCGGCCACCAGGTCGCGCTGGTCACCGACGGGCGGATGTCCGGGGCGTCCGGCAAGATCCCCGCCGCCATCCAGGTCACCCCGGAAGCCACCTCGGGCGGGCCGCTGGCGCGGGTGCGCGACGGCGACATGATCCGGCTCGACGCCGACCAGGGAACCCTGGAGGTGCTCGTCGGCAACGAGGAGTTCGCCTCCCGCGAGCCGGCTCCCGGCGCTCCGGCGGCGCAGCACGGCACCGGACGCGAACTGTTCGCCACCTTCCGGCGCGCTGTCGGCCGCGCCGACCAGGGCGCCAGCGTGTTCGCCGCGCAGCAGCGCGCCGACGAGCCGACCGACGTGGCGGTCTGAGCCGCCGCACCGGAGTGCGCGGGTGGGCACCGCACCTCCCGCGCACCGCATGACAGGATCACCGCCTGCACAGGCGTTTCACGGAAACCGGGTGAACACCACCATGAAGACTGCCTCCGAAGTGCTCGACCTCAGTCCCGTCGTCCCGGTCGTCGCGCTCGACGACGCCGCGCACGCGGTACCGCTGGGCCAAGCGCTGCTGCGCGGCGGCATCCGCACCATCGAGGTCACCCTCCGGACCTCCGCCGGGCTGCCCGCGATCGAACGGCTCGCCGCCGAGGTCCCGGAGATCGTCGTCGGCGCGGGCACCATCACCGAGGTCGGGCAGGCCGACAAGGCCCGCGAGGCCGGAGCCCGCTACCTCGTCACCCCCGGCAGCACCGACCGGCTGCTCGACGACGTCGAGGCCAGCGGGCTTCCCTGCCTCGCCGGGATCAGCACCGCCTCCGAGGCGATGCGGCTGGCCGAACGCGGGATGACGGCGATGAAGTTCTTCCCCGCCGAGGCCAGCGGCGGCGTCCCGTACCTGAAGTCGCTCGCCGGTCCGCTGCCGCAGCTGCGGTTCTGCCCCACCGGCGGCATCGGCACCGACAACGCGGGCCGCTACCTGGCGCTGCCCAACGTGGGGTGCGTCGGCGGCTCCTGGCTCGCGCCGAAGCAGCTCCTCGAGACCGGGCAGTGGGGACAGATCGAGGCGCTGGCCCGGCAGGCCGCCGCCCTCGGCTGAACCTCCCGCGAACGCGGTAGGCGGTTTCCCCCTCGCGCGCCATCCGCGCGGCGGGTACCGCTGCGTAGCGTCGGAGACCCTCGATGCTTGGGCGGTCACCGAATGCACCTGCGCGCCACACCTCGCCGCTGGCCGGGGCCCGCTCCCGCGTGGTCCCGGCGAGCCCCGGGCGCCCTGCTGCTGGTCGTGCTGCTCGCCCTCGGCCCGGGCGGTCCGACCGGCTCGGCACGGCCCGCGGCGCCGGAGCGCCCGGGGACCGTCGTCAGCTTCACCTTCGACGACGGCAGCGCCTCGCAGACCGCGGGCGCCGACGTGCTCCGGCGGCACGGGATGCGCGGCACCTTCTACATCATCTCCGGGGCGATCGGCAGCCCCGGCTACCTCGGTCACGACGACCTGCGGCACATCGCCGGATCGGGGCACGAGATCGGCGGGCACACCGTCACCCATTCCGACCTGACTCGGGTCAGCCCCGACGAGCGACGCAGGCAGATCTGCGACGACCGGGCGAACCTGACCCGGTGGGGTTACCGCGTCACCTCGTTCACCGCTCCGTTCGACGAATCCGACGAGGGCGTGCGCAGGGCGGTGCGGGCGTGCGGCTACAACAGCTCCCGGACCATGGCCGGACTGCACTCGGTCCGCGACTGCCCGGACTGCGCGGCCGGGGAGACCACGCCGCCCGCCGATCCGTTCGCGATCAAGTCCCCGGGCATGGTCACCCGCGAGACCACCGCCGCCCAGCTGCAGGAAGCGGTGCGGCGGGTCGAGGACTCCGGCGGCGGGTGGCTCCCGCTGGTGCTGCACCAGACCTGCGACACCTGCGGGCCGCTGGCCGTGCCTCCGGAGGTGCTCGACGAGTTCGCGGGCTGGCTGCGGCAGCGCGGCACCGCCGTGCGCACGGTGGACGAGGTCGTCGGCGGTGCGGTCGCTCCCGTGCACCGCGCACCGCCACCGCAGGAGCGGGTGCGCCCGGTGAACGCCTCGCTGGAGGAACCGGGTCCGGAGGGGGCTCCGCTGGGCTGGCAGACCGGCGGGTGGGGCGAGAACACCCCGGTCTGGACCCGGACCCGGGACGCGCACGAGGGCGAATGGGCGCAGCGGCTGGACATGCCCCGCTTCACGTCGGGCGATGCGAAGCTGATGTCCACGCTGGACCTCGGGGAGTACGCGCTGCCCGTGCGGACGGGGAGCAACTACGCGCTCAGCACCTGGTTCAAGTCGACCGCGCCGACCCAGTTCGCGGTGTACTACCGGGACCGGGCCGGGCAGTGGCGGTACTGGACGGCCGGGCCCACCTTCGGCCCGGCCGAGCGGTGGGCGCTCGCGCGGTGGACCACGCCGCCCGTGCCGGAGGAGGCGACCGGGCTCAGCTTCGGGCTCGCGCTGTTCTCCCGGGGTTCGGTCACCACCGACGACTACGCGGTGCGGCTCGACTCCGAGGCGAGCAACGACAGCGCCTGCCGGGAGCTGGCCTGGTGGGTCCCCCGGCGGTGGACGTGCCTGTGAGCGGCGAGGAACCGGGGGTGGACGCGGATGCCGAGCACCCGGACGCACGCCGTGGTGGCGCTGGCGGCGGCGCTGATCGCCACGTCGTGCGCGGATGAGGAGCCGGTGCTGTCCGGGCGCGCGTACCCCTGGCACACCCGGATCGTGGCGACGACCTTCTGGGTCGGGGAGGTGCTCGATCCGGACGCCTCGGACGGCAGCCAGATGATCTCGGCCTACGACTCGGCCTGGCAGCGGCACTACGGCGGCTGCGACGGGGTGCTGATCGACGGCAGGTGCGAGACGGAGCCCCGCACCGCGGCCCACGAGTTCTTCCCCACCCGGATGGCACCGCGCGAGAACCCCTTCTACCTAGACCTGCCCTTCGACGACCTGAACGATCCGATCGCCTTCGCGCGGCGCGGGAGCGTGGTGCCGTGGAGCCGGGACCCCGGCTACGCCGGGCGGGAACGGGACCGGTCCTTCAGCTACCTCAAGAACCGCTGGGTGCAACTGGTCCGGGGCGGCGTCACCTGCTTCGGACAGATCCAGGACGCCGGGCCCGCCGAGTACCACGACGCGCGCTACGTGTTCGGGCACGACGACGCGCGCCCGGCGAACACCCGGTTCAACGGGGCCGGGATGGACGTCTCCCCCGCGCTGAACGGCTGCCTCGGCTTCACCCGGCTCAACGGGGCGCAGGACCGGGTGGGCTGGCGCTTCGTCGACGAGGTCGACGTCCCCGACGGCCCGTGGCGCCGGATCGTCACCACCTCACCGCCGACGCCGTTCTGACCGCGGGACCGGTCAGGCCGCGCGTTCGGTGCTGATCCGTTCGACGGCCTGCGGGATCGAGTCGAAGACGGGGACGCCGGTCGCCTCCAGCGCGGCGCGGCTCATCACGCCCGTGGCCACCAGGACGCACCCGGCGCCGACCTCCTCCGCTGCCCGCGCGTCGTCCACCACATCGCCGATGAGCACCACGTCGGCCGGAGGCAGTCCCTGCTCCGCGAGGTGCCGCCCCAGGTGTTCGGCCTTCGGGCCGCCGCCGACGTCGGTGCGCAGTCCGTCGACGCGCTCGAACAGGGGCAGCAGCCCCAGCTCGGTGATCAGCGGGACCAGCTCGTCGTGGAACCACATCGACAGCAACGACTGGGTGCCGCCGGCGACCGCCCACTCGCGCAGCACCTCCGGCACTCCGTCCGCGAGCCGGGCCGTGTGCACCAGCTCCCGGTAGTGCCCGTGGTAGAGCACGTCGAGCCGGTCCCAGTCCGCCGGGCTCAGCGGGCGCTCCAGCAGCCGCTCGTAGCACTGCAGCAGCGGGCGACTGAAGATCGACCGCCAGCGCTCCAGGTCGATCGGGTCGCGGCCGAACTCGGCGCAAACCGAGTTGACCGCCGAGACCACGGCCTCGTTGTCATCGAGCAACGTGCCGTTCCAGTCCCACACGATGTGCCGCGTCTCCGTGCCAGCACCGGCTCGCATAACACCCCTGTTCCGCTCGGCTGCGCTCGTCGGGTCGCCCGGAGCCGACCCGCGCGTCCGCCAGTGCGCGATCACGTGATCATCGGGGAGGCCCGGTCGGGCAGCCTACTGGACGGCGGCGCGGTCACGGCAGCTCCGCGTCGTCCGTCCCCGCGTCCAGCTCCGCCCGGTCGAGCTCGTCCTTGACCACCCGGAAGGCCAGCCCCTCCGGGTATCCCTTGCGGGCGAGCATCCCGACCAGCCGCCGCAGCAGCTTCTCCCGGTCGTCCACCCGGCCGGAGCGGAGCTTGCGGCGCACCAGTTCCCGCGCGCGTTCCTCCTCCGACTCGGCGTCGACCGCCGAGAGCGCCTCGGCGACGAGCTCCTCCGCCACGCCCTTGCGGCGCAGCTCGTAGCCGAGCGCCTTGCGTCCGAGGCCTCGATTGCGCTGCCGCTCGTTGACCCAGGCCTCGGCGAACTCCGCGTCGTCCACCAGCCCGGCGTCGACGAACTTCTGCAGCACCGCGTCCGCCACGTCCTCGTCGATCTCCTTGCGCAGCAGGGCCTGCCGCAGCTCGGATCGGCTGCGGGCGCGCACCGCCAGCAGCCGGTACACCACGTCGCGAGCCTGCGCCTCCGGGGATTGCGGCACCCCGGGCGGACGTTCCTCCCGCTGCCGTCCTGGGTCGCGCTGCCGTCCGGAGTCGCGCTCCGGGAGCTGACCCTCCGCCCTCGCGCTGCGCCGACGGCGGTTGCCGGGAGCCGGAGCGCTGTCCGCGCCGGGTCGGGCCCCGGTATCCCCCGGGCCCGGGATGCCGGAGGCCGGGCTCTCGGGGCCCGGGCCACCGGGAGGCCCCTCGGTGCTGCGCCACACACCTCCGCCGCCGGACCGCCCGCCGCCACGCCGCGGGCGGGGGCTCTCGGCGAAGTCGTCCTCCGAGACCACCGGGCTCAGAACTCGACAGGAGCCGGGGCGGCCTCGTCGGCGTCCAGCTTGGCCCCGATGCCGAGCTTCTCCTTGATCCGCTTCTCGATCTCGTTGGCCACGTCCGGGTTCTCCCGCATGAACTTGCGGGCGTTCTCCTTGCCCTGGCCGAGCTGGTCGCCCTCGTAGGTGTACCAGGCACCGGACTTGCGGATGATGCCCTGCTCCACGCCCATGTCGATCAGCGAGCCCTCGCGGCTGATCCCGATGCCGTAGATGATGTCGAACTCGGCCTGCTTGAACGGCGGCGCGGTCTTGTTCTTCACGACCTTCACCCGGGTCCGGTTGCCCACCGCGTCCGAACCGTCCTTGAGCGTCTCGATCCGGCGCACGTCCAGCCGCACCGAGGAGTAGAACTTCAGCGCCTTGCCGCCGGTGGTCGTCTCCGGGCTGCCGAACATGACGCCGACCTTCTCGCGGAGCTGGTTGATGAAGATCGCCGTGGTCTTCGCGTTGTAGAGCGCCGAGGTCAGCTTGCGCAGCGCCTGGCTCATCAGCCGGGCCTGCAGGCCGACGTGGCTGTCGCCCATCTCGCCCTCGATCTCGGCGCGCGGCACCAGCGCGGCCACCGAGTCGATCACGATGCAGTCCAGCGCGCCGGAGCGGATCAGCATGTCCGCGATCTCGAGCGCCTGCTCACCGGTGTCGGGCTGGGAGACCAGCAGCGCATCGGTGTCCACTCCGATGGACTTGGCGTACTCCGGGTCCAGCGCGTGCTCGGCGTCGATGAACGCGGCGGTGCCGCCCAGCTTCTGCGCGTTGGCCACCGCGTGCAGCGCGACCGAGGTCTTGCCGCTGCTCTCCGGGCCGTAGATCTCCACGATGCGACCCCGCGGCAGGCCGCCGATGCCCAGCGCCACGTCCAGCGAGATGGAGCCGGTGGGGATGACCTCGACCGGCGCCCGCGACTCGTCGCCGAGCCGCATCACCGATCCCTTGCCGTACTGCTTGTCGATCTGGGCCAGGGCCAGTTCGAGCGCCTTGCCCTTGTCCGGTGTCGCTGCCATCGGGGGTCCACCTCGGTCAAGTCGGACTGTCGTCGTGCTCGCACGACGCTACGGGGTGGGACCGACACTCCGGTGCGCTGGCCCGATCGCCGCTCCGGCGAGGAGGCCGGTCCGCAACCGCGTCCGATCCACGCCACCGATCATAGGCGAACGAATGTTCGATCGACGAGCCGACACGCCAGTGCCGTCACTCCAACGAGGGGCAGAAAACCCGTCCCGCACCGGAACGGGGGACAGAAGGGGCTCAGCGGCGGGCCGCGGGCACCCCGAAGCTGTCGCACAGCGCCCGCCACACCTGCTTCGGCGGGTAGCCCGCTTCCAGCGCCTGGTCCACCGTGCGGCCGCCGAGCTCCGACATCACGTGGTCCTCGGCGAGCATCTCGGCGCGCAGCCTGCCGAACTCCTGAGCCATCCGTTCGCGGAAATCGGTGTGTCGCATCGGTCCCAGCGTACTCAGCGCGGCCGCGGGTACCGTCGCGGTGTGCTGCCGATGCAGACCGATCCGACCGGGTTGTCCAGCCCGCTGGGCCAGCTGGTGATCGCGGCGATGCTGCTGGTCGCCATCGTCGTGGCGCTGCGCTGGTTCTGGAACCAGCGCGGGCGCTGATCAGGCGGCGCCCGGCTGCACCAGCCGCTCGAACTCGTCGGCCACGCCGTCCGGGGTGAGCCGGTGGTCGCCGTTCGGGGTGAGCACAGCGCCGACCACCGGGAGGTCGTCGGCCGTGAACACGGCGGTGCCCACCGACTCCCCCACCACCGCGCGGTAGCGGCCGGTGAGACCGCCGCCGGACCAGGCCGCGCGCACCTCGCCGCCGGCCGCGCCGTGGAACATCAGCAGCAGTTCCGCCCGCTCCCGCGCCGCCTCCACCGAGTCCAGGTGCGCGTAGATTACGAGCGCGGCGTCGTCCGGATTGCCCTCCGCGCAGGAGACGACCACCCCGCCGAGATCGCGCAGGCCGGGGACCGGGCGCTGCCAGCCCGGCGCGCAGTGCGCCCGCTCCGGCAGGTCTCCCGCGAGCGCGCGCAGGCAGGGCGTGAAGCCCTCCGCGTCCCTGGCCGAGACGTCCCGGCACTCCGCCGCCCCGGGCGCCGCGCCACCACCGCCGAGCGCTCCCGCCAGCACCACCGCCGCGACCAGCACGAGCGCGGCCGCGAGCGCGCCGCCGAGGACCAGCGGGCGGCGGGAGGTGCGGCCCGGCGCGGGCGGCGGGACGGGGAAGGCGGGCGGCGGGTAGCCGCCGGGCGGGGTCGGCGGGGCGAATCCCGAGCGGTCGGTGCGCGCCGCGCCACCGTCGCGGGCCACGTGGTGCGCGCCCAGCGCGACGGCGGTCTCCGGCTGGTCGAGGCTGGTGGGCACGATGCCGAGCTCCTCCCCGATCAGGCTCGCGACCAGCGGCAACCGGCTGGAACCACCGACCAGGTAGAGCCCGGCGAGTTGCTGCGGACCCATTCCCCCGGCTCGCAGCAGCGCCGCCAGCATCTCGACGCTGCGGCGCAGGCTCGGCCTGATCAGCGCCTCCAGCTCCTGCCGGGTGACCAGCACGTCGGCGAAGGGCTCCGGCATCGGCACCTCGGTCTGCACGTGCCGGGACAGCACCTCCTTGGCCTCCCGGACGTCCTCGCGCAGCGCGCGCTGAGCGCGGCGGTCGGCGGTGGTTCCCGGGCGCAGGAGGGCTTGCCACCGCTGCGGGTCCTTGTTGGAGACCTGGCGGCCGACGTGCTCCAGCAGCGCTTGGTCCACGTCGAGGCCGCCGAGGTCGGCGAGCCCGTCCTCGGCCAGCACCGCGAAGCCACCGGGGGTGGCGCCGACGACGGCGCAGTCGAAGGTCCCCGCGCCGAGGTCGTAGACCGCCAGCACCCCGCCCGGCGGCAGCGCGCGCCCGGGGAACGAGGCGAAGTGCGCCGCGGCGGCGACCGGCTCCGGGATCAGCACCAGCTCGCCGCGGAAACCGGCCAGCCGGGCCGCCGACAGCAGCACGGTGCGGCGGGTGGGGCCCCACTGCGCGGGGTGGGTGAGCCGGACCTCGTCGGGCTGGGCACCGCCGAGCTGGCGGGTGGTCTCCTCGGCGACGCGGTGCAGCACGGCGGCCATCGCGTCGGTGACGGTGATGATCGCGTCCCCGAGCAGCAGGGTGCCCTCGTCGATGCGGCGCTTCGGGTTCGGCTCGAAGCGGGACGGGTCGAGCCGCGCGCGGCGCTCCGCGTCCCGTCCCACGACGATCGCACCGTCCTCGGTGGCGAACACGGCCGACGGCATCGTCGCCGAGCCGTCGACCTCGACGACTCGCGGCGGCCTGCCGTGCGCGGACAGCACCGCGACCGTGTTGGAGGTGCCGAGGTCCACCGACAGCACGCGCACCGGTTGTGTCCTTCCCTCACCGGATCCGGGAGTCCGGACCACCCGTTCTGATGAATGTTGTCACGACGGACGATCACGGGTGGGCTGTTCGGGGGAATCGTTCCCGGCCGCGCTGTCGGTGCCGTGGTCCAGCATGGGGTCGTGGACGACGCGCTGGACGGCTTCTCCCCCGCCACCCGGGACTGGTTCCGGAGCGCCTTCCACGCCCCGACGCAGGCGCAGGCCGGGGCGTGGGAGGCGATCCGGGCGGGTGAGCACGCCCTGGTGGTGGCGCCGACCGGCTCCGGCAAGACGCTCGCCGCGTTCCTGTCCGCCCTCGACGACCTGGGCGCGGCCGGCCCTCCGGAGGAGCCGA
Organism: Saccharopolyspora antibiotica; assembly: GCF_047200635.1. Taxonomy (NCBI): domain Bacteria; kingdom Bacillati; phylum Actinomycetota; class Actinomycetes; order Pseudonocardiales; family Pseudonocardiaceae; genus Saccharopolyspora; species Saccharopolyspora antibiotica. Next base: position 85,943 of record NZ_JBJZOI010000008.1, on the reverse strand, counting down.
AGCGGCGCTGCCGCGTGCTGTACGTGTCCCCGCTGAAGGCGCTGGCGGTGGACGTGGAGCGGAACCTGCGCGCCCCGCTCGCCGGGATCCGCCAGGCCGCGCTGCGCCGCGGCGGGACGCCGCCGGAGATCCGGGTCGGGATGCGCACCGGGGACACCCCGGCCGAGGAGCGGCGCGGCTTCGCCCGCACCCCCCCGGACGTGCTGGTGACCACGCCGGAATCGCTGTTCCTGCTGCTGACCTCGGCGGCGCGGGAGTCGCTGCGCGGGGTGCGGACGGTGATCGTGGACGAGGTGCACGCGGTCGCGGGAACCAAGCGCGGGGCGCACCTGGCGCTCTCGCTGGAGCGGCTCGACGAGCTGCTGGCCGAGCCCGCGCAGCGGATCGGGCTGTCGGCCACGGTGCGCCCGGTCTCGGAGGTGAGCACCTTCCTCGGCGGGGGCCGCCCGGTCCGCGCGGTGCAGCCGGAGGAGGTCAAGCAGGTCCGGGTCACCGTCGAGGTACCGGTGCCCGACCTGGCCGAGCTGGGCTCGACGGCGGGCCAGGACGCGGAGGAGGCGGGCGCCGAGCAGCGGACGTCGATCTGGCCCTCGGTGCAGGAGCGGGTGCTGGACCTGATCGGAGCGCACCGGTCGACGATCGTGTTCGCGAACTCGCGGCGGCTCGCGGAGCGGCTCACCGCGGGCATCAACGAGCTCGCCGCCGAGCGGGCCGGGGAGACCGCGGAGCCCGACCGGTTCCCGGCGGAGGCGGTCGGCGGATCCGGCACCACCTCGGGCGCGGCGGTGGCGGTCGCGCGGGCGCACCACGGCTCGATGTCCAAGGAGCAGCGCTCGCTGGTCGAGGAAGAGCTCAAGTCGGGGCGGCTGCCGTGCGTGGTGGCGACCTCCTCCCTGGAGCTGGGCATCGACATGGGCGCGGTGGACCTGGTGGTGCAGGTGGAGACGCCGCCGAGCGTGGCCTCCGGGACGCAGCGGATCGGCCGCGGCGGGCACCAGGTGGGCGCGGTCTCGCGCGGGATCGTGTTCCCGAAGTTCCGGGGCGACCTGGTGGGCTGCGCGGTGGTCGCCGAGCGGATGGCCGCCGGGCTGATCGAATCGCTGTCCTTCCCGCGCAACCCGCTGGACGTGCTGGCTCAGCAGGTCGTGGCGATGGTCGCGATGGAGCCGTGGCCGCTGGAGTCGCTGGCGCGGGTGGTGCGGCGGGCCGCGCCGTTCGCCGGGCTGCCGGACTCCGCGCTGTACGCCGTGCTGGACATGCTGGCGGGCCGCTACCCGAGCGAGGAGTTCGGGGAGCTGCGGGCGCGCATCGTGTGGGACCGGGTGCAGGACGAGCTGCGAGCGCGCCCGGGCGCGCAGCGGCTCGCGGTGACCTCGGGCGGCACGATCCCGGACCGGGGGCTGTTCACCGTGACGACGCCGGGCGACGAGGAGGCAGGGCGCGGCGGGGTGCGGGTCGGCGAACTGGACGAGGAGATGGTCTACGAGTCGCGGGTGGGCGACACCTTCCTGCTCGGGACCTCGTCGTGGAGGGTCGAGGACATCACACACGACCGGGTGATCGTGGTGCCCGCCCCCGGGCAGGCGGCCCGGATGCCGTTCTGGCGCGGTGATTCGCCGGGAAGGCCGCTCGAGCTGGGCCGGGCGCTGGGCGCGTTCGTCCGGGAGCTGGTGGCCGCCGACCGGGAGCGCGCGGTCCAGCGGATGACCGCGGCGGGCCTCGACGAGTGGGCGCGGGACAACCTGCTGGCCTACCTGGAGGAGCAGCGGGCGGCCACCAGGCACGTGCCGGACGACCGCACGATCGTGGTGGAGCGCTTCCGCGACGAGCTCGGCGACTGGCGGATGGTGGTGCACTCGCCGTTCGGCGCCCAGGTGAACGGGCCGTGGGGTCTGGCGATCGGCGCCCGGTTGCGGGAGCGGCGCGGGATCGACCCGCAGGTGGCGTCCTCCGACGACGGCATCGTGGTGCGGCTGGCGGACGCGCTGGACGAGTCGGGGGCGGACGTGCTGCCGAGCGCGGAGGACGTGCTGCTGGACGCGGACGAGGTGCAGCGGGTGGTCACCGAGGAGGTCGGCGGGTCAGCGCTGTTCGCGGCACGGTTCCGGGAGTGCGCCGCGCGGGCCTTGCTGCTGCCCCGGCGGGACCCGCGGAAGCGCTCCCCGCTGTGGCAGCAGCGGCAGCGCTCGGCGCAGCTGCTGGCGGTGGCGGCGCAGTACGAGCAGTTCCCGATCGTGCTGGAGGCGATGCGGGAGTGCGTGCAGGACGTCTACGACGTGCCGGGGCTGGCGGAGCTGATGTCGCAGATCGCCGCCCGCCGGGTGCGGGTGGTGGAAGTGGAGACGCCCTCGCCCTCGCCGTTCGCGCGCAGCCTGCTGTTCGGATACATCGGGATGTTCCTGTACGAGACCGACGCCCCGCTCGCGGAGCGTCGATCGGCGGCGTTGAGCCTGGACTCGACGCTGCTGGCGGAGCTGCTCGGCTCCGAGGCGCTGCGCGAGCTGCTGGACCCGGAGGTGGTCGCCGAGGTCGAGGCGCAGCTGCAACGGCTCGTGCCCGAGCGGCACGCGAAGGACGCGGAGTCGGCGGCGGACCTGTTGCGGTTCCTCGGTGATCTGTCCACGGCGGAGGCCGGGGAACGCGGGATCCGGCAGGAGTGGCTGGCGCTGCTGCAGGAGCAGCGGCGGGTGCTGGAAGTCCGGATCGCCGGAACACCGCGGTGGATCGCGGTGGAGGACGCGGGCAAGGTGCGGGACGCGCTGGGCGTCGCGCTGCCGGTCGGGGTTCCCGAGGTGTTCACCGAGCCGGTCACCGATCCGCTGGGCGAGCTGCTGATCCGGTTCGCCCGCTCGCGCGGTCCGTTCCCGGCCGAGGCGGCGGCGCGGCGGTTCGGCCTGGGTGTCGCCGTGGTGCACGACGTGCTGGACCGGCTTGCCGGGTCGGGCAGGTTGGTGCGCGGGGAGCTGCGGCCGCTGGAGGCCGGGGGCGGGCAGGCTCTCGAGTACTGCGACGCCGAGGTGCTGCGGCGGTTGCGGCGCGGCTCGCTGGCGCGGCTCCGGTCCGAGGTGGAGCCGGTGGAACCCGCGGCGCTGGGCCGGTTCCTGCCCTCCTGGCAGGGGGTGGGGGCGCGGGTGCGCGCGGCGCCGACGGTCGACGACGTGTACTCGGTGGTCGAGCAGCTGGCCGGGGCTCCGCTGCCGGCGAGCGCGCTGGAGTCGCTGGTGCTGCCCGCTCGGCTGCCCGGGTACGCCCCGGCGCTGCTGGACGAGCTGACCTCCACCGGCGAGGTCTCCTGGGTGGGCTCGGGTTCGCTGGCCGGGGGCGACGGGTGGATCGCGCTGGCACCCACCGACGTGGCCGACCTGCTGCTGCCGGACCCCCCGGAGGCGGTGGAGCTGACCCCGCTGCACCAGGCGGTGCGGACTTCGCTGGAGGGCGGGGCGCAGTTCTTCCGGGGGCTGGCCGACCGGGCCGGGGCGCTGCTAGTGGAGCGGGACGAGGAGGCGCCCGCCGACGAAGCGGTGATCGCGGCGCTCTGGGACCTGGTGTGGGCGGGCGTGGTCACGAACGACACGCTGGCGCCGCTGCGGGCGCTGGTCTCCGGTCGGGGTGCCGCGCACAAGGCGCGGCGGAGCGCGCCGCGCGGCCGGTACGCGCGGCTGCGCGCGGGACGTCCGTCGATGCCGAGCCGCAGCGGTCCACCGACCGTCTCGGGCCGGTGGTCGCTGGCGCCGGTGCCGGCGGCCGAGCCGACCCGCAGGGCGCACGCGCGGGCGGAGTCCTTCCTGGAACGCCACGGCGTGCTCACCCGGGGAGCGCTGGAGGCGGAGCGGGTCAGCGGCGGGTTCTCCGCCGTCTACAAGGTGCTGCGGGCGATGGAGGAATCCGGGCGCTGCCGCCGCGGCTACGTCGTGGAGGGACTGGGCGCGGCGCAGTTCGCGGTTCCCGGGGCGATCGATCGGGTGCGGGCATCGGCCGGACCGGAGGAGGCGGAGCGGCGGGCCGTGGTGGTGCTGGCGGCCGCGGATCCCGCCCAGCCCTACGGCGCGGCGCTGCCCTGGCCCGACCCGGTGGGCGAGACCCGGCACCGCCCGGGACGCAAGGCCGGGGCGCTGCTGGTGCTCGTCTCCGGCGCGGCCGTGCTCTACGTGGAGCGCGGTGGCCGGTCGCTGCTCTCGTTCACCGAGCAGGAGCAACCGCTGCGGGACGCGGCGGACGGCCTCGCGCGCGCGGTGCGCGAGGGCTGGCTGGGAGAGCTGGCGGTGCAGCGCGCCGACGGCTCCGGGGCTTGGGGCTCCCGGATGGCCGAGATCCTCACCGACGCGGGCTTCCGGCCCACGCCCAAGGGCCTCCGCCTCCGCGCGTGAGGCGATGCCCCCGGATCAGCGGGTGGCCAGGCGGAGCAGACCCCAGAGCTGGGCGACGGCGTCCTGGTCCCCCGCGGTGCCGATCTCGCGGTCGGGCAGCCTGCCCCACAGCCAGAGGTACATCGGCTCGGGATCCCCGGTGATCACCGCGTCCGCCGATCGCGCTCGTTCCGGCTCGGCGCGGTGCACGAACGTGCGGTTCAGGTCCGCGTGCACCAGCCAGGCCGCGTCCCCCACCGCCACTCCCACCGAGCACGGCCGGGTGGAGGTGATCCCGACCGCGTGCAGCCGGTAGCCGAGCCACAGCCGCAGCGCCTCGTCGATGCCGTCCAGCGCCAGGTCCGCGTCGATGGCGGTGCGCCGCACCCCGGCCGCCGCCTGCACGTCCACCCGGTGCACGGTCGTGGCGTGCAGCGTCCGGCGGATCCAGAACCGGACGGTGTGCTCCTCCGGCCACCAGGTCGGGCAGGCGTCCTGGGGTGGCCGGGTGCCGAACTCCGCGAGCAGCTCGGCGAGCCGGGCGGTGAACCGCGCGGTCACGCCGCGCAAGCTCACCGGGTCCGGCACGGCCCAGGCCCTCGCGGCCTGCTCCGACGCGCCCATCCAGCTCAGCGCGTCCTCGCACTGCCCGCCGAGGAACCAGATCGCCTCCGCGACCGTCCGGCCCGACGCCCCCGGGACCGGGACGTCCGGATGGACGTCGTGGGTCGCGGCGGTGAGCAGCTGCCCCTCGATCCCGATCAGGTCGAGCATCCGGCCGGGATCGATCGCCGCGGGCGGGTGCGGGGTCACCGGGCGGCTCCGGACAGGCCGCGGTCGACGACGGCGACGAATTCGGTGGCGTGCCGCAGGCAGAGCTCGGCCTCACCAGGGGTGATGCCGGGGCTGCCCGCCTCCGCCGCGGCCCGCCGCAACGAGCCCGCGGTGAAGTGCGCCGCCCACTCGCGCAGCTCGGGCGCGACCTCGGTGAGCTGGAGCCAGACGCTCCCGGAGCGCCGCGCGCGGCGACGCCAGGAGCGCGCCAGCACCACCGCCGTCGCGGCGCGCAGCGCGGCCAGGTGCGCGAAGACGTAGCGCTCGGTCGCCCGGCTCGCGTCCCGCGCGTCGTCCAGGCAGGCGTTCGCCTGCGCCAGCAGGCTGCGGGCCCCCGCGGGCGGAGCGGGTGCGGTGACGGGAGTCCAGGCGGCGCCGTCCTTGCGCCGGTCACCGGGGCGCTCGGGGGCCGCGTCGCACTGCCTGCGCCGAAGCGGGTCGCCGGGTCGGCGCTGCGCCGGGATGAACGGCGGTGCGGGCGGGTGGGCGGGTTGTGGCATCGGAGTTCTCCGCTCGGTCACGACGGTGCCGGTCCGGGCGCCGAGGGGGTGCCGGATCGGGGTGGGACGTGGTGAGCCGGGGGGAAGCCGGCCGCCCGGCCGCGGAGCGCTTCCCCCACCCCGCAGCCGGACGTGACGCGCGAACCGATGCCGGGGCCACGCCGTTCCCGGTGAACCAGGCGCACGCGGTCTCGAACTTCAGTTCGACGAGTCCAACAGTAGACCGCGCACCCGGGGAGCTCAAGGCCCACGGCGTAGATCACCTGTTCGAGTCAACCGGCACGTGGTGCGGCCACCAGCGCGGACGCGGCCCCGACGGCCGGGACGACCGGACACCGCCGGTGCTTGCCCGACCCTCTAGGGTCGGCTCGTGACAGCCGCGCCCTCACCGCACCCCGATCGCATCGTCGAGCTGACCGCCGACCAGCTCCGGGCCCGCCTCACCGAGGCGCTCCAGGTGTACGTGGACGCGATGAACTACCCGGCCTCCACCGCCCAGCAGCGCGCACCGATGTGGTCGGCCCACATGATGCGCGCGGGCTGGCGCTGCGTCGCCGCGTTCAACGACGCCGACGAGTTGATCGGCATCGGGTACGGCTACCTGGGCGTGCCGGGCCAGTGGTGGCACGAGCAGGTGCTGCGCGGCCTGCTGACGGCGGCGCCGCGCGCCGAGGCGGAGCAGTGGATGCACGACTACTTCGAGCTCACCGAGCTGCACGTGCGTCCGGACAGCCAGGGCGGCGGGCTCGGCGAGACCATCCTGCGGCGGTTGCTGCGCGGCGCACCTGGGCACAGCGTGCTGCTGTCCACGCCCGAGGGCCCGACCCGCGCGTGGAAGCTGTACCGGCGCGTGGGGTTCGGCGACGTGCTGCGCCACTACCAGTTCACCGGCGATCCGCGCCCCTTCGCGGTGCTCGGGCGATCCCTCCCCCTCGACCCGGCCTGATCACCCGGCCGGTGGAGGCGAGCGGCACCGGTCCCGGCGGCGGGGAGTTCCGCCACCCGCCCCGACGGGCGGGACGGGTGGCGGCCGGTCAGAGCTCGGCGAGCTGGTCGCGGAGGGTGTCCAGGCCCATCGACCCCAGCTCGAGCGCCCGGCGGTGGAAGTCCTTCGAGTCGAAGGCCGCCCCGTGGCGGGTGCGCGCGTCCTCCCGCGCGGCCAGCCACAACCGCTCGCCGATCTTGTAGGACGGCGCCTGCCCCGGCCAGCCCAGGTAGCGGTCGATCTCGTCGTGCACCTGCGCGGCCTCCGCGACGGTGCGGGTGAGCATGAACTCCGAGCCCAGCTCCGGCGTCCACCGCTCCCCCTCGTGGAAGCCGGTGCCCGCCGGGATGTCCAGCTCCAGGTGCATGCCGATGTCGACGATCACCCGGGCAGCGCGGAACAGCTGGTCGTTGAGCATCCCCAGCAGGTCGCCGTCGTCGCCGAGGTAGCCGAGCTCCCGCATCAGCCGCTCCGCGTAGAGCGCCCAGCCCTCCGCGTGCCCGGAGACCACGCAGGCGAGGCGCTGGAACTTGTTCAGCCGCTCGGCCTGGTGCACCGCCGTCGCGATCTGCAGGTGGTGGCCGGGAACGCCCTCGTGGTAGACGACCGTGGTCTCGCGCCAGGTCGGGAACTCCTCCCGGCCTTCGGGGACCGACCACCACATCCGGCCCGGGCGGGTGAAGCCGTCGGTGGGCCCCGTGTAGTAGGCGCCGACGCCCCCGCCGGGCGGGGCGATGCGGCACTCCAGGGCCATCAGCTCGTCGGGGATGTGGAAGTGCGTGCCGCGCAGGTCCCGCAACGCCTGGTCGGAGAGCCGCTGCATCCACTCCCGCAACTCCTGCTTGCCGCGCACCCGGTACCGCGGGTCGGCGTCGAGCGCGGCGGCGGCCTCGGCGGGCGTCGCGCCGGGCCGGATGCGTTCGGCGACCTCCTTCATCTCCGCCTCGATGCCCGCGAACTCGGCCCAGCCCCACTCGTAGGCCTCGCGCAGGTCGAGTGCGGCGCCGGTGAAGTAGCGGGACCAGAGCCGGTAGCGCTGCTCGCCGACGGCGTCGCGCTCGGGGGCCCGCGGCGCGAGCTCGGTGCGCAGGAAGCGGGCCAGCTCCGCGTAGGAGCCCGCGGCGGACTCGACCGCCGCGTCCAGCTCCGCGCGCAGCGGCCCGGGGACCTCGGCGCGCTCGGCGAGGTTCGCGAAGTAGGACGGGCGGCCGTCGGCGCCCGCCCAGGTGTCGCACTGCTCGGCCACCCGGGTGACCTGGCGGATGGCCGCGACCCGTCCCCGGGCGGCGGCCTCGGTGAGCCCGGCGCGCAGGTTCGCCACGGCTTCGGGCATCCGCTCCAGGCGCCGCGCGATCGTGCGCCACTGCTCGGGCGTGTCGGTCGGCATCAGGTCGAAGATCTGGCGGAGGTTCTGCACCGGGCTGGCGATGACGTTGAGCGCGGCCAGGTCCTCCCCGGCGTCGTGCAGCTCCACGTCCAGCCCGATGCGCTCCAGGAACACCGCCTTCGCGGCGCGCTCGCCCGCGTCGGCGGGCTCGGCGGCGGTCATCTCCGCCAGCGAGCGGCGGGCCAGTTCGGCACGAGCGCCGTGCGCGTCGGGCGAGTAGTCGGTCAGCAGTTCATCACCACCCGGAAGGCCGAGGGCGGTCGCCTCGATCGGGTCCAGCGCGGCGAGTTCGTCGACGTAGCGATCGCTGATCTGGTGGACGCCACTGCTCTCAGATGCCATGTGGCGAAGGTTATCGCGCTGGGAAGCGGATCCGGCCACCTTCGGTGGTCGGCGGTGATCTCGGACGTTCGGCGATCAACGAGGGCTCCTGCGAACATCACCGGCGTGCGAGGTGACACGATGCGCGGCCGCTCCCGGGTGGTCCTGCTGCTGCTCATGGCCATGGTCGGCGCACTGCTCAGCGGATGCCTGCACGCCGACGCTTCGATGACGCTCACCGAGGAGGACAAGGCCTCCGGCGAGCTGCTGCTCACCACCGACACCCCCGACGGGCAGGTGCCGTTCCGGTTGCGGCCACCGGACGACCTCGCCGAGCGGGTGCAGGTGGCCCCGTACTCGGAGCAGGGCCGGGTCGGTTCGCGACTGACGTTCCGGGATCTCGAGTTCGACGAGCTCCAGCGGCTCGGCGACTCGCTGAGCCCCGTCGAGTCCCGCTACCACCTGAACCTGGAGCGGAAGGGATCGCTCGTGGAGTTCACCACGATGCTGGACCTGACACCGCTGGCCGACACCGACTCCTCGGTGCAGGTGGAGCTCACCGCCCCGGGCGAGGTGACCACCACCAACGGCAAGGAGAGCTCGGGAGTCGTCACCTGGGCACCGGAACCGGGCGAGGTCAGCGAGCTCAACGCGACGTTCCAGTACAGCGGAACCGGGCTCGGGGCGGGTTGGCTGTGGACGATGATCCTCGCGGTGATCACGCTGGCCGCCGTGCTCGCCGTCGGCTTCCTGGCGCAGCGCACGCACGAGCGGGATCTCCCGGACTCGGTCAGCGGGCGCTCCTGAGCCCCCGCGCCCCCTGTGCGTCGCCGGGCGCGGACGTCGCGCAGGATGGGAAGGTGCCCATCAAGGAATCCTCACCGCAGCTGAACCTCCCCCGCGACGTGGACACGACCCCCGAGGACACCGTGGAAGCCGACCTGCCCGGCCGGGTGCAGCGCATCCTCGCCGACCACCTGGAGACCCGGCTCGACGAGTGCGTCGCGCTCGACGCCGGGTTCGGCGAGGCGGTGCGGGAGCTGAGCCGCTTCGTGCTCGGCGGCGGCAAGCGCATCCGGCCGACCTGCGCCTGGTGGGGCTGGCGCGCGGCGGGCGGCGCCGCCGAGGGCCCGGAAGCGGAGGCGGCGTTGCGGGCCGCGAGCGCGCTGGAGCTGATCCAGGCGTGCGCGCTGGTGCACGACGACCTGATCGACGAGTCCGACACCCGCCGCGGTCACCCGACGGTGCACCGCGCGTTCGCCCGCACCCACCACGAGGAGCGTTGGACCGGCGGTGCTTCCCAGTTCGGGATGAGCGCGGCGGTGCTGCTCGGCGACCTGGCGCTGGCCTGGGCCGATGACATGCTGCACGCCGCCGGGCTGGCGCCCGACGCGCTCGCCCGCGGACTGCGGCCGTGGCGGGCGATGCGGACCGAGATGCTGGCCGGGCAGTACCTGGACGTGTTCAGCCAGGTGCGCGGGGACGAGACCCCGGAGGCGGCGCTGCGGGTCGCGGAGCTCAAGGCCGCCTCCTACACGGTGGCGCGGCCGCTGCAGCTCGGCGCCGAGCTCGCGGGGGCGGACCCGGCGCGGCTGGCCGCGCTGGAGGCCTTCGGCCACGACATCGGCGTGGCGTTCCAGCTGCGCGACGACCTGCTCGGCGTGTTCGGCGACCCCGAGATCACCGGCAAGCCCGCCGGGGACGACCTGCGGGAGGGCAAGCGGACGCTGCTCATCGCCGAAGCGCTCCGGGAGGCGCGCGAGCGGGGGGACGAGCGGGACGCGGTGCGGCTGCGGTCGGTGCTCGGCGATCCCGGCGTGTCCCCGGAACGGATCGAGGAGGCCCGCGCCGTGCTGGTGCGACTCGGCGCGCAGGACGCGGTGGAGCGGCGGATCGCGGACCTGACGGCCTCGGCGCTGCGAGCGCTGGAGGAGGGCGGGCTGGCCGAGCCCGCGGTGACCCGGCTCCGCGAGCTCGCGGTGGCCCTCACGGACCGGACCCGCTGATGCGCCGGGTGCCGGGGCGCACGGAGCACGTCGTGATCGTCGGTGCGGGTCTGGCGGGACTCGCCTGCGCCCTGCACCTGGCGGGCGCGGGCCGGGAGGTCACCGTGCTGGAGCGCGAGGTTCGGCCCGGCGGGCGGGCCGGGCTGCTGGAGCTCGACGGCTACCGGATCGACACCGGCCCGACGGTGCTCACGATGCCGGAGCTGGTGGACGAGGCGCTGGCGGCGGTGGGCGACTCGCTCGCGGAACGGCTCGAGCTGATCCCGCTGCACCCGGCCTACCGCGCCTGCTTCGCGGACGGTTCGGCGCTGGACGTGCACACCGACGGCGAGGCGATGGAGCAGGAGGTGCGCCGCTTCGCCGGGGGTGCGGAGGCCGCCGGGTACCGGCGGTTGCGGCACTGGCTCACCGAGGTGCACCGGGCGGAGATGGGCCGGTTCATCGACGCCAACTTCGACTCGCCGCTGGACCTGGTGGGTCCCGAGCTGGCGCGGCTGGTGGCGCTGGGCGGGTTCGGCCGGCTGGGCCCGGCGATCGCTCGCTTCCTCTCCGACGAGCGGGTGCGGCGGGTGTTCTCGTTCCAGGCGCTCTACGCCGGCCTGGATCCGAGGCGGGCGCTGGCGCTGTACGCGGTGATCTCGTTCATGGACACCGTCGGCGGGGTGTGGTTCCCGCGCGGCGGGATGCACGCGCTGCCCACCGCGCTGGCCGCCGCCGCGGAAGGCGCCGGGGTGCGCTTCCGCTACGGCGCCGAGGTGGACCGGCTCGAACAGCGCTCCGGCCGCGTGGTGGCGGTGCACGCCGCCGGGGAGCGGATCCCGGCGGACGCGGTGGTCCTCACCCCGGACCTGCCGGTGGTGCGGGAGCTGCTGGGCGGCGGGCGGCGGCGGTTGCGCTGGTCTCCCTCGGCGGTGGTGGTGCACGCGGGCACGACGCGCTCCTGGCCGGGAACCGCGCACCACACCATCTCCTTCGGCTCCGCCTGGGAGGAGACCTTCACCGAGATCATCAAGCGCGGCCGGCTGATGAGCGATCCATCGCTGCTGGTCACCAGGCCGACCGCGAGCGATCCCGCCCTGGCCCCAGCCGGGGCGGAGCTGCACCACGTGCTCGCGCCCTGCCCGAACCTGCGCGCGGCGGACTTCGACTGGGAGCGGATCGGGCCCGCTTACCGGGACGAGCTGTTCGCGGTGCTGGAGGCCCGCGGGTTCACCGGTTTCGCCGATGCGGTGCGGGTGCAGCGGGTGGTCACGCCCGCCGGGTGGGCGGCGCAGGGCCACGCGGCCGGGACGCCGTTCTCCGCCGCGCACACCTTCGTCCAGACCGGCCCGTTCCGGCCGCGCAACCTGCTGCGGAATCCGGAGAACGCGGTGCTGGCGGGTTCGGGGACGACGCCCGGGGTCGGCGTGCCGCCGGTGCTGCTGTCCGGGAAGCTCGCCGCCCGGCGGATCACCGGGTAGCGGGGCTCCCCTCAACGGGCGGTCGCCCCGGCGAGCCCCCGGAGGCGTGGCGCCCGGCAGGCGACGGCTCGCGGGACCCGCGGACACGACGGTGCCGGGCCGCTGCGTCGCGGCCCGGCACCGGGCGGATCCGAAGTGCGTCGTCGTCCACCTCGCGGCCGAGGCCGCCGAGGTCCGCGGTTTAGAAGCCCATCGCCTGCGCCCTCCGCTTGACCTCGCGACCGCGATCGCCGCGCAGGGCGTCGATGGGCGTGCCGGGCAGCGTGTCGTCGGGGGTGAACAGCCAGGTGAGGATCTCGTCCTCGTTGTAGCCGTTGTCGCGGAGCAGGGTGATCGTGCCACCGAGCCCCTTCACCACCGCGCCCTCGGCGAGGAACGCGGCCGGGACGACGAGGATGCCGTCGCGGCGCATGGCGAGCAGGTGGCCGTCACGGATCATCTGGTGCACCCGGGTGACCACCAGCCCGAGCCGCTCGGCGACATCGGGCAGCGGGGTCATCTCCACGTCGGGAGCAAGCACATCCGGGGCAGCTGGGATAGAACTCACCCGGTACACGATGCCACAGCGGTCCGGACCGCAGCGCGCCCCGGAAGGGTCATCATCGAGTGCGCCGGGCCGCGGCCCCGGAGCGCCGCCCGGGCGACGATGCGCCCGCCCAATGCTGGAACAATCCGACGCAGGAAGCGGACACCTGCGGCTGGCGGACGGACACATGACTCCTGGAACACGACCCGGAAGCGGATCGGAGCTCGTCGGGGCCATGCTGGAGCGCCGCTACCGGGTGGACTCGGTGATCGCGCGGGGCGGCATGTCGGTCGTCTACCGCGGGCTGGACACCCGGCTGGACCGGCCGGTCGCGCTCAAGGTGATGGACGCGCACTACTCCGCGGACCCCTCGTTCGTGGACCGCTTCGAGCTGGAGGCCCGCTCGGCGGCCCGGCTGCACCACCCGGCGGTGGTCGCGGTCTACGACCAGGGCGTCGACCGGGAGGCCGACGGGGACCGGGTCTACCTGGTGATGCAGCTCGTGGAGGGCTGCACGCTGCGCGAGGTGCTGCTGGAGCAGGGCTCGCTGTCGCTGCCGATGGCGGTGGGCGTGCTGCGGCCGATGCTCTCGGCGCTGGCCGCCGCTCACCACGCGGGCATGGTGCACCGCGACATCAAACCGGAGAACGTGCTGGTCGGGCTGGACGGGTCGGTGCGGGTCGCCGACTTCGGGCTGGTGCGCGCGACCGCCTCAGCGGGCAACACCACCGGCAACGTCATCCTCGGCACCGTCGCCTACCTCTCCCCGGAGCAGGTGACGACCGGCGACGCGGACGCCCGCACGGACGTGTACTCGGCCGGGGTGGTGCTCTACGAACTGCTGACCGGGCGGCCGCCGTTCAACGGGGACACCGCGCTGTCGGTGGCCTACCAGCACGTGAACTCCGAGGTCCCACCGCCGAGCGAGCTGGTTCCGGAGCTGCCGCCCGCGCTGGACCACCTCGTGCTGCGCGCGACGCGGCGGGACCCGGCCGGACGGCCCGACGACGCCGCGGCCTTCCTGCGCGAGCTGGACCGGATCGCAGCCGACCTGGGCGTGCGCCCGGTTCCGGTGCCGGTCCCGGTGTCCGAGCAGCGCACCGAGCTGGTCTCCACCGACCCGGGCGGGCCGCCCACCGAGCGGATCGCCCCCATCACCGAGGCCTCCTTGCCGGATCCGGCGGCCTACGACCACGGCGGCCCGCGGGGCACCCGCGCGATGCCGCGCCCGCCGGCCGAGGAGGAGACCACCCACGAGATCGCGGCGGTGCGCCCCTCCCCCGCCGAGCTGCACGAGCAGGAGCGCAGGAAGGACGGGCGGCGGTTCGCGCTGTGGACGGTGGCGATCCTCGTCATCGCGGGTCTCATCGGCGGGACCGCGTGGTGGATGGGCAACGGCCGCTACATCCAGGTGCCCCGCGTGACCGGGGAGACCGAGCAGGTGGCCGTGCAGGTGCTGCGCGGCGCCGGCCTCACCGCTGAGATCGACCGGCAGCTCGACGACGAGGTGCCCGCCGGGACCGTGATCAGTTCTTCGCCGAAGCAGGGCGCGCGGACCCTCAGCGGGCAGTCGGTCGAGCTGGTGGTCTCACTGGGCAGGCCGAAGGTGCCGGACATCGCCGCGGGCACCAGCGTGGACGAGGCGCAGCAGGCCTTGCGCAGCGCCTCGCTGCGACCGGAGCGGGACGCCTCGGCGGACCAGTACGACTCGACGGTCCCGGAGGGCGCGGTGATCTCCGTGGACCCGGGCCCGGGCACCGAGCTGGCGATCAGCTCCCCGGTGCGGCTCGTCGTGAGCAAGGGCCCGCCGCCGGTTCCGGTGCCGGACGTCACCGGGGCCAGCAAGGACGAGGCGTTCGCCGCGCTCAGCGCCGCCGGATTCGAGCCGTACGAGGCGGGCAGGCAGTTCGACTCGAACGTCGAGGCCGATCACGTCATCACCACGGATCCCGCCTCGGGCACGGTGGTGAAGCTCTCCGGCAAGCCGCGCGTGGGCGTGGTGCTGTCGAACGCCGTGACGGTGCCGGACCTCAACGGCAAGAGCGCGCGGGAGGCCGAGCAGGAGCTCGCCGCGCTGGGCCTCGAGCTGGAGGTGCACTCGTTCTTCCAGCGGCCGGACGCGCTGATCCTGGGCCAGCTGCCGCTGGCGGGCAGCAAGGTCGAACCGGGCTCGAAGGTCGGGGTCACCGCGCTCTGACCTGGCGCTGAACCGGAGCGGACCCGCTCCCGAATGATCTTCAACGGATCATTCGGGAGTGGTCTCGACCGGATGTCGATCGCCGTGTGGAAACATGGGGCGCACGATGCCCCCGAGTCCGCCCACCGAGCTGGGCGCCGCGGACGACGCCGAGCAGGCCCGTCGCGGTGCCGCCGACACCACCACGAGTCCCGATCGCCGATCCGGTGCGGGGCGCGACCCCGGCACCCCGCGACTCCGCTTGCCGCTGCGCACGGTCGCGCTGGGTGCGATCGGTTCGCTGCTGCTGCTCGCCGGCTCGTTCGGCGGTGCCGGAGTGCTGGTGCACGATCCGATCCTCGGCTCGGGGCCGCTGTCGGCGATGCGCTACGGCCACGGCCGGGACCTCGCGCTCGCGGTGCTCTACACCGGTTTCGGCGTCCTGGTCTGGGCGTGGGTCCGGCTGGGGCGGGGCGTGCTGGCGGGACTGGTCGACTCGCGCGGGGTGCTGGCGGCCACGGCCGCGTGGGTCGGGCCGATGCTGATCGCTCCGCCGCTGTTCACCCGGGACGTCTACAGCTATCTCGGCCAGGGCCTGCTCGCGCTGCACGGGATCGATCCCTACGCGGTGGGGCCCTCCACGCTCACCGGGCCGATCCCGGACAACGTGCACCCGACCTGGCAGACCACGCCCGCGCCGTACGGACCGCTGTTCATGGGGATCGCCAAGGGCGTGATCCTGCTCGCCGGCGACGGCATGATCTCGAGTGTCATCGTGATGCGCCTGGTGCTGCTCTGCGGGCTGGTCATGTTGATCTTCGCATTGCCGGGTCTGGTGCGGGAACTCGGGGGCCGGTTGCCGGTGGCGCTGTGGCTCACCGCGGCCAGCCCGATGACCGTGGTCCACCTCATCGGCGGACCGCACAACGACATGCTCATGATCGGCCTGCTCGCGATGGGCACCCTGCTGGTGCTGCGCGGCAAGCACGCGGGCGGGATCGCGCTGGTGACGCTGGCGATGGCGATCAAGGCGACCGCCGGGGTGGCGCTGCCGTTCCTCGTGTGGATCTGGGCGGCCCGGCTGCCGGGCAACCGCTGGCAGCGGCTGCTGCGGGCGGGCACCGCCTCGGTGGCGGTCTTCGTACCGACCTTCGCCGCCTGCATGGCGCTGGCGAAGGTCGGCTTCGGCTGGCTGCCCGCGCTCTCCGCGCCCGGGATGATCGTCAACTACCTGTCCGCGCCGACCGGCGTCGGCCAGGCCGTGCACAGCCTGGTGTCGCTGTTCGCCGACGTCGACCGCGGCCCGTTCGTGGAGGTGGGCCGCACCCTCGGTTCGCTGGCGCTGGCGGCGGTGCTGCTCCGGCAGTGGTGGCTCGCGCAGGAGGGCGGGACGATCGCGGTGCGGCGCGCCGCGATCGGGCTGCTGGCGGCCGCGCTGCTGTCCCCGGTGGTGCTGCCCTGGTACCTGACGTGGGGCCTGGCCTTCGGCTGCGCGCTGCGCTGGACGCCGCGAGCCCTGGCCTGGGTGGTCGGGTCCTCGGTGGCGCTGGTGCTGGCCTACTACCCGGACGGCGAGCAGGCGATGTACAACTGGCCGTTCGTGGCCGTGGGAATCGGGGCCGCGGTGCTCGCGGGGCTGTCGCTGCTGCGCTTCGACCCGCTGGGCCTGAACAGGCTGCGGGGTGCGCCGGAGCCGTCAGCGGAAGTTCTGGAGCGGACGGGCTGACCGCCTGCCCCCGCTCGGCTTCTCCTCCTCCGCCCATCAGCGGCGCGTCGGCTGCGCAAGGTCGAGGCGGAGGATCCGCCGCCGCCCGGCCGGACGGGGGTGGGCCGGGCGGTGGCGGAAGATCACGCGGAGGGCAGCACCTGGGTCTTCAGGCCCGCGCCCGAGCGGAACTCCTCGAGCGCCGCCGCGTAGTCCTCGAGACCGGCGGTGTTCGTGATGAGCGAGTCGGGGTCGATCGCCCCGGCGACCAGCAGGTCCCGCGCCCGGTCGAAGCTGTTGTGCACGGCCATCGAGCCGACGATCGTGATCTCCTCGTTGTAGACCTTGAACGGGGAGAAGTTCGCGCTCGCCTTCGCGTCCGCGACGCCGAACTGCAGGAACGTGCCCGCCTTGCGGACCCGGCCCAGCCCGTCCTCGATGGCGGCGATGACGCCGGTGGCGTCCACCACGAGGTCCCAGCCGTCGCTGTCGAGGGCCGAGGCGTCGGTGGCCACCGCGTGCACGCCCATCGCCTCGGCGACCGCGAGCCGGTCCTGCCGCCGGTCCACGACCGACAGCGAGTTCACCCCGGCCCGCTTGAGCAGCTGCGCCAGCAGCAGCCCCATCGTGCCCGCCCCGTAGATCAGCACGTCATCGGTGAGGTCGTGCGGCGCCTTGTCCAGGCCGTGCACGGCGCAGGACAGCGGCTCGATCAGCGCCGCCGCGGTCGGCGCGGTGCCCGCGGGAACCGGGTAGCACTTCTTGGCCTGCACCCGCACGTACTCGGCGGCGCCACCGGGCGAGCTGATGCCGATCGCCTGCCACGGCTCGCACAGGTTTCCCTTGCCCTTGCGGCAGTACCGGCACTCGCCGCAGGGCAGCGACGGGTCGACCGCCACGACGTCGCCCTCGGAGAGCCGGGTGACCTCGGAGCCCACCGCGACCACGCGACCGGCCAGCTCGTGACCGGGGACGATCGGGTAGTTCACCACGGGGATCTCCCCGTCCACCAGGTGCAGGTCGGTCCCGCAGAGACCGACGGCGTCCACCGCCACCACCACATCGTTGGGTCCCGGAGTCGGATCGGGCACCGTGGTCACGGTGATCTGACCGGGACCTTCGACGACGACCGCACGCATGCCGGCCATCCCTTCTTCTCGCCTCACCCCGGGGTGGACGCGCTGCGCACCCACCCACTCATTGCAAGCCGCCGCGGTTCTGGAACTCGTGACGGCACGCGAGGTGGACACCCCGATCGCCCGCTCCGCGCGGTCGAAGGGGTGCCCACCTCGACGGTTCTGCGCTCACCCCGGCGCGGGGCCGGGGTGAGCGGGTTCGATCACTTCAGGGCGCCCATGGACAGCCCGCGCACCAGCTGGCGCTGCGCGATCCAGCCGACGATGACCACCGGCAGCACCGCGAGCGTGGCGGCCGCCGACAGCCTGGCCCAGTACAGGCCCTCGCTCGTGATGAAGCCGACCAGGAAGACCGGCACGGTCGGTGCGTTGATCGCGGTCAGGTTCACCGCGAAGAAGAACTCGTTCCAGGCGAAGATCGCGCAGATCAGCGCCGTGGCGGCGATGCCGGGGGCCACCATCGGCAGCAGCACCCTGGTGAGCTCGGTGCGCAGCCCGGCACCGTCCACCTTCGCCGCCTCCAGGACCTCGGAGGGCACCTCCTGGAAGAACGAGCGCATCATCCACACCGCGATGGGCAGGTTCATGCCGGTGTAGAGCAGCACCAGCGCCCAGACGTTGTCCAGCAGGTGCAGGTTCTGCGCCGCCACGAAGATCGGCACGATCGCCGCGACGATCGGCAGCATCTTGGTGGAGATGAAGAAGAACAGCGCGTCCTTGGTGCCCTTCACCGGCCGGATGGACAGCGCGTAAGCCGCGGGCACGGCCAGCACCACCACCAGCAGGCACGAGATCACCGTGGCGATCAGCGAGTTCAGCAGGTACGGCCCGAGACCCCCGTCGAAGACCAGCGCGTACTGGTCCAACGTCGGGGTGAAGAGGAACTTCGGGTCGTCGGTGTAGGCGTCCGCCTCCTGCTTGAAGGAGGTCAGGACCATCCAGAACACCGGGAACACGAAGAGGATCCCCAACGCCCAGGCAATGATCGTCAGTGCGGTCCCTCCCGCCGTGCGGCGCTTCATTCCGAAACCTCCTTGCCGGAAATGGCGGTGAAGATCGCGCGCAACGCGAAGGTGGCCACGATGATGGTCAGGATCACGACCACGACACCGAGCGCGGCCGCCTGGCCGACGTCGAAGCCCTGGAAGACCCGTTGGTAGAGGTAGTACGGCAGGTTGGTGGTGGCGATGCCGGGACCGCCCTGCGTCATCATGAAGATCTCGTCGAAGGTGTTCACGATGTAGATCGAGCCGAGCAGCCCGGCCAGCTGGATGTAGCGGCGCAGGAACGGCAGCGTCATGAAGCGGAACGTCTGCCAGTGGGTCGCGCCGTCCATCTTGGCGGCCTCCAGCACGTCGCGCGGCTGGCTCTGCAGACCGGCGAGCACGATCAGCATCATGAACGGCGTCCAGCGCCACACCAGCGCGGCCAGCACCGAGACCATCGGGTACTCACCGACCCAGTCGATGCCGCCGAGCCCGATCGGGCCGAGCACCGCGTCCACCAGACCGTAGGTCGGGTTGAGCATGCTCGTCTTCCACAGCAGCGCCGAGGCCACCGGCATGATCAGGAACGGGGTGATGAGCATGGTGCGCACCACGCCGCGTCCGAAGAACGGCCGGTCGAGCAGCAGGGCCAGCCCGATGCCGAGCGCCAGCGAGACCAGCACGCAGCCCACGGTGATGATCACCGTGTTCAGGGCCGCGGTGTAGAACTCCGCGTCGGTGAAGACGTCGACGTAGTTCGACAGCCCGATGAATCCCCAGGAACCGGGGTTGAGCAGGTTCCAGGAGTGCAACGAGTAGAAGATCGTCGCCAGGAACGGGGCCTGCGTGATGATGATCGTGAAGATCAGCGCGGGCAGCAACGGTCCCCTGCGGGACCACTTCTCCTTGCGGCTCAGGGTGGCGCCCTTGGCCGCGGTCATCTCCGCAGTGGTCACCGGTAGTTCTCCCCTACGCTCTCGGCGTAGCGCTGCGCCTGCTCCAGCGCTTCGTCCGCGGACTTGCTCCCGGCGATGGCGGCCGACATCTGCTGGCTCACCCGGGTGCCGAGGTCGACGAATTCGGGAATGCGCACGAACTGCAGACCCTCGTAGGGCGTGGGCTGCGAGCTCGGCTTGGTCTGGTCGACCCGGCTGATGCCCTGCAGCGTCTGCTGCCCGAAGGCCGCGGCGGCCTTCTTGTACTCCGGCATCTCGTAGGTCGACTGGCGGCTGCCGGGAGGCAGGTTCTTCCAGCCGAGCCGCTCACCGACGGTGCGCAGGTAGTCCTTGGAGGTCGACCACGCGATGAAGTCGAAGGCCTCGTCGGGCATCTCGGTGGTCTGCGGGACCGCGAGCGCCCAGGTGTAGAGCCAGCTCGCCGGCTTGCCGCTGGGCCCGGTGGGGGCCTTCGCGTAGCCGATCTTGCCGGAGACGGTGCTCTCCTTCGGGTCCTCCAGCGTGCCCGCCGAGGACGTCGAGTCGAACATCATCGCGGCGTTGCCCTGGCCGAACTCCGTGAGGCACTCCGTGAAGCCGCTGCTGGAGGCACCGGGCTCGCCGTAGTCGCGCACCAGGTCGACGTAGAAGTTCACCGCCTCGCGCACCTCGGGCGAGGTGAGCTGCGCGTTCCACTGCGGGTCGAACCAGCGCCCGCCGAACGAGTTGATCATGGTGTTGAGCGGGGCCATCACCTCGCCCCAGCCGGGCAGGCCGCGCAGGCAGATCCCGGCGCGCCCGCCGGGTCCGCCGTCCAGCTTGGCCGCCATCTCCGCGACCTGCTGCCAGGTCGGGTTCTCCGGCATGGTGATCCCGGCCTGCTGGAACAGGTCCTTGCGGTAGTTCAGCAGCGCCGTCTCGCCGTAGAAGGGGGCGGCGTACATGTGCCCCTCGTACGACAGCGAGTCCTTGATGGACGGGATGAAGTCGTTCTTGTCGTAACCCGGAGTCGCGTCCATCCGCGGGTCCAGGTCGTGCAGCCATCCGTTGGCCGCCCAGATCGGGGTCTCGTAGTTGCTCACCATCACCACGTCGAACTGGCCGCTACCGGTGGCCACCGACTGAGTGATCTTGTCCCGCGCCTGGTTCTCCGGCAGCGAGATGAACCGCACCCGCACGTCGGGGTGCTGCGCCTCGAACTCCCCGACCAGCTCCTGCATGTCCTCCATCTGCGGATTCGACACCACCGCCACCCGCAGCACCCGGCGTCCATCACCGGACCCGATCGCCCCCGCTCCCGCGCAACTCGCGGTGAGCAGCACCGCCGCCATCATGGCGACCAGCGACCACCATTTCCTGCCGAAGTTCATCGGCAACCCCTTCTTCCGTTGCTCACGCTCGCACCACCCGCGGGCCGATCGCCTCGATGTCCTCGGCGATGCCCTGGTCCAGCCCGGCGTCGGTGACCAGCACGTCGATCTCGGAGAGATCGCCGTACCGGTGCAGCGACACCGGACCGATCTTGCTGTGGTCCGCGAGCAGGACCCGTCGTCGCGCCCCGCGCAACATCAGTGTTTTGATCTCCGCAGAGTTCTGGTCCGGAGTGGTCAGCCCCCGGTGCAGGGAGATCCCGTCGGTGCCGAGGAACGCGACATCCGCGAAGACCTCGCGCCACCGCTGGGCCGCCCAGGCACCGACGCCGCCGTTGGTGGTCACGCGCACCCGTCCTCCAGGGGTGAGCACGGACAGGTTGGGTCTGGCCGCCAAGGAGACGGCGATGCTCAAGCTGTCCGTGATCACGGTCAGGGGGCGGTCGGCCGGCAGCAGTTCGGCGAACCGGGCACAGGTGGTGCCGGACTCGATGAGGACGGCCCCCTCGGCGGGAAGTTCTCCGAGCGCGGCCCGCGCGATGCGGGTCTTCTCCGCGACCATCACGTGCTCCCGCGCGGAGAGCTGCGGATCGAAGCTCCACCGCTCCACCGGGATGGCACCCCCGTGCACGCGGTGCAGGAGTCCGTGCTCTTCGAGCACGGTCAGGTCCCGTCTGATCGTCTCCGGGGTCACTTGGAGCTCCCCCGCGAGTCCGGTCACATCGACGCGGCCCTCCTGCCTCGCACGCTCGACGATGAGCTGCTGGCGTTCACGCGCGTACACCCAGTCGGCCTCCGGTCTCGGACCACAACTGCGCTGCCCGATTCCTGTCCGAATCGGTCCGCTTTCATCTGACCGGGTTTGTTTATCCTGTGGTTGCAGTCACCGTCAAGGGTGCGCAGACCACGATATGACCAGGTTCAACGCCGTCCACAGCGGACCGGCTCCGGAGGGTGACCAAGGCGGCACGGACAGAAGCAAAACGACTCGGAAACGGCCCCGCGTGCCGCCATCCGGCCCATCCCGGGCGGCGAACGGCAGCAGCGCCGACCGGGGGCGGGCCGAGGTCCCATTCGCGCAACGATCGCCGCGCGGTCCCCGATGCGCGAACCGGCCGGGGTGGTCGCACCACCCCGGCCGGCCGGATCGGACCTCGGATCAGCTGCGCAGCATCTCCGCGACCAGGAACGCCAGCTCCAGCGACTGCTGGGTGTTCAACCGCGGATCGCAGGCCGTCTCGTAGCGGCCGGCGAGGTCGGTGTCGGAGATGTCCTGGGCCCCGCCGAGGCACTCGGTGACGTCCTCACCGGTGAGCTCGATGTGGATGCCACCCGGGTGGGTGCCGAGCCGGTGGTGCACCTCGAAGAAGCCCTGCACCTCGTCCACGACCCGGTCGAAGTGACGGGTCTTGTACCCGGTGCTGGACTCGTGGGTGTTGCCGTGCATCGGGTCGCACTGCCAGACCACCTGGTGCCCGGCGGCGGTGACCGCCTCCACGATGGCAGGCAACACCTCGCGCACCTTGCCGTTGCCCATCCGGCTGATCAGCGTGAGCCGACCCGCCTCGCGGTTCGGGTCCAGCCGCTGCACGTACTCCAGGGCCTGCTCCGGCGTGGTGCTCGGCCCGATCTTCAACCCGACCGGGTTGGAGATCAGCTCCGCGAACGCGACGTGCGCGTGGTCGAGCTGGCGGGTGCGGTCCCCGATCCACAGGAAGTGCCCGGAGAGGTCGTAGAGCCGCGCCTGGTCCCGCGAGGTGTCCAACCGAAGCATGGCCCGCTCGTAGTCCAGGACCAGCGCCTCGTGGCTCGCGAAGAGGTCGACCGCGTGCAGGCTGGAGTCGTCCACCCCGCAGGCCGCCATGAAGCGCAGCCCCCGGTCGATCTCCGCCGCCACCGACTCGTAGCGCTCCCCGGCGGGGGAGTTCAGCACGAAGTCCTTGTTCCAGTCGTGGACCTTGGTCAGCGCCGCCATGCCGCCGCTGGTCATCGCGCGGGACAGGTTCATCGCGGCACCGGCGTTGGCGTAGGCGCGGATGAGGCGGGACGGGTCGTGCCTGCGGGCGTCCTCCGAGGCGACCAGCGAGTTGACCATGTCACCCCGGTAGCTGGGCAGGCCCAGCGCGTCCGTGGAGCTGGAACGCGGCTTGGCGTACTGGCCGGCCAGCCTGCCGACCTTGACCACCGGCATGCTGGCGCCGTAGGTGAGCACGACGGCCATCTGCAGCAGGGTGCGGATGTTGCCGCGGATGTGCGGCTCGGTGTTGTCCGCGAAGGTCTCCGCGCAGTCACCGCCTTGCAGCAGGAACGCCTCGCCGCGCGCGACGGCGGCGAGCTGGTCGCGCAGCCGGTCCACTTCGGCCGGCACGGTCACCGGGGGCACGCTCTCCAGCACCTTGCGGACCTTGGAGACCTGTTCCTCGGGCCACTCGGGCTGCTGGGCGGCGGGCAGCTTCAGCGCCTCGTCGAGGCGGGCGCGCATCTCTGGGGGCAGCGGAGGAAGTTCCGGCAGCTCATCAACCGGAACATCGACGGTCCAATTCACAATTCCCAGGATAAGCCGTCCTGGCCTGTGGATTTCACGTGGTCGAGACGGAGCGCACGTGGCGTGGCCGCTGGACGAATCGATTCACCCGACCGGTTGCCACCGGGACGGGCGAGCCGGGCCGCGCGCGGCACCCCCACCAGGCGAGGCACCGCCGCCGCGGAAACGCGGACGCCGCCCGTCCCGGGCGAGCCGGGAGGGCGGCGTCGACGAACGGCTCACGCCCGGCCGGGCCGGACGGCTCACCGCCCGCGCGGTCCAGCGGTGCGTCTCCGAGCGCTGGCCGGCGGAGCCGCCGCGCGGGGAACGGGCCGCGCGGATCGGTCAGCCGAACAGCACCTCGGCCTCGGCGTAGCGGGAGAGCGGGACGGTCTTGAGCTTCGCGGTGGCGTCGCTGAGCGGGACCCGCACGATGTCGGTGCCGCGCAGGGCGACCATCTTCCCGAAGGCCCCGTCGCTCACCGCGTCGACCGCGTGCAGCCCGAAGCGGGTGGCGAGCACCCGGTCGTAGGCCGTGGGGGTGCCACCGCGCTGGGTGTGGCCGAGGACCACGGCGCGGGACTCCTCGCCGGTGCGCCGGGACAGCTCGTCGGCCAGCCAGGTGCCGACACCGCCGAGCCGGACGTGGCCGAACGCGTCGGTCTCCCCGGTCTGCAGCACCTCCTCGCCGTCCTCCGGCACGGCGCCCTCCGCGACGACGATGATCGGCGCGTACTGCCGCTCGAAGCGCTGCTGGACCCACTCGCAGACCTGGTCGACCCGGAACGGCTTCTCCGGCCCGAGGATCACGTTCGCGCCACCGGCGAGACCGGAGTGCAGGGCGATCCACCCGGCGTGGCGGCCCATCACCTCGACCACCAGCGCGCGGTGGTGCGACTCGGCGGTGGTGCGCAACCGGTCGATGGCCTCCGTGGCGATGTGCACGGCGGTGTCGAAGCCGAAGGTGTAGTCGGTGGCGTCGAGGTCGTTGTCGATCGTCTTCGGCACGCCCACCACCGGCACGCCGTCGTGGGTGAGCCGCTCGGCGACGCCCAGGGTGTCCTCACCGCCGATGGCGATCAGCGCGTCCACGCCCTGCTCGGCCAGCGTCCGCTTGATCCGCTCGACGCCGTCCTGCTCCTGGTACGGGTTGGTCCGCGAGGAGCCGAGGATCGTGCCGCCGCGGGCGAGCACGTCCTCCACCGCGTCCAGGCCGAGCGGCGTGGTGAGGCCTTCCAGCGGCCCCCGCCAACCGCTGCGGAACCCGACGATCTCGTGTCCGTGCACCGCGATCCCCTTGCGGGTCACCGCGCGCAGCACCGCGTTCAACCCGGGGCAGTCACCGCCACCGGTCAGCACCCCGATACGCGTTCCAGCCGGCATCGTCGCCGCCTCCCTTGATCCGCTTCCACCGTGATCTGGATCTCTCCGGGGAGCCTGTCACGACCTGTATCGGTGCAGCAAGTACTCCGACCGGGGGACGAACCGGACGTGCACCGGGCGGGGCGGGCGGCACCGCCGCTCGGCGGCAGCAGCTCAGAGCGGGAAGCCGCGCTTGCGCTGGACCTCCTCGATGACCTTCCACCGGGTGAGGTTGTGCCGGGCATCGGCGAGCGCGTCGTGCGCGTTCACCGGGGCGGAGGGCAGCCGCGGCTTGCCGACGTCCTCCCAGCGCTGCCGCAGGTCGCGGGTGAACTTCGGGATCTTCGCGGGCATCGCGGGCATCGCCCCCCACAGCTGGGCCAGCGCCACGTGGTCGTAGGAGGCCAGCCAGGCCCACAGCTCGATGGAGTCATCCCGTGCGGTCAGGAACTCGTAGAGGTCGTCCCGGATCCGGCTGCGGGAGCGCCACGCCCGGTCGGCGGGCGGCGGCAGCTGGGGCAGCACGTTGCGGCGCACCCACTGCCCCGCGCGGGACTCGTCGAACTCGGTGGACACGGCGTAGAACTCGCGCCCGGTCTCGTCCACCACCCCGATCGACACCAGGTCGATGGTCCGACCGTCCTCGATGAACTCACAGTCGTAGAAGAACCGCACCGCCCCAGCCTAAGGAGACGGTCCGCGCTCTCGATGCGGCCCCGGGCGCGGCGGCGCGGAGAGCGGTGTGGCAGGGGCCCGCGGGCCGTCAGCCCGCCTGGGAGCGCGGCAGGCGGTCCGCGGTGCCCGAATCCGGACCGTCCTGGACGGACCAGCCCGCGACGTGCTTGCCCTGGGCGGCCAGGTCGTCCTTGGCCTTCGCCGCGTAGATGTCGACGTACTCCTGGCCGGAGAGCTCCATCAGCGCGTACATGATCTCGTCGGTGATCGAGCGCTCCACGAAGCGGTCGCCCGCGAGCCCTTCGTAGCGCGAGAAGTCCAGCGGGGCGCCGACCTTCACCTTGACCCGGTGCGGATACCACATCTTCGAACCGATGGGGTTGACCTTGTCGGTGCCGAACATCGCGATCGGGATCACCGGCACGTCGGCCTCCAGCGCCATCCGCGCCACGCCGGTCTTGCCCTTGTAGAGGCGGCCGTCCGGGGACCGGGTGCCCTCCGGGTAGACGCCGAGCAGCTTGCCCTCGCGCAGCAGCCGCACGCCGGTGTCCAGCGCGGCCTGCGCGGCGGCGCCGCTGGAGCGGTCGATCGGCACCTGGCCGACGCCGGAGAAGAAGTACTTCTGGAGCCTGCCCTTGAGCCCGGTCCCGGTGAAGTACTCGCGCTTGGCCAGGAACGTCACCCGTCGCGGCATCATCAGCGGCATGAAGAAGGAGTCGGCGACGGCCATGTGGTTGCTCACCAGGATCGCGGGCCCGGACTCCGGCACGTGCTCGATGCCTTCGACCCGTGGACGGCAGAACAGCTTCATGAGCGGGCCGAGCAAAATGTGCTTCATCACCCAGTACAGCACGCGCCGCTGCCTCCCTGAACACCCGGAATGCCTCGTTCAAGGTTACGGAGCCCCGTCTGCGCGCACAATGCGGCCCCGGCCGAGCGCGATCAGGCGCCGGGAGATCGCCCCGCGGAAGGCTCCCGCGTGCGACGATGGGGCGGACGCGGTGGAGCGATGCGGTAGGGAGGATGCGGTGCCCGTTCTTCCCGGCGCCGAACCGTTCGTGCACGAAGGTTCCGAGGACATCGGTGTGCTGCTGTGCCACGGGTTCACCGGAACCCCGCAGAGCATGCGGGCCTGGGGCGAGCACCTCGCCGCGGAGGGGATCACCGTCCGCTGCCCGCGCCTGCCCGGCCACGGCACGCACTGGCGCGATCTCAACCGCACCCGCTGGACGGATTGGTACGCGGCGGCCGAGCGGGAGCTCGCGCAGCTCGCCGGCTGCCGGTCGATCTTCGTCTTCGGGCAGTCGATGGGCGGCGCGCTCACCCTGCGGCTGGCCCAGGAGCACCCCGCGCTGTCCGGCATCGTCCTGGTGAACCCCTCGGTGATGACGAAGCGGGCCGGCTCCGCCCTGCTGCCCGCGCTGTCCCGGGTGCTGCCCTCGATCCGCGGCGTCGCCGGGGACATCCGCAAGCCCGGCGTCGTCGAGGTCGGCTACGACCGGACCCCGCTGCGCGCCGCCGCGAGCCTGCGCGAGCTGTGGCGGGTGGTGCGCGGGGACCTGCACCGGGTGCGGCAGCCGGTGCTCCTGCTGCGCTCGGCCACCGACCACGTCGTCGAGCCGGAGAACGCCGTGATCGTGCTGGAAGGCATCCGAAGCGGCGATGTCGCCGAGGTCGTGCTGCGGGACAGCTACCACGTGGCGACCCTCGACCACGACGCTTCGTCGGTGTTCGCCGGTAGCGTCGAATTCGTCCGCAGGATCCACCGCGAGCGCGTCGAGGAACCAGCATGAGCACCCGTCACGAGAACGCCGACGGACCGGAGGACATCGACGCCGCCTTCGCCGAGATCGTCGCCGGCCTGGAGCGAGACGAGCCGATGGCGCGCTGGCCGGAGGAGGCAGCGCGTCCCGACCCGGAACCGCCGCGCGAGACCGGGCCCGAGGCGGCCCGGCCCGGTTCGGTCCGACCTGATCCCGGCCCGTCCGATGCCGCGCGCCCCGGCCCGGCGCCGCGCGACTGGACGCCGCCCGCCGACGCCCCGGACGAGGGCCACTACGAGCCGCCCGAACCCCCGCCGATGCCCCGGCCGGGCTTGGCGACCGTAGGGGGGATCCTGCTGGTCTCGCTGGGGATGACGCTGCTGCTGGTGCCCGGGCTGCTCGGCCTCGGCGCCACCGCCGCGCTGCCGGTCGGGCTGGTCGCGGTGAGCGCGGGCATCGGCTGGCTCCTGTTCCGGATGCGCCGCACTCCTCCCGAGGACCCCACCGACGACGGCGCCCAGCTCTGAGGAGCCGGTCCGGCGGGCGCTCGGCGTCGGGCGGTGCGGTTCACCGGAGGCGCGCTCCGGTGGCGATGTGCTCCCGGGCGAGGGTGGCCGCGCCGACGATGCCCGCTTCGTCGCCGTGGCGGGCGAGGCGCACCTGGGCGAGCGGTCGGTGCCCCGAGCCGGTGATCGCCTCCGCGTAGCGGCGGCGGGCCGCGGGCAGGAAGAGGTGCGCGGAACCGGACACGCCCCCGGCGAGCACCACGACGTCCGGGTCGTAGACGTCGGCGACCAGCGCGAGCCCCTCGCCGAGCCAGGTCGCGAGCTCCCCGACCGCGCGCGCCGCCACCGGGTCACCGCCCTCCGCGGCCTGCGCGACCCGCTCCCCGGTGATCTCGCCCGGGTCCTTCGCCGCCTCGGCGGCCAGCGGGGACGAGCCGTCCGCGGCGAACAGCTCCAGCGCCGTGGCGGCCAGGGCGGTGCCGCTGCAGTAGCGCTCCCAGCAGCCGCGCTTGCCGCACGGGCAGGCCCGCCCGCCGGGCACCAGCCGCAGGTGGCCGAGTTCGGGGGCGATGCCGTGCGCACCGCGGTAGACCGCACCGTCGAGCACCAGCGCACCGCCGATGCCGGTGCCGATCGCGACGAGCGCGGCGACCTTCGCGCCCGCGGCCGCGCCGAAGCGCTGCTCGGCGATCGCGGCCGCGTTGGCGTCGTGCTCCAGGACGACCGGCAGGCCCACGCGGGAGGCGATGTCGTCGGCGACCGCGGCCTGCCGCCAGGGCAGGTGCGGGGCGAACCGCACCACCCGCCGGTCCTCGCTCACGAACCCGGCCACGGCCAGGCCGACGCCGGCGACCGGGTAGCGGTCGGCGAGGCAGCGCACCGCGTCCGCGATCGCCGAGTCCAGCTCCGGCCCGGTGCCCGCCGAAGGCACCCGCAGGGTTTCGAGCACGGTGCCGCGCGGGTCGACGACGCTGGCTCGCAGGCTGGTGCCGCCGACGTCGACCCCGACCGTCAGCACCCGGGCTCCCCGCTCGCGGCGGCACGGCCCCGCACCCGGCGCACGTCGATGCGCTGCACCTTCGACTCGGCGGCGGGCTCGCCGGGCCGCTCGGCCGCCGGGCCGGGCGGGGCGCGGTGCTCGGCGAGGGAGTCCCGCAGCAGCTCGACGAGCCCGGCGAGCTGTTCGATCAGACGAGAGCTCAGCTCGGGCCGCTCGCCGCGCAGCAGGGCCGCGATCGCGCAGACCGGGCACCAGCCGCAGGAAGCACCGGGCCGCCGCTCGTCCTCGGGCGCGGCGTGCTGGGCGTGCTCCGCTCCCCCGGCGCCGCGCAGGTACTCCTCGGCGCGCCAGGCAGCGGCGTCCAGCAGCAGCCGGAACTCCTCGACGACCCGGTCCCGCCCTTCGGCCGCCTCCGGTTCGGGACGATCACCAGGCATCTGCACCTCCACTGGTCGGGGGCCTCATCGCATCCACTGCCCCGGGTCGGGCCGGAAGGTGACCACCAGGCCGTCGTCGGCGGCCACGGCGCCGGTGACGGCGCAGCGGCGCAGCACGGCGGGCAGCGCGAGCAGCCTGCGCCTGCCGTCCACGGTGATCGCGAGCTCGTCGCCGATCCGGACCAGGTCCACCTCGGCGTCCTCGTGCAGCGGCACGGCCAGCCGCAACGTGTACTCGGCGTCCAGCGAGCGCCCGCCGCCGCCGAGCTCCAGCTCGGGCGCGCTGCCCGCGCCCGCGAGCGGGTCCTGCTCGCCGTAGAGCTCCGCGCCCAGCTCCAGCAGCGCGGCGCCCACCGGTTCGGACGCCCGGTGCAGCACGGTGCGCATCGGCAGCTCGGTCGCCTCCCGCACCCCGGCCAGCACCGCCTCCTGCTCGCGGCGGCGGGTGCGCAACCAGTGCGCCGCCTCGCCGCGCGCCGGGCCGGGATGCGGCACCAGCCGGTTCGCGATCAAGCCGTCGACCCGGACCTGCTGCAGCGCCAGCGCGGTGAGGGTGCGCCGCGTCTCGGCCGCGACCACCGCCTCCGGGGTGAGCACCAACCGGACCGCCGTGTTCTCGGACAGCAGCATCCGCCGCAGCCCCAGCAGCCGGTCGGCCAGCCGTCCGAGCGCGTCGGCCACCGCGTCCCAGCGCTCCACGTTCTCGCTGCCGGCCACTCCGGCGAGCAGGCCGCGGACCACGCGCCGGTGCGCGGGGAACAGCCGGTCCAGGTAACCGGACAGCGATTCGGGCAGCGCGAGCAGCCGCAGCGTCTCGGCGGTGGGACCGCAGTCGACGACCACCGTGTCCCACAGCCCGGTCTCGGCCAGGCGCCGCACCTCGGAGAGCGCGAGCAGGTCCTCCACCCCGGGCAGATGGGTGAGCTCCTCGGCGTCGAGCTCGCTGACGCCCGCGCCGAGCAGCACGGTGCGCAGGTGCTCGCGCAGCTCGTTCCAGGTCTGGTCGAGCAGCCCGCGGGTCTGCACCTCGGCCGCGTGCAGCCGAACCGGTCCGTCGGAGCCGCCGAGCAGCTCGACCTCGCGGGGTTCGCCGGTCAGCGCGGCACGGACGGCGTCGCCGAGGGAGTGCGCCGGATCGGTGGAGACCGCTAGCACCTTCTGCCCGCGTTCGGCGAGCCGGGCGGAGGTCGCGGCGGCGAGGGTCGTCTTGCCGACGCCGCCCTTTCCGGTGAACAACAGGATGCGCACGGGCGTCTCTGGGATCGGGTCGGGGCCGCACGGGGGCGTGGGCCGGGTTCGCCGGAGCGGCGTCCCGCTCCCTTGTTACTGGATCTTCCTCGGCACCGCATCGCGCGCGGGCCCGGACGACCCGCCGGAGTGGTCGGAGCCACCCGGCGCGGGGGTTCAGGACCCGGCTTCGACCCGGCGCTTGAGCTCCTTGAGCGCCGTGTTCATGATCATCTTTTCGGCCTTGCGCTTGAACATGCCGATCATCGGGATCGCCAGGTCCACCGCCAGGCTGTAGGTGACCTCGGTGTCCTCACCCCGGGGGCTGAGCCGGTAGCTGCCCTGCTGCGCCTTCTGCACCTGACCCTCGGAGAGGGTCCAGCTCACCGACAGCCCGTCCTCGGCCCACTCGTAGACGTTGACGTAGGTGTCCTTGACCACGCCGGCGTCGAGCACGAATCGGACCTTCTCGGCCTGGCCGGACCCGGTGGTCGAGAGCACCTCGGTCTCCTTGACCGCCTCCGCCCACTGCGGATAGCTGGCGAAGTCCGAGATCACCGCCATGATCTCGGCCGGAGCCGCCTGGATCACGATGGACTGAGTGGACTGATCGACCATGCGCGCAGATTACAGGGCGGCACCGGCGCCGGGCGCGACCGGCGGGGTCACCAGCGCAGCACGTAGGGCCGCTCGGTGCGCTGGAAGTGCCCGACGTTCACGCACTCCGTGCGCCCGATCCGGACCCGGGCCGAGAGCGGCTGGTGCACGTGGCCGAACAGCGACCAGCGCGGCTCGTCGCGGCGGATGCGCTCCAGCAGCGAGGTGGAGCCGTGCTCGGACCGCCGGGCGATCACGTCGTAGACCAGCTCGGGGACCGCGGGCGGCAGGTGGGTGCACAGCACGTCCACCGGGTCCAGCGCGGCCACCGCCGCGTCGTACTCCGGCTGCGGCCGCAAGTAGGGCACCCAGGCGGCGTCCCGGCGCAGCACCCCGCCCGGCGAGAGCACGGTGCCGCCGACGAAGCCGAACCGCAGCCCGCCGAGCTCCACCGTCTCGCCCTCGACGAAGCGCACGCCCGCGCGGGCGAACTCCGGCCACAGCCCCGGTTCGTCCACGTTGCCCGCGATCGCGTAGGTCGGGGCGGTCATCGCGGCGAACAGCTCGGCGTACTGCTCGCGCACGGCGTCGCGCACCACGCGCTTCGGGTCGTCCAGGGAGGCCCACAGCGAGCGGACGTAGGCTCCGATCTCCGCCCCGCGGTGGCCGCGGCGGAGCTCGGCGAAGTGCGCGACCTTCTCGGCGCCGAAGACGGCGCCGAGGATGCCGCGGCCGTGCTCGTGGTAGTCGACGAAATCGATCAGGTCGCCGAGCACGAGCAGCGCGTCGGCCCCGTCCCCCGCCCGCTTCAGGGCCTCGGCGTTGCCATGGACATCGGACACCACGTGCACGCGCACGATCCACTCCTCACCACAGGTCCATCTGGCGGACACCGGTTTCGGCCGCATTTCGAGAGGGCGCGGAACGCCCGCGGCGATTCCGGCGGCGCTGCCGGGAGGGCCATTCCGGCGACATCGGCCGGGGACCCCGCTCCACCCTGCCATGATCCTCGCCACCGGCGGAAACGACTCCGCCGGGCACCGGTGCGTCGGCACCCCCGGCGTGGCAGGCTGCGGACGACGCGGTAGAAAACGAGTCATGCAAGTTCCGTAATCATGGAATCGGGACTACCGCTGGGTAACTATCAGCGTTAGGTTGTGCGCACATTTCGCGTTCCATCGGAGGTTTCAAGGTGCGAGAGTTCAGCGTCCCTGCCACGGAGTCGGTGGCCGAAGACGAGAACCTCACCGACATGGTGTGGGCCAACGCGGAACGCTTCGGCGGGACGGTGAGCTTCCGGCGCCGCGTGGACGGCACCTGGATCGACGTCACCGCCGCCGACTTCGCCGCGCAGGTCCTCGCGATCGCCAAGGGGCTCATCGCCGCCGGGCTCCGGCACGGCGACCGGGTCGGGCTGATGTCGCGGACGCGCTACGAGTGGACCCTGCTGGACTTCGCGATCTGGTCCGCGGGCTGCGCGACGGTCCCCGTGTACGAGACCTCCTCCGCCGACCAGGCCGAGTGGATCCTCAGCGACTCCGGCGCCCGCGCCGTCTTCGTCGAGACCGCGCAGCACCGCGCCGAGATCGACGGCGTCGCCGGCCGGCTCTCCGACCTCGAGCACGTCTGGCAGATCGAGAGCCCCGGCGAGGGCGGCGCGGCGGCCGTGGACGAGCTCACCGCGCTCGGCGCCGGCATCGACGACGAGACCGCTCACCAGCGCCGCCGGGAGGTGCGGGCCGACGAGCTCGCCACCCTGATCTACACCTCGGGCACCACCGGGCGCCCCAAGGGCTGCGAGCTCAGCCACCGCAACCTGCTGGCCGAGGTGCGCGGCGACCAGAACGCGTTCCCGCGGCTGCTGCGGCAGGGCAACTCGATGCTCATGTTCCTGCCGATGGCGCACGTGCTCGCGCGCGCGATCGCGACCGCCTGCGTCTACACCCGCACCACCCTCGGGCACACCGGGGACGTCAAGGACCTGGTCCGCGACCTCGGCTCGTTCCGCCCGACGCTGATCCTGGCCGTGCCGCGGGTGTTCGAGAAGGTCTACAACACCGCGAAGCAGAAGGCGCACGGCGAGGGCAAGGGACGGATCTTCGACCTCGCCGAGGACACCGCGGTCGCGCACAGCCAGGCGCTCGACTCGGGCGGCGCCGGGATCGCCCTGCGCGCCAAGCACTTCGTGTTCGACAAGCTGGTCTACGGCAAGCTGCGCGCCGCCCTCGGCGGGCGCTGCCTGGGCGCGGTCTCCGGCGGTGCTCCGCTCGGCGACCGGCTGGCGCACTTCTACCGGGGGGTGGGCGTGCCGGTGCTGGAGGGCTACGGCCTCACCGAGACCACCGCCGCCGCCACCGTCAACGTCGAGGGCGGCACCAAGATCGGCACGGTCGGCCGCCCGATCGCGGGCACCAGCGTGCGCATCGCCGAGGACGGGGAGGTGCTGATCAAGGGCGACGTGGTGTTCCGGCGGTACTGGAACAACGAGACGGCCACCGCGGAGTCGCTGGAGGAGGACTGGTTCCACACCGGCGACCTCGGCTCCCTCGACGACGACGGCTTCCTGCGGATCACCGGGCGCAAGAAGGAGATCATCGTCACGGCGGGCGGCAAGAACGTGGCCCCGGCCGTGCTGGAGGACCACCTGCGAGCGCACCCGCTGATCAGCCAGTGCATGGTCGTCGGGGACAAGAAGCCGTTCATCGGCGCGCTGATCACCCTGGACCCCGAGTTCCTGCCCACCTGGCTGAAGAACCACGGCCGCCCGGCGGACTCCCCGCTGGCCGGCCTGGTCGACGATCCCGAGGTGCACGCCGAGGTGCAGTCCGCGATCGACGAGGCCAACAAGGCCGTCTCCCGGGCCGAGGCGATCAAGAAGTTCCGCATCCTGCCGGAGGACTTCACCGAGGCGACCGGCGAGATGACGCCGAGCATGAAGCTCAAGCGCAACAAGGTCGCCGAGAACCACGCCCAGGCCATCGAGGCGATCTACGGCTGAGCCCCTGGTGGTCCCCGGGCCCGCCGCGTCCGGGGCCCGCCGGGTCAGCCGAAGCGGGCGAGGAGCTCCGCCCGCCAGGAGCGCAGGAGATCGGCGGTGGAGAAGCCCGCCAGCTCGCGGAGCGCGGGCTCCACCTCCGCCGGGGTGCCCGCGCCTGCGATGCGCCGGTACAGCTCGACCACCCGCCGCTCCCCCACCCGCCGGGCCAGGTGCTCCACCAGCGACCAGGACTGCTGGTAGGCGAGGTCGAGACCGCCACCGGAGACGTGGAAGTCCTCGTCGCCGGGCGGCCCCTCCGGCGGCGCCCCGACCCGCACCCTGCGGGCCAGGTCCGGGGCGATCCGCTCGGGGGGCAGCCCGCTCGCGCGGTAGCCGACGTAGTCCGCGAAGCCCTCCAGCAACCACATCGGCGCTCCGTCGGCGGTGTCGGCCCGCGCGGCCACGTGCGCCATCTCGTGCCGCAGCACCACCCGCAGCGAGGTGTCCGACAGGCGCTCGGCGGTCTCGGTGTTGAACACGACCCGGGGCCCGGCCACCCGGCGCGCGCCGGTGTCGACCTCGTCGGCGACGGCGACCGCGGCGATGCCCTCGACCGCGAACTCCGCACCCACCATCGCCCGCAGCTCCTGCCTCGACTGCGGCAGCAGCACCCCGACCTGGCGCCGCCAGTCCGGTCCCCACACGTCGGTCACGGCGGCCACGGCCGAGGGCAGCTCCCGGGCCAGCCGCTCGGCGAGGTCCTCCCCGCCGTCGTGCGCGATGATCACGCCCTGCGGGGTGACGACCACCCGGCACCGCGCGAAGTCCCACGGCCCGCGCCAGGACTCGCCGCGCTCCCGCCCGTCACCGCTGAGCAGCCAGCGCCCGTCGCGGAGGGCGAAGGTGAACCCCACCGGCCGCTCGGTCGGCACCTCGTCGACCCCGGCCAGCGCGTAGCGCAGCACCACGTCCGGCGTGCTCGCGCGCGCGGCACCGGCCGAATCGAGCACGTCGTAGTCCCACTCCGCGAGCGGGACCCCGGCGAGGTTGTCGAACAGCGCGCGCTGCCGCCGCCGGAAGTCCCCGGGCGCCGCGGGGTCGAGCGTCGCCTCGAACGCCGCCTCATCGCGCGCCAGCAGCGCTCGGGAGCGCTCCCGCAGCACCGACTCCCACTGCTGCCGCGCCGGAGCCGCTGCGGCGCTCTGGAGGGCCGGAACGGCGGTCGGCGGCGCCTGCGCGGGCAGCGGGACGAACACGCCCGCCACCAGCGCCGCCGCGGCCGCGACCGCCGCGGGCCACCCCCTCGAACCCCCAGGCACGAGCCGGATCGTAGGTCGGGCGGCAGGCGGCGGCCCGTCGCGCGGAGGTGCCCGTCACCCACACGCGGTCAGGGCCGCCGTCCACGCGGGACGACGGCCCTGACCTGCGACCGAACACCCGCCGCGAGGGCGGGTTCCGGGCTCAGCCGACGATGCGCCGCATCGAGTTGACCGGCGCGATGCTGTCGTAGTCGGCGACCTTGACCACGTCGCCCTCGGTCGGGGCGTGCACGGCCTTGCCGTTGCCGACGTACATCGCGACGTGGCTGACCGGGCTGTAGTAGAAGATCAGGTCGCCGGGCTGGAGCTGGCTGGCGGAGATGCTCTTGCCGTCGCTGATCTGGGACTTGGTCGAGCCGCCGATGCTCACGCCCGCCTGCTTGTAGGCCCACTGCATCAGGCCGGAGCAGTCGAAGGTGCTCGGGCCCTTGGCGCCGTAGACGTAGGACGAGCCCTGCTTGCTCAGCGCCGCGGTGACGGCCTCGGCAGCGGATCCGGAGCCGCCCGGGGACTGGTAGTCGGTCTCGCCACCGCCGGTGAGCGAGTCCTGGTCCTCGGCGCTGAGCTCGGCGTAGCGCTCCTTGACCTTGGCGACCTGGGCGTCCATGTCGGCCTTCTTCTGGCCGATCTCGCCCTGGATGCGGGCCGCGTCGGCCTCGGCCTGCGCCGCCCGGTTGCGGGCGTCCTGGGCGCGCTTGGTCGCGTCCTCGGCCTGGTGCACGGCGGCGGACAACTGCTTGATCGCGTCGTTGTTGTCCTTGGCCAGCACGTCGAGCGCCGAGGCGCGGTCCAGGAAGTCGTTGGGGGACTCGCTGACCAGCAGGGCGGACAGCTTGTTCAGCCGGGCGCCCTGGTACGAGGCGGTGGTGAGCTGGTCGACCTGGCCGCGGAAGCGCTCCTCCTCGGCGCGCGCCTGGGCGGCGACCTGCTCGGCCTGGTCGGCTTCGGCGGTGGAGCGGTCGAGCTCCGCCTTCTTGGCCGCGTGGTCGTCCTCGGCCTTCTTGTAGTCCTCGGTGATGACCTCGGCCTGGTGCGAGAGCTCGCGCACCTGCTTGGCCGCGTCCGAGGCGTTGTCGGGGAGTTGGGGGTCTGCGATCGCCGGCGCGGAGGTCATGCTGACGGCGGCGGCGACCGCCGAGGCCGCCAGGGCTCCGCGCATCGTGCGCTTCAATCGGTGCGACGCCACGTCGCGCACAGCTCCTTCGTTGTCGACCGCCTACCGAGTGCGCGGCGGGTGCGTCCGGTGCTCCGGACGACGGGCGCGGCAGCGCCCGGCACCCCGCGGGGCAGGTCCCGGTTCGGCTCCCCGACAGGCCGATTCGGCGGCGCCTCGCGGAGCGCCCGGATGGGTCGCTGATCGCCGCGAGGACGCGGTAAGGCTACGAAAGGCGAAGCGTCACGTCTAGAAGTGGGGGGGTAATTCGTCTGAACACCGTGCAATAGCACAATGGGGTTTTTTCCATGCTCGGAGAGTCACCAAATTCGTGATCCGCTGACCTGGGCTTCCCCGAACGTCCCCCTCGCGTCCGCCTCGCCTCGACCCGGACTATGACCCTCGCCACGAACCGGGCTCCTCCCGGTCCGGTGCGCGAACGGACGAGCCGCGCGCGAGACCGAACGCGCGGTCAGACCCGGTTCAGGCGGTCCAGGAGCACGGCCGAGGCCACCGCGTACGCACCGCCGTGCCGCACCGACGCCACCACCGCGCGGTCCGAGGTCGCCACCACCAGCTGCCTGCCCTGCGGCTCCGCCGTGACCAGCGCGCGGATCACGTCGTCGGCGATCACCCCGGGGTCGCTGAACAGCACCCGCACTCCGCGCGGCCCCGCGGTCGGCACCGCGAGCACGTCGGCACCGTCGAACACCACGGTCACCTCCGCCCCGGTGCGCGCCGCCAACGCCGCCAGCTGGTGCGCCAGCCGGTTGCGCTGATCGGCCAGGGGCAGATCCGGATACCCCGTCTTCGTGACGTTGTAGCCGTCCACGATCAGGTGCACCGCGGGCAGCGCCAGCAACCGGTCCAGCGCCGCCGCGTCGGCCACGTGCCCGGTCACCCCGGTATCGGCCCGCACCCGTTGCACGACGTCCGCCGGACGCGGTCCGCTGCCGCCAGCGCGCAGCTCCCGGCGCAGGCCGCCGAGCGCGCCCTCCATCGTCTCCAGCAGCAGCGCTATCCGGACCTCGTCGCCCTGCCTGGCCTCCCGGGCGGCCTGGCGGGCCACCTCCGAGTCCTCGACCGCCCGCTGCGCGCGCTCCCGCTCCTCCTGCGCGCGAGCCCTCTCGCGGTCCCGCTCCGCCCGCAGCTCCGCGAGGTCGGCCTCGACCCGCTCGTGCGCGACGGCGAGCTCCGCGCGAGCGGCCAGCGCGTCGTCCTTCGCCTCCTTGAGCCGCACCCCCTGCTCGCGCAACCGCTTGCGGAGCCGATCGGCCTCGGGCTCGCCCCCGGCGCGCTCGCCGACGCGCCGGGCCTCGGCCAGCTCCCGCTGCGCCCGCTCCAGCTCGGTGGCGAGCCGCTGCGCCCGGGCCCGCGCGGAGTCCCGCTCGCCGCGCAGCCTGCCCTGCTCCACCCGGAACGCGACCAGCTCCAGCAGGTGCTCCGTGCCCGGCGCCCCCAGCAGCACCCCGGCGGCGGCGACCACCACCGGATCGGCGTGTTCGGTGTCCAGCCCGTCCGGCCGGTGCTCCCGGCACCAGTCCACGACGGCGGTGCGGAACACCGGCGACTCCCGCAGCGCGGTCACCAGCGGCCCCTGCCCGAGCTTCGCTCGCTTGGCCGGGGCGAAGCGCACCACCGGGCGCAGCCGCACCGGCACGTCGGAGGGCCGCATCGCCTCCAGCGCCCCGGCCGCGAGCTCGGCCAGCCGGGCGCCGACCGGCCCCGGGAGCTGCTCGGACCCCTCGGCCGGAACGTCCTCGACCGGGTCGCCGGGCGCGCCCTCCCGCGCCTGCCCCGGACCGTCCACAGCAGACTCTTCGGTGCGCGGGGAATCAGCACCCGACGTCGGTGGAACCACGCACCCAGGCTAGTCGTCCGCTCCCCGTTCACCCGATCCGGAGGTTGTCGGTGGCCGCCCGTAGCGTGCGCGCGATGAGCGGGGCGCAGCTGACCTTCGACGAGATCGACGACGACCTCCCCCTGCACCTGGCCACCTTCGTGGTGGTCGACCTGGAGACCACCGGAGGCAGCGCCCAGCGCGACTCGGTCACCGAGATCGGAGCGGTGAAGGTGCGCGGCGGCGAGGTCGTCGGCGAGTTCGCCACCCTCGTCGACCCCGGCCGCGGGATCCCGCCCGCCGTGGTGACGATCACCGGGATCACCGAGGCCATGGTGCGCGGCGCGCCGTCCTTCGACTCGGTGCTGCCCGCCTTCCTGGAGTTCAGCCGGGACGCGGTGCTGGTCGCCCACAACGCGCCGTTCGACGTGGGCTTCCTGCGGGCGCACTGCGAACGCCTCGGCCTGGCCTGGCCCGGCCCCAGGGTGCTGTGCACCGCCAAGCTGGCCCGGCGGGTGCTGAGCCGGGACGAGACCCCGAACCACAAGCTCGGCACCCTGGCCCGCGTCCTCGGCGCCCGCACCACCCCGGTGCACCGCGCCCTCGACGACGCCCGCGCCACCGTGGACGTGCTGCACTCGCTGCTGGAGCGGCTCGGCCCGCTCGGCGTCCGGACCGTTCCCGAGCTGCTGGCGCACCTGCCGGACGTGACCCCGCAGCAGCGGCGCAACCGCGGCCTGGCCGACGCACTGCCCAGCGCCCCGGGCGTGTACCTGTTCCGGGGCCCGAACGAGGAGGTGCTCTACGTCGGCACCGCCTCCGACCTGCGCCGCCGGGTCCGGCAGTACTTCACCGCGGGCGAGCGCCGGAGCCGGGTCAAGGAGATGGCGGGGCTGGCGCACCGGGTCGACCACGTCGAGTGCGCGCACCCGCTGGAGGCCGAGGTGCGGGAGCTGCGACTGCTCGCCGCGCACCAGCCGCGCTACAACCGGCGCTCCACCGCCCCGCGCCGCACCTGGTGGGTGGTGCTCACCGAAGAGGCCTTCCCACGCCTCTCCATCGTGCGCACCGCCCGCGACGGTGCCCTGGGGCCGTTCCGGTCCCGGAGAGCCGCGAGCGAGGCCGTGGAGGCCCTGCAAGCGGGCGGCTCGCTGCGTCGGTGCACCGAGCGGATCCCGGAGCGCGACCCGCGCGGCCGCCCGTGCGCGCTGCACGAGCTCGGCCGGTGCGCGGCGCCCTGCGCCGGCTTGCAGAGCGCCGCGGACTACGCACCGGAGGTGATCTCGGTGCGCGAGGTGATCTCCGGGGCGCCCGGTGGCGACGGGCTGCTGCGGCGGCTGCGCGCGGACCTGGGCAGGCTCGCCGCCGAGGAGCGCTTCGAGGACGCGGCGGCCGGCCGCGACCGGCTGGCGGAGCTGGTGCGCGCGCTGGACCGGGGCCAGCGCTGGGCCGCGCTGGCGGAGGTGCCGGAGCTGGTCGCGGCCCGGCCGGACGGCGCCGGGGGCTGGCAGCTCGCGGTGGTGCGCCACGGCAGGCTCGCCGCCGCGGGCCGCGCCCGGCGCGGGGTGCCGCCGATGCCGGTGGTCGACGTGCTGCAGGCCGCCGCCGAGACCGTGCTGCCCCAGCCGGGCCCGCTGCGCGGCGCCCCCGCCGACGAGGTCCAGGTGGTGCACCGCTGGCTCACCACCGGCGGCACCCGACTCGTCCGCTGCGCCGAGCCCTGGGCGGAACCCGCCGGCTCGGCCGGGTCCTGGAGCGCCTGGCTGGACCGGGCCCACCGCGCCCGCACCCCCTACCCGGCAGCCGACTGACCTCCGGTGCACGCGCAGCGGCCCGGCACCCCGCGAGGGGGCACCGGGCCGCTGCTGGGAACCGCGGGATCACTCCGAGGGCTGCTGAGGCCTCCCGGAGACCAGCTCGCGCTGCTCCTGCTGCTCGTGCTCCAGGCGCTCGTTCTCGGCCCGCGTGCGGGCCAGCGCCTCGGTCTCCTCGACCGGGTCCGGCTTGAGCCAGCTGCCCTCGACCGGGGCACCGGCCGCGCCGAGCTTGTTCATCTTCTTCGGCACCGAGGCGCCCTGGTACGGCAGCTCCTCCGGGTGGCCGTGCGAGTCGACCGGGCCCAGCGGCTGGTGCACCTCGATGAACTCGCCGTGCGGCAGCCGCTTGATGATGCCGGTCTCCACGCCGTGCTCCAGCACCTCGCGGTCCGAGCGCTGCAGGCCCAGGCACACGCGGTAGGTGATGTAGTAGGCGATCGGCGGCGCGATCAGCAACCCGATCCGGCCGCCCCACGTCATCGCGTTCAGCGAGATGTTGAGCTCGAAGGCGATGACGTCGTTCATGCCCGAGGCCATCAGCACGGCGAAGAAGGTCAGCGCCATCATGCCGAGGCTGGTGCGTACCGGGTTGTCCCGCGGCCGCTGCAGCAGGTTGTGGTGCGCGTCGTCCCCGCTGAGCTTGCGCTCGATCATCGGGTAGGCGATGAGCAGCGTGAACATGATTCCCATGCCCAGCGCGCCGCAGAAGAACACCGGCGGCACCGTGTACGGCCCGATGTAGAGCTCCCAGGCCGGCCAGATCCGGAGGATGCCGTCCGCCCACATCAGGTACCAGTCCGGCTGCGAGGCGGCGGAGACCTGCGAGCCGAGGTACGGCCCGAGGTTCCAGATCGGGTTGATCTGGAAGACGCCACCCATGATCGCCAGGATGCCGGTGGTCAGTGCGAAGAACGCACCGCTCTTGAGGGCGAAGGTCGGCATGATGCGGATGCCGACAACGTTGGTCTCCTTGCGCTTGGCGCCCGGGAACTGGGTGTGCTTCTGGTACCAGACCAGCGCCAGGTGCGCCGCGACCAGCCCGAGCATGATCCCGGGCAGCACGAGCACGTGCAGGATGTAGAGCCTCGGGATGATCTCCATCCCGGGGAACTCGCCGCCGAACAGCGCCCAGTGCAGCCAGGTGCCGAGCACCGGGATGGACAGCACGATGCCGGACATGGTGGCGCGGATGCCGGTGCCGGAGAGCAGGTCGTCCGGCAGCGAGTAGCCGAAGAAGCCCTCGAACATGCCCAGGATCAGCAGCAGCGAGCCGATGACCCAGTTCCCCTCGCGCGGGCGCCGGAACGCACCGGTGAAGAAGATCCGGAACATGTGCGCCATCATCCCGGCGACGAACAGCAGCGCCGCCCAGTGGTGCAGCTGCCGGATGAACAGGCCGCCGCGCACCTCGAACGAGATGTCCAGCGTGCTCGCGAACGCCTTGGACATCTCGACGTCCTGCAGGTTCCGGAACACCCCGTCGTAGGTGACCTCCTCCATGGAGGGGTCGAAGAACAGGGTGAGGTAGATCCCGGTCAGGATCAGGATGATGAAGGTGTAGAGCGCGATCTCACCGAGCAGGAAGGACCAGTGCGTCGGGAAGACCTTGTTCAGCTGGCGCCGGATCCCGGGAGCCATGTTGTAGCGCTTGTCGGCCTCGTCGGCCGCCGTGGCCGCCTGCCGGTAGAGCTTGCTCTCCGGCTTGGTGGGCGTCGTGATCGAACTCATGAGTTGCGCTCCCAGTACGCTGGGCCGACCGGCTCGATGAAGTCGTGCCTGGCCACGAAGTATCCCTCTTCGTCCACCGTGATCGGCAGCTGCGGCAGGGACCGGGTGGCCGGGCCGAAGACCGGCTTGGCGTAGGTGTTGACCACGTCGAACTGCGACTGGTGGCACGGGCAGAGCAGGCGACCGGTCTGCTGCTCGAACAGCGAGGTCGGGCAGCCCACGTGGGTGCACACCTTCGAGTAAGCGTAGTAGTCGCCGTAGTTGAAGTCCTCCTGGCCCTTGCGCTTGACCGGCGCGCTGCCCGGCCGGAGCCGGATCAGCATCACCGGGGCGTCGCTGCGGCGCAGCACGGCGGCGAGCTTGTGCTCGTCCTCGCGGTCGGACTCGCGGAACGGGAACACCGTCTCGAAGCCACCGGCGTCGATGTCCTCGGGGCGCAGCAGCGAGACGTCGTGCGGGTCACCGGTGTCGCGCCGGAGGTAGACCTTCTCGTCGTTCTCCTTCATCCACGCCGTGTGCTTGAGGGAGTCGGGTCCCTCGGTGGCCCACGGGTCGCGGACGAAGCCGCCGATGGCGATCAGGCCGGTGCCCAGGCCCAGCGCCGCCCCGCCGAAGCCGAGCGTGCGGCGGATCATGGACCGGCGCGCGAAACCGCTGCGCACGCCGGTGTCGGCCAGGATCGCGGTGGTCGTCTGCCGGTCGACCTCCTCCGAGCCGTGCCCGTCGTGGCGCTGCTGGATGGCGACCTCGTGCGGGATGAGCTTCTTGGCGTAGAGGACCACGCCGACGCCCACCGCGAAGATCGACAGCCCCAGGAAGAGCCCGATCAGCGGGGTGTAGAGGTTGTAGAGGAAGTACTCGCGGCCGCCCTGCTGCGGGGTCACGTAGGCCCACGGCCAGAAGATGAACACCGCGATGAACGCGATCGCGGAGAACCCGGCGAGCGCGAACCAGCCGGCGACGGCGCGCTCCGCGCGCTTCTCGGCGCGGGTGCCCTCCACCGGGAACGGGTCCTGGTAGTGGACGAGCTCCACGCCGTCCATCGCCAGGCCGAGCCGCATCTTCTCGTCGCGGCTCATCTCGGCCAGCTCGGCCTCGGTGTAGTCCCGCTTCGGGCTCTCGTGCCCTTCTTCGCTTGCACTCATGCCCTGGCTCCGATCCACAGGGTGACGCCGATCAGCGCGCCGAGTCCGACGACCCAGGCGATGACTACCTCCGAAGCGGGCCCGAAGCCACCGAGGGAACTGCCGCCGGGGTTGTTGTTGTTGTTCGTCACCGACTTGACGTAGGCGATGATGTCCTTCTTCTCCTGCGGCGTGAGCTGCCGGTCGGAGAACTTCGGCATGTTCTGCGGGCCGGTCAGCATGGCCTCGTAGATCTGCTGCTCGCTGGCCGGGTCGAGGTTCGGCGCGAACTTGCCGGAGGACATGGCGATGCCGCGCCCGGTGAAGTTGTGGCAGGAGGCGCAGTTGAGGCGGAACAGCTCGCCGCCGCGCGCCGAGTCGCCGGTCGCGGCCGCGTTGGTGACGTCCGGGGAGACCGGACCGCCGCCGTAGGTCTGCACGTACGCCGCCATCGCGTCGATCTCCTCGGGGGAGAACTTCGCGGGCTTGCGGATCGCCTGGGCTTCCTGGCGGACCATCGGCATCCGGCCGGAGGAGACCTGGAAGTGGACGGCGGCCTCGCCGACGCCGACCAGGCTCGGGCCGCGGTCCTTGACACCGCCCAGGTTCGCGCCGTGGCAGCTGATGCACGCGTTGTTGTAGAGCTGCTCGCCCTGCCTGACCAGCGCCGGGTCCGCCGCGGCGTGCGCGGTCTGCGGCTCGGGGGTCAGCACGGTGTAGAGCCCGCCCGCGCCGACCAGGGCGATCCCGAGGGCGAGGACACCGGAGAGCCTGCGCCGGAACTTGGACCCCGCGCGGTTCCGTTTCTTGATGGTGGTCATGAGTGCGGCAACCCTTGCTGTCAGGTTCGGGTGTTGCGTGTCGGTCTGGTGGACCGGGGGATCACGGAACGAGGTAGATCACGGCGAACAGTCCGATCCACACGATGTCGACGAAGTGCCAGTAGTAGGACACGACGATCGCGGCGATGGCCTGCGCCGGGGTGAACTTGCTCAGCTTGGTCCGGATGAGCAGGTACACGAACGCGATGAGCCCGCCGATGACGTGCAGGCCGTGGAAGCCGGTCGTCATGAAGAAGA
Organism: Saccharopolyspora antibiotica; assembly: GCF_047200635.1. NCBI lineage: Bacteria > Bacillati > Actinomycetota > Actinomycetes > Pseudonocardiales > Pseudonocardiaceae > Saccharopolyspora > Saccharopolyspora antibiotica. The sequence goes on along the minus strand of NZ_JBJZOI010000008.1, from coordinate 42,142 downwards.
CCGTGCCGAACGCCGACGAAGCGATCGTGGTGTGGTGCGCGGTGACCAGCGTGTAGTACTCGCCGGCCTGCCCGGCCACGAAGATCGCGCCCATGATCAGGGTGACCACGTACCAGCGGCGGAGGCCGAAGACGTCGCCCCGCTCGGCCGCGAACACGCCCCACTGGCAGGTGAAGGAGGACGCCACCAGGATCACCGTGAAGGGGAGGGCGTACGCGATGTTGAGCTCGCTGGGCGCCGGTGGCCACGCACCCTCGTTCTGCGCCTTCACCGTGAAGAACATGGCGAAGAGTCCAGCGAAGAACATCAGCTCGCTGGCCAACCAAACGATGGTGCCGACGCTGACCATGTTCGGCCGGTTCAGCGAGTGCACGCGTTGACTGATTGAGGGCGCTGCCGTTGTCACGCGACGCATTATGTCCCGTGCGTTTTCTCCCTGCGCCTTCGGGTCCCGGGCAAGGCGCGTCAGTGATCGGATCGCGACCTGGAGGTAACTCGTTGTGATTGGTTTTGACCGGATTCGGACCTGGCTGGGCCTCGGCGTCCGGTCCGCGCGCGGCACCGAACCCGACCCGGACGATCCGGATCTGGCCGTGGTGGTCAGCGCGTTCGACGAGGCCGAGGCCGCCTCCGCCGCCCTCGCCCGCTCCCCCGCCTGGCGCGAGCAGCTCCCTGCCGTGCTGCGCCACCACCTGCTGCTCCCCGACGGGGCCGTCAGCGGGGCCGCTGAGCTGCTGGAACAGGATTCCTGGCGGTTGCGGGCGGCCGGGGACGCCGCGCCGGCGGAGTTCGGCGCGACTCCCGCCGACGGCGAGGTGGCGCTGTTCGCGGAGCGTGTGCAGAAACTCGACGCGTTGCATTGCTCACAGGAGAGCTCGCGGATGGCGGGACTGGCCCAGCGCTGCGGCGGCCGGGCGGTCGGCTGGGTCGCGCTGCAACGGCCCCCGGCCTGAGCGGATCGACCCCCGGGCGTTGTCGCGGTGGCTACTCCTGGGCCCCGCCGAACGGCTAGCATCCGGGGATCACCGCCATCGAGGGCACCATCTCGTCGTCGGGCAGTGTCACCACACCGCAGTGAGCCGACCGCCTAGCCAGCGAGGAGCAGTTGATGAGCACGTCGACCACCACCGTCCTGGTCTTCAGCCACCGGCCCGAGGTGCGCGAGTCGATCATCGGCGCGATCGGCAGGCGCCCCGCGCCCGACCTCCCCCGGATCGACTACGTCGAAGCGGGCACCGTCGCCGACGTCCTCAGCGAGGTCGACGCGGGCCGCGCGGACCTGGTCGTCCTCGACGGCGAGGCGCAGCCCACCGGTGGCATGGGCGTGTCCCGCCAGCTGAAGAACGAGATCGAGGACTGCCCGCCGATCGTGCTCACCGTGCGCAGGCGGGACGACCGGTGGCTGGCCACGTGGTCGCAGGCCGACGCGGTGCTGGTGCACCCGCTGGACCCGCTCTCCTCCGCCGAAACCGTCGCCGAAGTGCTCCGCGCCGCCGTTCCGGCCGCGGTGCGGGCCTGAGCCACCCGGAGAACAATCGTGGGCACCATGTCGGGCAGCTGGCCAGAACTCCTCGGACACCTCGTCGCGGGCAACGACCTGTCGGCGCAGGACACCGCGTGGGCGATGGACCTGGTGATGACCGGCGCGGCCACCCCGGCCCGCGTCGCCGCCTTCGTCGTGGCGCTGCGCGCCAAGGGTGAGACGGCGGCGGAGGTGCGCGGCCTGGCCGACACGATGCTCGCCCACGCGCTGCCGCTGGAGGTCGACCGGCGGGCCGTCGACGTCGTCGGCACCGGCGGCGACCGCTCCGGCAGCGTGAACATCTCCACGATGACCGCGATCGTGGTCGCCGCCTGCGGTGCCACCGTGGTCAAGCACGGCAACCGGGCGGCCTCCTCGAAGTGCGGGACGGCCGACGTCCTGGAGACCCTGGGCGTCACGATCGACCTGCCCCCCGAGGGCGTGCGCCGCTGCGTCGCCGAGGTCGGGATCGGGTTCTGCTTCGCACCGGTGTTCCACCCCGCGATGAAGTACGCCGCCGGGCCCCGCCGCGAGATCGGCATCCCGACCGCGTTCAACCTGCTCGGGCCGCTGACCAACCCGGCGCGGCCCGGCGCGGGCCTGATCGGCTGCGCGGATCAGCGGATGGCACCGGTGATGGCCGAGGTCTTCGCCTCGCGCGGCGGCTCGGTGCTGCTGGTCTCGGGCGACGACGGCATGGACGAGATCACCACGACCACCACCACGACCGCGTGGGTGGTCGGGGACGGCCAGGTCCGCCAGGAGCGCATCGACCCGGCGGAGCTGGGCATCCCGCTCACCACCCCGGAGTCGCTGCGGGGCGGCGACGCCGAGGTCAACGCCGACGTGGTGCGACGGCTGCTGGCGGGCGAGCGCGGTCCGGTGCGCGAGGCCGTCGTGCTCAACGCGGCGGGCGCCCTGGCCGCCCACGAGGGCATCCGGACCGACCTCACCGCGCAGCTGCGCACCGGCATCATCCGCGCCGGGCAGGCCCTGGACTCCGGTGCCGCGGCGGACCTGCTCGCGCGCTGGTCCGCCCGCACCGCCTGACGGGAGCGGTGCCGCTCAGCCCTCCAGACCGAGGGAGAACGTCGCCTCGGTGTCCTGGCGGGAGTACGAGCGGAAGGCGATGTGGGTGTCGGTGTCCAGCACCCCGGCGACCTTGTTGATCCGGCCGGGCACGATGTCGGCGATCTCCTGGTGGTCGGTGACCCGCAGGATCGCGATCAGGTCCACGTCACCCGCGCAGGAGTAGACCTCGGCGACGCCCTCGATGTCGGCGACCTCCTGGGCCGCCTCGGTGAGGCGGTCGGCGACGGTCTGGATGAGCACGATCGCGGTGATCACGGGAGCCTCCTGGTGGCGCGACGTCGTGGGACCACCCGAATCCTAGGCTCCGTCCCGCGCTCGCTCCCCCGGACCGGGCCCGGCGTGCGACGAGCCCCCGGACCAGCGGTCCGGGGGCTCGTGCGCGTTCGGAGGTCTCAGTCGTGGTTCGGTCCGGTGTGGTACTCGAACACCAGGCCCGCGACCATGATCAGCAACACGCCGACGGCGATCACGATCATCACCACGTGGAAGAACGCCAGCGCGACACCGGCGAACGCGGCGGACGCCGCCAGCCCGGCGGGCCAGTAGCTGCCGGGGCTGAAGAAGCCCAGCTCGCCCGCGCCGTCGCTGATCTCCGCGTCCGGGTTGTCCTCGGGCCGCGGCTCGATGCGCCGCGCGACGAACTGGAAGTAGCTGCCGATTAGCAGCGACAACCCGCCGACGAGGATCAGCGCCACGGTGCCCACCGGCTCGTGCGACCACACCCCGTAGATGACCGCCGACAGGAAGAAGAAGACGGTGATCAAGTTGAAGATCTTCGCTTCGACCTTCATGGAATCCTCACTCTCGCGCCCTGCGCCCTGCCGGAATCAGTTGCCGGCTTGCCGGCCGCCGATGGTCGACGGCTCGCCGGACGTGCGGTCGGTGTCGAACGGGACCGACGTCACCGCTCGCGGCGCGCACAGCTCACCGCAGTTCATCTGGCTCAGCGCCTCGGCGGCGGTGTAGTACTGGCCGGTGGCCGGGTTGTTCTGCGTCCGCAGCTGCATGTACTGGTCGAACTTGTCCGGCGACAGGGCGCGGACCTCGAAGTTCATCATCGAGTGGTAGGTGCCGCAGAGCTCGGCGCACCGCCCGACGAAGGAACCCTCGCGTTCGATGGTGTTCTCGAAGACGGCGTCCTGGTTGTTCTTGTCCGGGTGCGGGAAGGTGTCCCGCTTGAAGTGGAACTCGGGGACGAAGAACGAGTGGATGACGTCGGTGGAGCTCAGGTTGTACTGGATCGTCGAGTCTGTCGGCAGCACCAGCAGCGGGATCTCGCTGCTGCTGCCGACGGTGCGGACCGGCTGGCCGTCCGGCGTGCGGTGGTCCGGGTAGTTGAACTCCCAGTTCCACTGGAACGAGACGACGTTGACCTTCTCGTCCGGGTCGGCGGACTTGGCCATCACGTAGTTCTGGGTGGTGGCGGTGAAGTAGAACAGCACCACGACCATCACGAACGGCACCGCGGTGTAGATGACCTCGAGCGGCACGTTGTACTGGAACTGCTTGGGCAGCTCCTCGCCCTTCTTGCGGTGGAAGGCGACCGTCCAGAACATCAGGCCCCACACCAGGACGCCGACCGCCAGCGCAGCGATCACCGACCAGGTCCACAGCTGTCGCATGGACTCCGCCTGCGGGGTGACGCCTTGCGGCCAGCCGAACCGCAGGACCTCGTCGGCCGAACAGCCCGTGGCCGCGACCGCGACCAGGCCGACCAGCCCGGCTACTTTGACCAGCCGTGGCACTCGGGTCCCCTCCTCCGGACGTTCCTGCCGCAAGCTCCCCATCCGAAAGCCCACTGCGCGACGCCTCCTCGCTGCGTGTTCCCACCGTCGCCGCGAGCTGAGCGGGGCATGACGAGCCCCACCGCGCCCGCGGCCGGAATGCTGCGGGGAGCCTAGCCCAGCAGTAGCCGCGATACTGCTCCGGGGTGGCGAGGTGCGCTGCACATCACCGAGATCGTCGCCGCCGCGCGGCGATCTCGTCCCGGCGGGGCGGGGCGGCGTTCACCGGGCCGGGCGGAGGGCTCCCCGCGCCTGCACGGCACGAGGACGGACCCGGCATACTGGAACTCCCGCCCGTCGAGATCCCAGCAGGGGCACGCGGAGCGGAGCCCGACCCATCGCCGACGCGAGAGGTGCACGAGACGCGTGTGCGGCCTGCTTGGACTTGTCAGTCCCACTGAAGAGAACGCCGGTTTCGCCGTCGACGCCGTGGCCAAAGCGCTGCCCTGCCAGCGGCACCGGGGCCCGGACGAGAGCGACACCTGGCACGGCGGCGAGGTCGTGTTCGGCTTCAACCGGCTCTCGATCATCGACCTGGAGCACTCGCACCAGCCGTTGACCTGGGGGCCGCCGGAGAACCCCGGCCGCTACACGATCAACTTCAACGGGGAGATCTACAACTACCTGGAACTGCGCGCCGAGCTCGCCGAGCGCTACGGGGCCCGGTTCAACACCGACGGCGACACCGAGGTGATCGTCGCCGCCTACCACTACCTCGGCACCGCGATGGTCGGCCGGTTGCGCGGCATGTTCGCGTTCCTGATCTGGGACAGCGAGCGGCGCGTGGTGTTCGGCGCCCGGGACCCGTTCGGCATCAAGCCGCTGTTCTACGCCTCCGGTCCGGGCGGCGTGGCCTTCGCCAGCGAGAAGAAGTCGCTGCTGAGCCTGGCGACCACGCTGCGCATCGGCGAGGACCTGGACCACAAGGCGCTGCAGCACTACCTGACGCTGCAGTACGTCCCGGAGCCGGAGACGCTGCACCGCCAGATCCGCCGCATCGAGTCGGGCACCTCGTTCACCGTCTCCCCCGGCGGCAGGCTGGTCACCGAGCGGTACTTCGTGCCGAACTTCGCGGCCAAGCCGGTGAACGGGGACTCCGAGGCGCGGCGGCTGCACGACCAGATCGTCGACGTCATGCGCGACTCGGTCGCCAAGCACATGCGCGCTGACGTCACCGTGGGCTCCTTCCTGTCCGGCGGCATCGACTCGACCGCGATCGCGTGCCTGGCCAAGGAGCACAACCCGAACCTGATCACCTTCACCACCGGGTTCGAGCGGCAGGGCTACTCCGAGGTCGACGTCGCCGCCGAGTCCGCGGCGGCGATCGGCGTCAAGCACGTGATCCGCACCGTCTCCCCCGAGGAGATGATGGAGACGCTGCCGCTGATCATCTGGTACCTGGACGACCCGGTGGCGGACCCGGCGCTGGTGCCGCTGTGGTTCATCGCCCGCGAGGCCCGCCAGCACGTGAAGGTGGTGCTCTCCGGTGAGGGCGCCGACGAGCTGTTCGGCGGCTACACGATCTACCGCGAGCCGCTGTCGCTGGCCCCGTTCGAGCGGGTGCCGGGCGCGCTGCGCAAGGCGATGGGCCGGGTGTCCACCGCGATCCCGGACGGGGTTCGCGGCAAGGACCTGCTGCGCCGCGGCGCGCTGTCGCTGGAGGACCGCTACTACGGCAACGCCCGGATCTTCCGGGACGACCAGCTGCAGGCCGTGATGTCGGCCTTCGACCCGGGCGTCTCGCACCGCGACGTGACCGCCGGGCCGTACCGCTCCTCGGAGTCGTGGGACCCGGTCACCCGGATGCAGCACGTGGATCTGTTCACCTGGCTGCGCGGCGACATCCTGGTCAAGGCGGACAAGGTCACCATGGCCAACTCGCTGGAGCTGCGGGTGCCGTTCCTGGACAACGAGGTGTTCCGGGTGGCCAGCGGGATCCCGCTGGACCAGAAGATCACCCCGGAGACCACGAAGTACGCGCTGCGCCAGGCGATGAAGCAGGTCGTGCCCGCGCACGTGCTCAACCGGCGCAAGCTCGGGTTCCCGGTGCCGATCCGGCACTGGCTGCGCGACGAGATGCACGACTGGGCGCGCAACATCATCCAGCAGTCGCAGACGGAGCGGCTGCTGAACAAGACCGCGATCCTGCAGCTGCTGGAGGAGCACCGCTCGGGCGTGCTCGACCACAGCCGTCGGCTGTGGGCGCTGCTGGTGTTCATGATCTGGCACGGCATCTTCGTCGAGGGGCGGCTGTCCCCGGACGTCCCGGAGCCGTACTACCCGGTCAAGCTCTGACCGCACCGCACGATCGAACGGCCGCTCCTCCCGGGGGCGGCCGTTCGTCGTCCGGCCCGCCCGGCCCGCGGGGCGGGCCGGGCGGAGCGCTGACGGGTCAGCAGCTGTTCCTGCTGGTGAAATCGGTGTGGCCGTAGTAGGGGACGTCGACGCCGTTGAGCACGACCTTGACGTCGTCGCCGCCGGATCGCTGCTCGAAGTGCAGGTGCGGACCGGTGACGCCGCCGGTCGCCCCGGCCTCGCCGATCTTCTGCCCCCGCGAGACCTTCTCCCCCTTCGACACGCTCTGCTGCGACAGGTGCGCGTAGCGGGTGGTCCAGCCGGAACCGTGGTCGATCTCGATCCAGCGGCCGTAGCTGGTGCCGCCCTCGTTGCCGACGACGCTCACGGTGCCCCCGGCGGAGGCCACCACGGGCATCCCGGTGATGCCGCCGCGCTGGAAGTCGACCGAGTTCGCCGGGCTGTGCCCGCTGAACGTCGCGGCGGTGACGGTGACCCCGCACCGGAACGGGACCTGGAACTGCGGGGCGGCGACGGCGGGCGTCGCGCCGGCGAGGACGCCGAGGGCGGCGAGCGCCGCGGTGGCGGCCAGCCGACCGCCGCGGCCGGGTCTGCTGCTGGTCATGGATCTCCTCCTCGTTCTGGCTCCGCGTCGGGCCGGAGCCGGTTCCGGGGAGGCCGATCGGACCACAGCGCGCTGACATCCCGGTTACGCGCGGGGCACCCGCCGGGCGCCCCGCGCGGTCCGGATCAGCTCAGCTTGGCGCCGGTGTGCAGCGCGATGCCCGAGACGCCCCGGATCGAGGTGGTGAAGGTGCCGTCCTCCCCCACCTCGGCGGTCCCGCCGGTGCAGGAGCCGTCCTGGAGCTCACCGGACATCACGTCGCAGTACGTCCCGGCGGGCAGCGAGGTCTGGAAGGTCTGCTGCTCGACGGCCGCGTCCTCCCGGTTGAGCACGACGAACCCGGCGTCGCCGCGCCCGAAGGCGATCCGGCCGGCACCGTCGTCCCACCAGTTGACGAGGTCCGCGCCCCGCACCTCCTGGTGGAAGCCGGCCATCCCCGCGATCACCGGCCGCGCGTGCTCGCACACCCAGGCCTCGTCGGAGCAGCTCGCCGGGCTGGTGCGGCCCTCGGAGTCCGCGGGCGGACCCGCGTCCGGGTCGTCGAAGGCGAACCCGGAGATCAGCTGCGGGGTGCCGTACGGGTAGGCCAGCATGAAGGCGTTCGCGAGGTCGTAGGCGGCGCCGTCCTTGTAGGTCAGCGTCGGCTCGCTGCGCTGGGTGTCGTGGTTGTCGATGAACACGACGGCCTGGTCGCCCGGCAGCTCCACCTGGTCCGGCAAGTTCGCGAGCTGGGCGAGCGAGCCGTCCTTGAAGGCGTCGCTGACGACGTGGTGGTAGCCGAACTCGGTGACGTCGCCGTTGCCGCTGTACTCGCCGGCCGAGGTGGTCTGGTCGGCGATGACCTCCTGGAACACGTACGGCTTCGCGCCGGTGCCGGGCACCGCGTCGAGCGCGCCGAAGATCGCGCCGACGTCCTCCGGCGGCATGTGCTTGACGCCGTCCACCCGGAACCCGGAGACGCCCAGGCCGATCAGGTCGTTGAGGTACCCGATCTCGGTGGACCGGACGTGGTCGGAGCCCGTCTTGAGGTCGGCCAGTCCGAGCAGCTCGCAGTTGCGCACCTCCCACTGGTCGTCGTAGTTCGCGATGTCGCGACGGCAGTCGCTGAAGTCGGCATCGCCGTAGAGACCGGGGTAGTCGTACTTGGTGTGCGCGGTGCCCGCGCTCCCGACGGCGTCGCTGGCGGCCATGTGGTTCACCACGGCGTCGGCGTAGATCTCCACCCCGGCGTCGTTGCAGGCGGAGACCATGGCGGCGAACTGCTCGCGGTTCCCGCGACGGCTCTCCAGCTGGTAGCTCACCGGCTGGTAGTCCTGGTACCAGGGGTGGTTCTCGCCGTCGAGGATCACGTGCTCCTGCGGCGGGGAGACCTGCACGGCGCCGAAGCCCTTCGGGCCGAGCGTGCCGCGGCACTCCTGCGCGATCGAGTCCCAGGGCCACTGGAACAGCTGCACGATCGGGCCGGCTACCGGTGCGGCGGCGGGCGCGGGATCGCGCACGGCTCCGGCGGCGGGGACGGCGGCCGTTCCGGCGAACGCGACCGCGAGGACGAGGGCGGATAATCGCATCGGACAACCTTCTCGGTGTCGGGTGTCGTCCGGACGATCACATGTTCTTTCGCCCCGTTCAGTCAATGCTCCGTCCGCACGAGCCGGTGCCCGCGCCGGAGGGCTCGCGGCGGAGAATGCGGCCATGCGCGAAGTGGAGATCCGGGAAGGCACCATCCGGCTGGGCCAGCTGCTCAAGCTGGCGGGACTCGTCGAGCACGGCGCCGAGGCGAAGGCGCTGCTGGAGGAGGGCGAGGTCGAGGTCAACGAGGAGGTCGAGACCCGGCGCGGCCGCCAGCTCGTTCCCGGGGACCGGGTCGCGCTGGGCGAGGAGGTCGTTCAGGTCGTGGCCCGCTGACCCCGGACGCGCGAACGGCCCGGTCCCCTGGCGGGGCCGGGCCGTCGTGCGGAGCGCGTCAGTGGAAGGAGTCGCCGCAGGCGCAGGAGCCGCCCGCGTTGGGGTTGTCGATCGTGAAGCCCTGCTTCTCGATGGTGTCGACGAAGTCGATGACCGCGCCCTCCACGTACGGGGCGCTCATCCGGTCGACGACCACGTCCAGACCCTCGAAGCCGCGCCGGGCGTCGCCGTCGAGGGTGCGCTCGTCGAAGAACAACTGGTAGCGCAGGCCCGCGCAGCCGCCGGGCTGGACGGCGATGCGCAGGTGCATGTCGTCGCGGCCCTCCTGCTCCAACAGCGCCTTCGCCTTCTGCGCCGCGGAGTCGGTCAGGGTGACACCGTGCGCGGGCGCCTCGCTCTCAGTCGTGGTCTGGGCGGTCATGGCTCTCCCTAGAGGTCTCGCTCGTCCGCTTTCCGGCGTGACGTGGAACGTCAGCACCGGTCCGAGGTATTCCCCCGCCGGGGCGGGTCGACTCGATCGTGGAAGCGAGTCGGGTCGTCTACCTGCCCTCCATGGTGGCACAGACCGCCGGGATTCCCGCGTGAACGTCCTCGCACCGCGCCACCCGACCGGGCGCCGCCGTCCGCTCCGCCCGGAACGCGCGGTCACGTGCGCCCGGCCTGGCGGCGTCGAATACCCTGGAGGAGTGAGGTTCCTTCGCCGCAGCAGCGCTGAGCAGACCGCGACCGACGACGTGCCCGCCGAGGGCGCGGAGAGCACCGCGGAGTCCGCAGGCGACCGCACCCCCGGCAAGGGCAGGCCCACCCCGAAGCGTCGCGAGGCGGAGAGCCGTCGCCGCGGGCCGGTGGCGCCGCCGCCGAAGACGCAGCGCGAGGCGATGAAGCGCGCCCGCGGCAACAAGGAGGAGCGCCGCAAGGCCGCCCGGGAGCGCCGCGAGCGCATGATGGCGGGCGACGACCGCTACCTGATGCCGCGCGACCGCGGGCCGGTGCGCGCGCACGTGCGCGACATCGTCGACACCCGCAGGCACCTGATGGGCATGTTCATGCCGCTGGTGCTGGTCGTGTTCGTGACCACCCTGGTGCAGAACATCCTGGTGCAGCAGTACGCGACCCTGCTGTGCCTGGTGCTGCTGCTGACGATGGTGTTCGAGGGCACGATGCTGGGCCGCGCGGTGAACAAGCGGGTGCGCGCCAAGTTCCCCGAGCACACCGAGCGCCCGCTGTCGCTGGGCTGGTACGCCTTCACCCGCGCCATGCAGCTCCGCCGCCTCCGGGTTCCGCGCCCCCGCCTCACCCCCAAGGACTTCCACACCATCGGCTGAAGACCGCCGAACCTGCCGGTCCACCTCCGTCGAGCCCGCACCGGCGGTACCGACCGGTCACGAGGCCGCGACCGGTCGAGCGCCGAGCCCGCGGCGGGTGTTCCAGCGGGCGCGGGGGTGCCGAGGCGATCAGGCCCGGGCCGGTCCTGGGCACCTAGGGTTGCCCGCATGGAGTTTCGTCGTCTCGGCAACAGCGGGCTGTCCATCAGCGAGATCGCCTACGGCAACTGGCTCACCCACGGGTCCCAGGTCGAGGAGGACGCCGCGCACGCCTGCGTGCGGGCGGCGCTCGACGCGGGCATCACGACCTTCGACACCGCCGACGTCTACGCGCGCACCCGCGCGGAGTCGGTGCTGGGCCGGGCGCTGTCCGGGCAGCGCCGCGAGGGCCTGGAGATCTTCACCAAGGTCTACTTCCCCACCGGGGACGGTCCGAACGACCACGGGCTCGGGCGCAAGCACGTCATGGAGTCCTGCCACGCCTCGCTGCGGCGGCTGCGAACCGACTACGTCGACCTCTACCAGGCGCACCGGTTCGACCCGACGGTGCCGCTGGAGGAGACGATGACCGCCTTCGCCGACCTGGTGCGGCAGGGCAAGGCGCTCTACATCGGCGTCTCCGAGTGGACCGCCGAGCAGCTGACCCGGGGCGCCGAGCTGGCCAGGGAGCTGTCGGTGCCGCTGATCTCCAACCAGCCGGAGTACTCGATGTTGTGGCGGGTCATCGAGCCCCAGGTGGTGCCGACCAGCGAGCGCGAGGGCATCGGCCAGGTCGTGTTCTCCCCGCTGGCCCAGGGCGTGCTCACCGGGAAGTACCGGCCGGGTGAGCAGCCCCCCGCCGGGTCGCGGGCCACGGACGAGGGCGGTGGCTCCGCCATGATCTCGCGCTGGATGCGCGACGACGTGCTCGGCGCGGTGGAGCAGCTCCAGCCGATCGCCTCGGACCTCGGGCTCACGACCGCGCAGCTCGCGGTGGCGTGGGTGTTGCAGAATCCGAACGTGTCCGCGGCGATCATCGGCGCCTCCCGTCCGGAGCAGGTCACCGGGAACGCCGCGGCCTCCGGGGTGGAGCTCGGCGAGGAGGTGCTGGACCGGATCGACGAGGTGCTCGGCGAGCTCGTCACCGCCGATCCCCGTCAGACCCGCTCCTGAACGCCCGCCCGCGGCACCGGCCCGCCACCGGTGCCGCGGGCGGTACCGTGCGGGCAGCCCTTCACCCGATCGCAGGAGGTTCCGCGGTGCCCGACTCCGGCCCGGGACGGGCCCTGGTGCTGGGCGGCGCCCGCTCCGGCAAGTCCGCGCACGCGGAGGGGCTGGTCGCCGGCGACCAGGACGTGCACTACCTGGCGACCTCCCGCCGCGATCCCGCCGACCCCGAGTGGTCCGAGCGGATCGCCGCGCACGTCGCGCGCAGGCCCGCCTGCTGGACCACGGCCGAGGTCGGCGGTCCGGGCGCGCTGGCCGAAGCGCTGCGGGCGGCCCCGCCGGCCGGGCCCGCACTCCTGGTGGACGACCTGGCGACCTGGCTGACCGGCGCGCTCGACGACGCCGGGGCCTGGGAGCGCGACCCGGAAGCCCTGCTCCGGGTGGACCGGGACTGCGCTGAGCTGGAGCGGGCCGTCGCGAGCTGCCCGGCGCGGCTGGTGCTGGTCTCCGCCGAGGTCGGGCTCGGCATCGTTCCCGCCACCAGGTCTGGAAGACTTTTCCGCGACCGTCTCGGCGAGCTCAACGCCCGGCTCGCCGAGCGCTGCGACGAGGTGCTGCTGCTCGTCGCCGGTGTCCCGTTGCGGTTGCGCTGAGCATCCCGCACCCGCGTCGACCACGGAGGTAAACCCTTGTCCACCGCACCCGAGAGCACCCCGATCAGCTTCGGCGCCGTGGCGGCGCCGGACGACCAGGCGCGGCGGCAGGCGGTGGCCAGGCAGGAGCAGCTCACCAAGCCCGCCGGGTCGCTGGGCAGGCTGGAGGAACTCGGGGTGTGGGTCGCGGCCCGCCAGGGCAGCTGCCCCCCGCGGGCGTTCGAACGCCCCCGCGTCGTGATCTTCGCGGGGGACCACGGCGTCGCCCGGCACGGCGTGTCCGCCTACCCCAGCGAGGTCACCGGCCAGATGGTGCGCAACTTCCTGGACGGCGGGGCGGCGGTGAACGCCCTGGCCCGCGCCAACGGCGCGACGGTCCGGGTGCTGGACGTGGGTGTGGACGCCGAGACCCCGAACTCCGTGTCCGCGCGGAAGGTGCGGCGCGGTTCCGGTTCGATCGATCGCGAGGACGCGCTCACCCAGGAGCAGGCGCTGGCCGCGGTGGCGGCCGGCCGGGACTCCGCCGACGAGGAGATCGACTCCGGGGCGGACCTGCTCATCGCCGGGGACATGGGCATCGGCAACACCACCTCGGCGGCGGTGCTCATCGCCGCGCTGACCGGGATCGAGCCGGTCGCGGTGGTCGGTCGGGGAACCGGCATCGATGACAACGCCTGGATGCGCAAGACGGCCGCGATCCGCGACGCGCTGCGGCGCGCGCGGCCCGTGCTGGACGACCCGATCGCGCTGCTGCGGACCAGCGGCGGTGCGGACATCGCCGCGCTCGCCGGGTTCCTCGCGCAAGCGGCGGTGCGGCGCACCCCGGTGCTGCTGGACGGGGTGGTCGTGGGCGCGGCTGCGATGGTCGCCGAGGAGCTCGCGCCCGGGGCGCGGCAGTGGTGGCTGGCCGGGCACCGCTCGGCCGAACCGGGCGGCGCGCTGGTGCTGGAGCACCTGGACCTGAGCCCGATCCTGGACCTGGACATGCGGCTCGGCGAGGGCTCCGGCGCGGTCACCGCGCTGCCGGTGCTCTCGGCGGCGGTGCGGGTGCTGGCGGAGATGGCGACCTTCGGCGAAGCCGGGGTCGGCGGGCCCACCGCCGACGAGGCCGTGGGGCCGGACGCCGACGACCAGGAGCTGTGAGGTGCGGTCCGGGGACGCGCCGGTGCTCGGGCGGTGAACGGGCTGCTGCTCGCGCTGTCCTGGCTGACGGTGCTGCCGCTGCCCGTGCGCGAGGTCGACACCCGCTCCTGCCGCCGGGCCATCGCGCTGGCGCCGCTGGTCGGGGCGCTGGTCGGTGGCTTCGGAGCGGCCGCGCTGTGGGCGCTGAGCGCGCTCGGCGCGCCGCCGCTGCTGGCGGGGCTGCTCGTGGTGGCGGCCCTGGTGCTGGTGACCCGGGGGATGCACGTGGACGGGCTGGCCGACACCGTCGACGGTCTCGGCTGCTACGGGCCGCCGGAGCGCGCGCTGGCGGTGATGCGCGACGGCGGCGCCGGCCCGTTCGCGGTGGTGGCGCTGTTCGTGGTGCTCGGCGCGCAGGCGGCGGCGCTGGCCGAGCTCGCGGCGAGCGGGCGGTGGCTGGTGGTGGTGCTGGCCTGCGCGGTGGGCAGGGGCGCGTTCGTGCTCTGCTGCCGCCGGGGCCTGCCCGCCGCGCGCCCGGAGGGCATGGGCGCGCTGGTCGCGGGCACCCAGCCGAGGTGGGCGGTGGCCTGCTGGTGGATCGTGCTGCTGGTGGCGTCGGCCGCGCCGGCCGGGGCCGACGGGGGCGCGCTCTGGACGGGACCGGTCGCGGTGCTGCTGGCCGGAGCGTTCCTGCTGGTGTTCACCGCGCACGTCCGGCGCCGCTTCGGCGGCGTCACCGGCGACGTCCTCGGCGCCGCCGCCGAGCTCAGCACCGCACTGGTGCTGGTGATCTCCACGTTCGGCTGACCGGGTCGTTCATCCCCCGGCCACCGAGGGGATGATCCGGACCTCGGTTCCCGGGCGCACCGGCGAATCCGCGCCCGCGAGCCATCGGCACTCCTCGCCGTCCAGGTAGAAGTTGACGTAGCGCCGCAGCTGGCGGCGCTCGTCCCGCAGCCGCCGCTCCAGGGCCGGGTGCCGGGTGCCGACCGCGTCCAGCACACCGGCCAGCGTGGCCTGCCCTGGTTCGACCTCCAGCACCGCGCTGCCTCCCGCGTGCTCGCGCAGCGACCTCGGCAACACCAGCGTCACGCGCATCGCCACCACCTCACCAGGTCATCGCGCGCAGCGACAGCACGTCGGGCAGGTGCGCGGCGACCAGCTCCCAGCGATCCCCGTCGCCGCTGCCCGCGTACACCTCACCGCTGCGCGAACCGAAGTACACCCCGGCCGGGTCCGCGTCGTCGGTGCACATCGCATCGCGCATCACCGCCGACCAGAACTGGTCGGGCAGGCCCTCCGACAGCGCGGTCCAGGTCTCCCCCGCGTCCTCGCTGCGGTGCACGCGGCAGCGCCCGCCGGGCGGGAAGCGCCTCATGTCGGCGGTCAGCGGAAACCCGAACACCACGTCCGGCCGGTGCGGGTGGGTGACGATCGGGAAGCCGAAATCGCTGGGCAGGCCCTCGGCGATGGACCGCCAGGTCACCGCGCCGTCGTCGCTGCGGTAGACGCCGTGGTGGTTCTGCAGGAAGAACCGCTCCGGCCTCGCCGGGTGCTGGGCGATCTTGTGCACGCACTGGCCGAACTCGGGGTACTCGTCGGGCAGGAAGTAGGCCCTGATGCCCGTGTTGCTCGCCAGCCAGCTGCTCCCGCCGTCCTCGGTGCGGTAGACGCCGCCGGCCGACATCGCGACCACCACGCGGCTGGGGTCGCGCGGGTGGGCGAGCACGGTGTGCACGGCCTGGCCGCCGAACCCGGGTTCCCAGCGCTCCCGGTGCGGGTGGTCCCACAGCCCGCGGACCAGCTGGAAGGTCCGCCCCCGATCCTCGGAGCGGAACAGGGCGGAGGGCTGGGTCCCCGCGTGGACGACCTCCGGCGCGTCGACCGGGCCGGGCGCGAGCTGCCACACCCGTTCCAGCGCGGCCCCGGTGCCGGAGGGGAAGGCGATCGGCGCCGACTCCGGCTCCTGCCAGCTCGCCCCGAGGTCGTCGCTGGTGACGACGCTCGGCCCGAAGTGGGTGCTGGAGGCACCGACCAGAATCCGGGGCGCGCCCCGGGTGTCGGCGGCGACGGCGCAGATCTCCGCCATCGGCAGGTGCGGTCCCGTGATCTCCCAGGCCGCACGACCACGGCGGCGCGCCAGCCAGAGCCCCTTGCGGGTGCCGATGAGCAGCAGAACTCGCTCGGACATGAGCACTCCCCAGGTGTGTTCCAGTTCACTCGGAGAAGCTACGCCGGGGCACCGACAGCAGACCCGGGCCGAAAGCAACGGCGCCCTCCTCGATCACGAGGAGGGCGCCGAAGCAATGGGGAAGCGCTCAGGCGAGCGGGACCATCCACTGGTGCTCGTCGGGGGCGGTGCCCTGCTGGATGGCGGTGAGCCGCTCGCGCAGCTTCATCGTCACGGCACCGGCCTGGCCGTCGCCGACGGTGAACTCGCCGTCCTGGTGCTTGACGTGCCCCACCGGCGTGATCACGGCGGCGGTGCCGCAGGCGAACACCTCGGTGAGCTCGCCGGAGCGGGCCCGCTTCTCCCACTCGTCGGTGGTGATGCGGCGCTCCTCGACCGGCAGGCCCAGGTCCTCCCCGAGCCGGAGCACCGAGGAGCGGGTGACGCCGGGCAGCAGGCTGCCGGACAGCTCCGGGGTGACCAGGCGCGCCTCGGAGCCGGAGCCGAAGACGAAGAACAGGTTCATCCCGCCCATCTCCTCGACCGCGCGGCGCTCCACCGCGTCCAGCCACACCACCTGGTCGCAGCCGTTCTCCACGGCCTGCGCCTGCGCGACGAAGGAGGCCGCGTAGTTGCCGGCGAACTTCGCCGCGCCGGTGCCCCCGGGGGCGGCGCGCACGTACTCGTGGCCGAGCCACACCGTCACCGGCTTGACTCCGCCGGCGAAGTACGACCCGGCGGGCGAGGCGATCACCAGGTACAGGTATTCGTTGGAGGGGCGGTTCACGCCGAGGCTGACCTCGGTGGAGATCATGAACGGGCGCAGGTAGAGCGAGCTCTCCCCCGCCTCCGGGACCCAGGCCCGGTCGACGTCGACGATCTCCCGCAGCGAGTCGAGGAACACCTGCTCGGGCAGCTCGGGCATCGCGATCCGCCGCGCCGAGCGCTGGAAGCGCCGCGCGTTCTGCTCCGGGCGGAACGCCGCGATCGTGCCGTCGGGCTGCCGGTACGCCTTCAGACCCTCGAAGATCGCCTGCGCGTAGTGCAGCACGGTGGTCGCCGGGTCGAGCTCGATCGAGCGGTAGGCCTCGATCTTCGCGTCGTACCAGCCGCGCTCGGTCGAGTAGCGCACGCTCGCCATGTGGTCGGTGAAGAACTTACCGAACCCCGGATTCGCCAGTACCTCGGCGCGATGCGCGTCGGTGGCGGGATGCGAGCTCGGAATCCGGGAGAACGACGGTCCTTCTGTCATGTCGGTACCGTATCGCGCGCCGCAGAACAGTGGAAACCTGACCTCCGTCAGTCGGTCCTCCTAGTTTTCCCCGCTGAGCCGAAGCGTTCGTCCCGGTCCCCGCCGAATCCGCCACCGGGCGGTCGACGCGGGCTCTATGATGTGGTCATGACTCAGGAGAACCTGCCCGCCACGACCGGTCCGACGACGGTGCAGCAGGACGCGCTCGCCGCCGGACTGGGACTGCTGCTGCCCCTCGGCGGGGGGCTGCTGGTGCTGTGGGGCTTCGCGTGGCTGGGCTGGTTCGGCGCGATCATCGGTGCCGCGGGCCTCGCCTGGTGGGGCTTCTGGTGGTACGGCAAGCACCAGGCGCTGTTCCCCAAGGACCTGCGCGGCGGCCAGGTCGGCGGCCTCGCCGCGCTCACCGCGCTGTTCGGGCTGTTCTTCTTCATCGCGCTCTAGCCCGGCTCGCGCGCGGTCACGGAACCAGCTCCGCGGGAAGCGCGGGCAGCGGCCAGGCCGGGTCGGGACGCGCGTCGCAGTAGGTGCCGTCGAAGGGATACCGCTCGGCCTCGGCGAGCTTGGCCATCCGCTCGCCCTCCGCGCGCAGCCGGTCCAGCCGCGCCCGGTCGATGCGGCCCGCCTCCAGCGCCGAGCCCAGCTCGTCCTCGTCCTTCCACGTCCAGTCGCCGCCGGGGAAGACCTCCAGGTCCAGCACGCCGTCGACCCGGTTGATCCCGGTGTCGTCCCGCCCGAGCGGGACCTCCAGGTTCACGTACCAGTTGCGGAACGTGCCGTCCGCCTCGAAGAACCACCACACCGAGGACCAGTGCTCGGCGAAGACGAGCCGCAGCGTGGCGGTGGTCTGCCAGACCGACAGCGCGGGCACCCGCACCCCGGAGAACCGCTCGTGCAGCGGCAGCTCCCGGGGTTTGCGGCCGTCCGGCGCGGTGGTCACGCGGATCGGGGTGCCGGGTAGCACCCAGCAGAGCATCCGGTCCGGGGCATCGCTGACGACGCGCGCCGGGTGCACCGTGCCCAGCGAGCCGTCCAGCCGCCAGAACCGGTAGAGGATCTCCGCGCCGGGCGCCCACTCGCGAGGGGCCGCGTCGAGCCGTGCACCAGCTTCCGGACCGCGTTCGAGCATCCGACCTCAACTCCAGCGCCGAGAGACCAGGCCCGCCAGCAGCGGGCCCGCGATGACCACCACGAGAGTTCCGAGCATGGCATGGACGGGCATGCTCATGGCCATGATCACGGCCAATCCCATCCCGAGGCACGCCGCGCGCATCCGCCACACCTGATCCTCCGCGAGCAGCACCCGCGCGGCCGCGTTCGCCAGCGCGTGGTGCACCAGCAGGCAGCAGGAGGCGAAGGCCATCGCCGCGACGGGCTCCACCAGCAGCGCCACCACCGCGGCGGCGATCCCGGCGCACAGGTCCAGCAGGTACGGGGTGCCCGCGCGGCTGAGCCGGCCGAGCGCAGCGGGCAGGTCCTGATCGCGCTGCACCGCCAGCGCGGTCGAGCGCAGCGACTCCAGCACGCCCAGCAGCACCGGGAACAGCGCCAGCCCGATCGCGGTGCCGACCACCGGGCGCAGCGCACCTCCCGCCGCCGCGTCGAGCGCGTCGAGCACCGGCTGGCCGGACAGCGCCAGCCGGGCCGGGCCGAGCTGGTGCAGCAGCGCCCAGAGCAGCAGCGAGACCAGCCCTCCGGCCAGCGCCGCCGAGATGATCACGCCCCACTTCACCACCGCGCCCCGGTGCCGGTCGCGCTCCTCCGCCGGGGCGGTGAGCCGCTCGAACCCGAGGAAGCCGAAGAACAGCACGCCCGCGGCACCGGTGAGGCCGATGGCTCCGTCGGAAGCCGGCTCGCCCGCGGCGGCGGCCGGAGGCGGCTCGATCGCGAAGCACACCGCCACCACCAGCACCACCACGCCGACCGGCAGCAGCAGCCACACCCACGCGGCGGCCCCGCGGATCCGCAGGCCCGCGGTCGAGGCCAGCACCGCGAACAGCACGATCGCCGCGGCGACCGGTCGCGGTACCCCGGGCATCGCGTGCTCCACGAGCACTCCGGCCACGGCGCCGAGGGCGGCGACCTGCCCGGCGAGGGCGGTGCTCGCGCCGAACCGAGCGGGCAGCACGCCGAGCCGCGCCCGGATGCAGGCGTAGGCGGCCCCGGGCCCGCGGTAGCTGGCCGACTGGTGCGCCGAGGCCAGCGCGCAGCACGCCACGGCGAGCAGCACCAGCGGTAGCGCGAGCAGCACCAGCGGCCCCGCCGCGAGGGTCGCGGGCGCGATCGCCGCGAACAGGCCGGCACCGAGCATCCCGCCGAGCGCGAGGGGAAGCGCCGAACCGAGCGAGCCGCGAGCGGCCCCGGGCGAGCGCTCCCGCGCGGGGACCGACCCCCGTTCCGCGATCCGTTGCCCCACTTGACCACCCTCGCAGCGCGCGAACCCACCGGCGGCCGCCCGCCGGTCGAACCCGGGCCGGGGAACCCGCGCGGCGCGGCCGCGCGCGCACCGCGGCCCGCGAGGCCTCAAGCCTACGCACCGCGACCGCGCGGACCGAGACCTCGCCGCCACCGGCGGCTCCGGGCCGGGAAAACCGCTGGCACTGATCAACGCGGGCTAAGCTCGGGGGAGGTGCGACCGGCACGCGGGCACCGCGCCCGCCTGCGGGACCGGCCGTCGGCCCGCTGCTTCTAGAGTGGCGGGCGCGGGCAGGCCTCCGACCAGGCCGCACCCGCCGGGGACGCGCAGTCCCCGCGTCCGACCACCCGTTCACGGCGAACCGCCCGGAGGAACACACGTGAGCACGCCGAAACTCGCCCTCACCGACACCAAGGCCGCGAAGCTGACCGCGGACGTCCTGGTCATCGGCATCCTCGCCGGCACCGACGGCCCGGAGATCGCACCCGGCGGCGAGGAGGTGGCCGCGGCCTTCGACGGTGATCTGGCGAAGGTGCTCGCGACGCTCGGGGCCACCGGCAAGGCCGAAGAAGTCGTGAAGCTGCCCGCGGGCAGCGGACTGCGCGCCGACGTGCTGCTGGCCGTCGGGATCGGCGAGGCCGCCGGTGGCGCGCCGACCGCCGAGCAGGTGCGCCGCTCCGCCGGTGCCGCGGCCCGCGCCCTCGCCGGGGTCTCGCACGCCGCGACCACGCTGGGCTCGCTGGACCTCAACGCCACCGTGCAGGGCACCGTGATGGGCGCGTACTCGTTCCGCAAGTACAAGTCCGAGCAGGGCGACGACCCGGTGAACCAGGTCGACCTGATCGTGCCGGACGCCAAGGACGACACCGCCAAGCACGCCCTCAAGGGCGGCAGCGCGATCGGCGAAGCGGTCACCATCGCCCGCGACCTGATCAACACCCCGCCGAACGACCTCTACCCCGCCTCCTTCGCGGAGCGCGCGAGCGAGCTGGCCCGCTCCGCCGGGCTGGAGGTCGAGGTGCTCGACGAGGCCGCGCTGCGCAAGGGCGGCTTCGGCGGGATCCTCGGCGTCGGCTCCGGCTCCAGCCGCCCGCCGCGCCTGGTGCGGCTGCGGCACAAGGGCCCGAAGGCGGCGAAGAAGGTCGCGCTGGTCGGCAAGGGCATCACCTTCGACACCGGCGGCATCTCGCTCAAGCCCGCCGCCTCGATGGACGACATGACCTCGGACATGTCCGGCGCGGCCGCCGTGATCGCCACGATGGTGCTGGTCTCGAAGCTGAACTACCCGCTGGACGTGACCGCCACCGTGCCGATGGCCGAGAACATGCCCTCCGGCACCGCCTACCGGCCCGGCGACGTGCTGAGCATGTACGGCGGCAAGACCGTCGAGGTGCTCAACACCGACGCCGAGGGCCGCCTGATCCTGGCCGACGCGATCGTGCGTGCGGGCGAGGACGAGCCCGACTACCTGATCGAGACCTCCACGCTGACCGGCGCGCAGGTCGTGGCGCTGGGCGTCCGCACCCCGGCCGTGATGGGCGACGAGCAGTTCCGCGACCGCGTCGCGAAGCTCTCCCAGGCCACCGGCGAGGGCGCCTGGCCGATGCCGCTGCCCGAGGAGCTGCGCGGCGACCTGGACTCCAAGCTCGCCGACCTGGCGAACGTGGCCGGGCACCGCTGGGGCGGGATGCTCCTGGCGGGCCTGTTCCTCAAGGAGTTCGTCCGCGACGACCTGCCCTGGGCGCACATCGACGTCGCGGGCCCGGCCTACAACACCAAGGGCGCGTGGGGCTACACCGGCAAGGGCGGCACCGGCGTCCCGGTCCGCACCATCGCGGCCGTCCTCGCCGACATCGCCGAGAACGGCTGAGCCCAGCGCTTCCGGACGGCCCGTCGAGCTGGCGCTCGGCGGGCCGTCCGGCGCTCCGGCTGCTCCGAGTGGGGGATCCCGCGCGTGAGGCGCGTCTCACAGGCGTCCGCACGGCTCGGGGCCCCGATGCCAGGATGGGGTGGTGAGCGACTCCACCGAACGACAGCAGACCTCACCCGGTCCCGGGCGCCACGGCTTCGCGGTCGAAGTGGTGTGGACCGGCAACACCGGCGCGGGCACCAGCAGCTACCGCAGCTACGAGCGGACCCACGAGGTCCGCGCCGAGGGCAAGAACGCGATCGAGGCCTCCGCCGACCCGGTCTTCCGCGGCGAACCGGACCGCTACAACCCGGAGGAACTGCTGGTCGCCTCGCTCTCGCAGTGCCACATGCTCTGGTACCTGCATCTGGCCGCCGAGCACGGGGTCGTGGTGGTCGGCTACCACGACCGCCCGCACGGCACCCTCACCGAGAACGCCGACTACTCCGGGCAGTTCCGCGAGGTGGTGCTCAGCCCCGAGGTCGCGGTCGAGGACCTGGCCAGCGTGGACGCCGCCGAGGCGCTGCACGAGCGGGCGCACGAGCTCTGCTACATCGCCAAATCGGTGAACTTCCCGGTGCGGCTCTCCCCCACCATCCGGGTCGGCAACTGAGTCATCCCAGGTCGCGGCGCCGCTGGCGGTCCCGGAGCACGCGGCGCCGGGCCTCGTAGTCGCGCATCCGCTGCGGGTAGCCGAGCTTGGCGATCTCGTAGCAGGGGATCCCGTTCTTGCGGGCGAACCGGAACGCCGCCTCGGGGCCGGCCACCCGGCGCCGCGTCCACTCCCCGTCGTGCGCGACGAGCAGCAGCGTGGTCTCGATGAACGTGGTGCGGGGCTCGACGAAGGCCTCCACACCGTGCCGCTCCTGCGCCCACGAGCGCAGGTGCTCGGTGTCGTCCGGGCCGGCGGACCGCCCGGAGCTCCGGGAACGCCGTCGGCGTAATCGATCGAACAGACCCACGGGATTCGCCTCCCCACTCCGGATGCCGATCGCCCGGATTCGATTCACCCGCTCCGCGACCGCACTCGGGCCCCCGGCCGAAATCGGGGGCGTCCGCCGCGATGATGCCACCGCGCGGCTGTGATCCGGCTGAGAATCGGAGAAAACGATTCAGTGTTCTGCGGCACGTTCTCGGGCTCAGAGCGAGCCCACATCGCGTCGTCCCTTCGGGTGGTGACAAGATGGCTGCCAGGTGTTCCGTGCCTCGCGCGACAGCCGGGACGGCGGCACCTCAGCGAGTCAACGATGGCTGTCGAGGAGTGCGAAGTGACCGACACGTCCGCCGATCTGGTCATTCTCGGCGGCGGTTCGGGCGGCTACGCCTGCGCTTTCCGCGCGGCTGAGCTGGGCCTGTCCGTCGTCCTCATCGAAAAGGACAAGCTCGGGGGGACTTGTCTGCACCGCGGGTGCATTCCGACCAAGGCGCTGCTGCACGCCGGTGAGGTCGCCGACTCGGCGCGCGACGGCGAGCAGTTCGGGGTCAAGACCTCCCTGGAGGGCATCGACATCGCGGGGGTGAACTCCTACAAGGACGGTGTCGTCAGCAAGCTCTACAAGGGCTTGCAGGGCCTGGCCAAGGCGCACAAGGTGACGCTGGTCGACGGCGCGGGCACGCTCGTCGACAAGAACACCGTCGAGGTCGACGGCACCCGCTACACCGGCAAGAACGTGGTGCTGGCCACCGGTTCGTACTCCAAGTCGCTGCCGGGCCTGGAGCTGGGCGGCCGCGTCGTCGCCAGCGAGCAGGCGCTGAACCTGGACTTCGTCCCGGAGAAGGTCGTGGTGCTCGGCGGCGGCGTGATCGGCGTGGAGTTCGCGAGCGTGTGGCGCTCCTTCGGCGCCGAGGTCACCATCGTCGAGGCCCTGCCGCACCTGGTGCCCAACGAGGACGAGTTCGCCTCCAAGCAGCTGGAGCGCGCGTTCCGCAAGCGCGGCATCAAGTTCAAGACCGGCGTGAAGTTCACCGGCGTCTCGCAGACCGACTCCGGCGTCTCGGTCAGCCTGGAGAGCGGCGACCAGCTCGACGCCGACCTGCTGCTGGTGGCCGTCGGCCGCGGCCCGAACACCGCGGGCCACGGTTACGAGGAAGCGGGCATCACCCTGGAGCGCGGTTTCGTCGTCACCGACGAGCGGCTGCGGACCAGCCTGGACGGCGTCTACGCCGTCGGCGACATCGTGCCGGGCCTGCAGCTGGCGCACCGCGGTTTCCAGCAGGGCGTGTTCGTCGCCGAGGAGATCGCCGGGCAGAACCCGCAGGTCATCGACGAGGCGGGCATCCCGCGGGTCACCTACAGCCACCCCGAGGTCGCCTCGGTCGGTCTCACCGAGAGCGCGGCCAAGGAGCAGTACGGCTCGGTGGAGACCTTCACCTACGACCTGGCGGGCAACGGCAAGAGCCAGATCCTCAAGACGGCGGGCGCGGTGAAGCTGATCCGCGCCACCGACGGGCCGGTGCTCGGCCTGCACCTGGTCGGCGACCGGGTCGGCGAGCTCATCGGCGAAGCCCAGCTGATCTACAACTGGGAGGCGCTGCCCGAGGACGTGGCACCGCTGGTGCACGCCCACCCCACGCAGACCGAGGCCCTCGGCGAGGCGCACCTCGCCCTGGCGGGCAAGCCGCTGCACGTCCACGGCTGACCCGGTCCGCACCCCGCACCAGCACAGCACCCCGCCACACCGCACGAGGAGTCCGCGAGCGATGTCCTTCTCCGTCCAGATGCCAGCGCTAGGCGAAAGCGTCAGCGAGGGCACGATCACCCGGTGGCTCAAGCAGGTCGGCGACACCGTCGAGGTCGACGAACCCCTGCTGGAGGTCTCCACCGACAAGGTCGACACCGAGATCCCGTCCCCGGCAGCCGGTGTGCTGCAGCGCATCGTCGCGGAGGAGGACGACACGGTGGAGATCGGCGGCGAGCTCGCCGTCATCGGCGACAGCGCGGAGGGCACCGAGCCCGCCGCCTCGGCTCCCGCCGAGTCCGCTCCCGCCGCCGAGCCGGAACCGGAACCCGCCGCGACCGAGCAGCCCGAGCAGGCGGCGGCTCCGGCCACCCCGGCTTCCGGCGGCGGCTCGGCGGAGGGCACCGACGTGCCGATGCCCGCGCTGGGCGAGAGCGTCAGCGAGGGGACGGTCACCCGGTGGCTCAAGCAGGTCGGCGACACCGTCGAGGTCGACGAACCCCTGCTGGAGGTCTCCACCGACAAGGTCGACACCGAGATCCCGTCCCCGGTCGCGGGCACGCTGCTGGAGATCGCCGCTGGTGAGGACGACACCGTGGAGGTCGGCGGGAAGCTGGCCGTGATCGGCGCGCAGGGCGCGGCCCCGGCCCAGTCCGCTCCCGTGGAGCCCACCCCCGCGGAGCCCGCGCGGCCGGAGCCCGCTCCGGCCCCGGCCGCTCCCGCCGCCTCGGAGCCCGCCCCGGCTCCGGAGCGGGCCGCGACCCAGCCCGCCCCCTCGGCGGCTCCGGCGCAGTCGGCCGCCCCGTCGGGCAGCACGCCCTACGTGACGCCGCTGGTGCGCAAGCTCGCCAACCAGCACGGCATCGACCTGTCCACCATCAAGGGCAGCGGGGTCGGTGGCCGGATCCGCAAGCAGGACGTGCAGGCCGCGGTCGACGCCGCCCAGGCGAAGCCGGCGCAGGCCCCGCAGGCCCCGGCGGCGGCGCAGTCCCCGGCGACGCAGGTCGAGCCCTCCGACGAGGCCCAGGCACTGCGCGGCACCACGCAGAAGATGTCCCGCCTCCGGCAGCTGCTGGCCTCCCGCATGGTCGAGTCGCTGCAGACCGCGGCCCAGCTGACCACGGTGATCGAGGTCGACGTCACCCGCATCGCCAAGTTGCGGCAGCAGGCGAAGTCCTCCTTCGAGGCCGCGGAGGGCGTGAAGCTGTCCTTCCTGCCCTTCTTCGCGAAGGCGGCGGCCGAGGCCCTCAAGCTGCACCCGAAGGTGAACGCCTCGGTCAACGAGGAGACCAAGGAGATCACCTACCACGCGGCCGAGCACCTCTCGATCGCCGTGGACACCCCGCGCGGTCTGGTGTCGCCGGTGGTGCACAACGCCGGGGACCTCAACCTCGGCGGCCTGGCCCGCAAGATCTCCGGCGTGGCCGAGCGGACCCGGAACAACAAGCTCAAGCCCGACGAGCTCTCCGGCGGGACGTTCACGATCACCAACACGGGCAGCCGCGGCGCGCTGTTCGACACCCCGATCCTGAACCCGCCGCAGGTGGGGATGCTCGGCACCGGGACCGTCGTGAAGCGCCCGGTCGTGGTCTCCGACGACAACGGCGGCGACACGATCGCGATCCGCTCGATGGTCTACCTGGCGCTGTCCTACGACCACCGGCTCGTCGACGGCGCCGACGCGGCCCGCTTCCTCACCACGCTCAAGCAGCGCTTGGAGGAGGGTGCGTTCGAGGCCGATCTCGGTCTCTGATCCGCTCGGTCCGGGGGGCCGCTCACCTGCGGGTGAGCGGCCCTCCGCCGTTCCCGGGGTGATGCGCGCGAGCCCCGGGCCTCGCGCCCGGAACATCGGTGCGGGACGATCGGGGGATGCGCGTGGTTGTGGCCGGTTCATCCGGATTGATCGGCACGAGTCTCATCGCCTCCCTGCGGCAGGGCGAGCACGAGGTGCGGCGGCTCGTGCGGCGGCGCCCGGAGGCGCCCGACGAGCACGGCTGGGACCCCACCGCCGGTGAGCTCGACGAGGACGCGCTGGCGGGGGCGGACGCGGTGGTGAACCTGTGCGGCGCGGGCCTGGCGGATCGCCGCTGGAGCACCGAGCGCAAGGAGCTGCTGGTGGCCTCCCGGGTGCGGCCCACGGCGCTGCTGGCCGAGGAGGTGGCCCGGCGCGGCGTTCCGGTCCTGGTCAACGGCTCCGCGGTGGGCTACTACGGCGACACCGGGGACCGGACGGTCACGGAGTCCGCGCCGGCGGGCTCCGGTTTCCTCGCGGACCTGTGCCGCCAGTGGGAGGCGGCGACCAGCCCGGCGGTCGACGCGGGCGCCCGGGTGGTGCGCTCGCGCACCGGCCTGGTCCTCGCGCCCTCGGGAGGGTTGCTCGGCTCGCTCAAGCCGCTGTTCTCGCTGATGCTGGGCGGGCGGCTCGGAGACGGCTCGCAGTACATGCCCTGGATCTCGCTGGACGACGCGGTGGGCGCGCTGCGGTTCCTGGTGGAGCAACCGGACATCTCCGGCCCGGTGAACCTGACGGGCCCCGCACCGGTGACGAACGCCGAGTTCACCCGCGAGCTGGCCGCCGCGCTGGGCCGTCCGGCGCCGTGGGCGGTGCCGGAGTTCGCGCTGCGGGCGGCGCTGGGCCAGGCGGCCGACGAGGCGTTGCTGGCGGGCCAGCGCGCGGTTCCCGAGAAGCTCGACGAGCACGGCTACTCCTTCGCGCACCCGGCCCTGCAGGCCGCCCTGAGCGCTGCGCTCGGCTGAGCCCGGGCGCCGTCCGCGCCCGGGGCCCCGGGCGTAGCCTGACCCGGTGAGTCGTGCGGAGAAGTCATGCCGCGCCTCGACCGATCCGGTCGACGTGCGCGAGCTGGGACGAATCGAGTACCTGGACGCCTGGGACCTGCAGCGGGAGCTGGCCACCGCCCGCGCGGACGAGACCGGCCCGGACACCCTGCTGCTGCTGGAGCACCCCTCGGTCTACACCGCGGGCAAGCGCACCCAGCCGGAGGACCGCCCGCAGGACGGCACCCCGGTCATCGACGTGGACCGCGGCGGGAAGATCACCTGGCACGGTCCGGGACAGATCGTGGGGTACCCGATCCTCGGGCTGGCCGACCCGATCGACGTCGTGGACTACGTGCGACGCCTGGAGCAGGCGCTGATCCGGACCTGCGCGCGGTTCGGCCTGGAGACCGGCCGGGTCGAGGGCCGCAGCGGGGTCTGGCTGGCCGCCGGCGAGGGCAAGCCGGAGCGCAAGATCGCCGCGATCGGGATCCGGGTGCAGCGCGGCGTGACCATGCACGGGCTGGAGCTCAACTGCGATCCGGACATGGGGCAGTTCGACCGGATCGTGCCCTGCGGCATCCGGGACGCGGGCGTCACCTCGCTGTCGACGGAGCTCGGCCGGGACGTCCCGGTCGAGGAGGCGCTGCCCTGGGTGCGCCAGGACGTGCTGGACGCGGTGGCGGGCGTGCTGCCGGTGACCGAGTGCGACATCGCGCGGGTGGAACCGGCCGCCGCAGGCGTCACGCTGGCACTGGATCCGACCCTCCGCTGACCACGCTGGCTCCACTCCTCTAGTATTCCGTAATTACGGACTACTAGAGGAGTGATCTCGTGCCGCTGGCCCGCCGAACCCTGCTGACCGGACTCGCCGCCGCCGTCGCCACCACCCCGCTGCTGAGCGCGTGCGGTCCCGCGACCGCGCTGAACGCGGCGCCGGCGCGCGCCGAACCGGACCTGGGCACCGCCGAGGGCTGGCTCACCTGGATCGCCGGGCACCGCGACCAGCTCGCCCTCGTGCTCACCGATTCCGCCGGACTGCGCCTCGCGCACCGCGCGGAGACCGCGCAGCCGCTGGCCTCCGCGGTGAAGGCCGCGCACCTCGCCGCCTACGCGACCGCCGTCGCCGAGGGACGGCTCGACCCGGCCGAGCAGGTCCGGGTCGGCGACTGGGAGCGCTACTACGTCCCCGTCGACGGCGGCGCGCACCTGGCGACGCTGCAGGAGCTCGGCATCCCCACCGACGCCACCGGCCTCTACGCCGCCGATCCGGAACACCGCGTCACCCTGGAGCAGCTGGCGACCGCGATGATCGCGCACAGCGACAGCGCCGTACCCGACCTGCTGCGCGATCGCCTCGGTGTCGAGGCCGTGCGCGAAGCGGCGCGGGCCGGGGGCTGGGACGGCGCCGACGTGCGCTCGCTGTGCGCGGAGTACCTGTTCCTGCTGCTGCCGGAGGAGGCGCCCACCCCCGACGCCCCGCTCGACCGGCGCGTCGAGCTCGGCTTCGCGCTGGAGCGCCGCCACCGCGACGAGCAGGCCTTCCGCGACCAGGTGCGCACCAGGCTGCTGACCCAGCCGCTGCCGACCTACGCCGCGCAGCTGGCCTGGTCCGCGGACACCGCCGCGAGCAGCCCCGAGCAGCTGGCCGCCCTGCACCGCTCCCTGAGCGAGGGCACTTACCCCTCACCGCGCGCCGCCGAGATCGCGCGCGGCGTCCTGGAGCACCGGGCCGCCGGGAACCTCCCCGAAGGCCTGCTCGGACTCGGCTACAAGGGCGGCAGCCTGCCCGGGGTGCTCACCGCCGGTGTCTCCGCGCGCCTCGCCGACGGACGGATCGCGGCCGGTTCGCTGCTGGCGCACGGGGAGATCTCCGCCGACCAGCTCGGCACCGGCGATCCGAGCCTGCCGCTGCTCAAGGCGATCCTGGAGCCCGCTTGGCGGGACCAGCTGCGGGCCGCGCTGCGCGAGTAGGGCAAGCTCGCACGGTGAGCTCCCACGACGTGCACGCGCGGCTGGAAGAACTGGAACGCCGGGTCGCCGCGCTGGAAGGACGCCCCACCGCCGACCGGGAACCGAGCGGCGGCGTGGTCGAGTACGCGGGCACCCTGAACGAACCGGTCCAGCTGGAGTGGAACATCCGCGCGGACCCCGCGCAGGTGCTGGACCTGCCGGACACCCCGCGCACCGAGGTGCTCGCCGCACTCGGGCACCCGCTGCGGGCGGCGGTGGTGCGCAGGCTGGCCGAGGTGGGCCGGGCCAGCGCGGCGGAACTGCAGGAGGCCGCCGAGATCGGCTCCACCGGGCAGCTCTACCACCACCTCAAGAGCCTCACCGGCTGCGGCCTGGTCGAGCAGGACAAGCGCGGGTCCTACCGGTTGCGCCCGGCGGCGACCGTGCCCGCGCTCGTCCTGCTCACCGCGGCCTCCGACATCGCCGGCCAGCTGCGGCGCTGAGCGCGCCCGGGCTTGGCTCAGGCCAGCTGCGGGGCGACCTCGGAGGCGACCAGTTCGAGGTGGTCGAGATCGGAGAGGTCGAGCAGCTGCAGGTAGAGCCGGGTGATGCCGGTGCGCTCCCGCCAGGTGCCGATCTTGTCCACGAGCTCCGCCGGGGTACCGGCGAGACCGTTCTCGCGCAGCTCGTCGACCTCGCGGCCGATCGCCCCGGCCCGGCGGGCGAGCTCCGCCTCGTCCCGGCCGGCGCACAGCACCAGGGCCGCCGACCGCACGATCTCCCCGGAGTCCCGGCCGATCGCCGAGCAGGCCGCCGCGACCCGCTCGTACTGCGCGGCCGCGGTGTCGAGGTCGACGAACGGCATGTTGAACTCGTCGGCGAAGCGCGCCGCGAGCTCCGGCGTGCGCTTCTTGCCCGCACCACCGATGAGCACCGGCGGACGCGGGCGCTGCGCGGGCTTCGGCAGCGCCGGGGAGTCGGTGAGCTGGTAGTGCTCGCCCTGGAAGTCGAAGGTCTCCCCCGCCGGGGTGGCCCACAACCCGGTGATGATCTCCAGCTGCTCCGCGTAGCGGTCGAACCGCTCCTTCAGCGCCGGGAACGGCAGGCCGTAGGCGGTGTGCTCCTGCTCGTACCACCCGCTGCCGAGGCCGAACTCCAGCCGACCGCCGGACATCTGGTCGACCTGCGCGGCCGCGATGGCCAGCGGCCCGGGGTAGCGGAAGGTTCCCGCCGTCATCAGCGTGCCCAGCCGCACCCGCGAGGTCTCCCGCGCCAGTCCGGCGAGGGTCACCCAGGCGTCGGTCGGTCCGGGCTCGCCGGACACCGACCCCATCTTCAGGTAGTGGTCGGAGCGGAAGAAGGCGTCGTAGCCCGCGGCCTCGGTGGCCAGCGCCACCCGGAGCAGGTCGTCGTAGCTGGCCCCTTGCTGGGGCTCGGTGAAGATGCGGAGTTTGAATGGCTCGGTCACGGGACCGAGGCTAATCGGCGCCCGCCGGGGACGCTCGCACCGCTCGCAGGCCCTGCATCACGGCGTCGATGACCTGCCCGACCTCCGCGCTGGTCTTCTTCTGCTCGGCGGAGCCCGCGATGGTCGTGGCGCCCGCGGACAGCGCGCCGTACACGACCCGAGACAGGGCCTCGGTCGGCAGCGGGATGAACTCACCCGCCTCGACCAGCGCCGCGACCGCCTGCCGGATCACGCCGAAGGTGAAGCGCTCCTCGGCCTCCCGCCAGCGCTCCCAGCCCATCACCGCCGGCGCCTCGTGCACCACGATCCGCTGGTAGGAGGGCTCCAGGCAGACCTGGAGGAACTCGCCGAGCCCCGCGCGCACGGTCTCCCAGACGCCGCCCGCGCCGCGCAGCGCGGCGGACAGCCGCCGCACCACCTGCGACTCGACCTCCTCGAAGGCCGCCTCGAACAGCGCCTGCTTGCCGTTGAAGTGGTGGTAGAGCGCGCCCTTCGTGACCCGGGCCCGCTTGGCGATCTCGTCGAGCGAGGTCCCCGCGTACCCCTTCTTCGTGAACAGGGCGACCGCCGAGGTCACCAGGGCCTGCCTGGTGCGCTCGGTGTGCTCCACCCGCCGGGGCCGCGCTGTAGCCATACTCACAACCATAGGACATACCTGCGGTATGCCCGCGTTGGTACCGTCGGGGATACATACTCCCGGTATGCCGCAGACCTCTGGTACGCAACCGTCCAGCCTGGAGGAATCATGACCTGGAACGACTTCCACCGGCGGCAGCACGCCATCCGGGCCGTCCTCGACCACGCCGCCGCCGATCCCGCCGCCCCGCTGCGCCCCGAGCTGGTGCCCGCCGCGGCCGAGGTCTTCGCCGACCGCGCCGAGCTGCTGCGCGCGCTCCAGCACAAGTGGAACCGCGGTCTCCTCGGTCGCATCGACGTCGCCGCGGAGGACGCCGACGCCGATCCGCGCGGCGACCGCGTCGAGGCGGTCGGCGCCGCCTGGCGGCGGGCCGTCGAGGCCAATCCGGTGCTGCGCCAGGTCCTCGACGCCCACGCCGCGGACCCCGCCATCGCCGGGCTGGTGCGCCGGGAACGCGGCGTGGTCGCCGTCTCCGCCGGGCTCGCCGAGGCCGACGAACCGGCAGCCGAGCTCGACCGCATCGGCAGCGCCTTCCTGCGGCTGCTCGACACCGCGCCGCCGACCGAGACCCGGCGCCGCCGCAACCCGCTGCACCAGCTGCGCAGGCTCATGCCCAGCTTCTGACGCACGGCCCGACGACCGGCTCCGAGCGGTCGCGGGCATCGCACCGGCCGGGACGGGTCACCCACCCGGCCTTCCCCGCGGCCGCCATCACGGGTAAGGGTGTGCGCATGGCGAACTGGAAGACCTCCGACGTACCCGACCAGCACGGCCGCACCGTGCTCATCACCGGCGCGAACTCCGGGCTCGGCCTGCGCAGCGCGCACGTGCTCGCCGCCCGCGGCGCCCGGGTGCTGATGGCCTGCCGCAACCCCGAGCGCGGCCGCGCGGCGCAGCGCCAGGTCGCCGCCGATGCCGCCGTCGAACCGGAGCTCGTCGAACTCGACCTCGCCGATCTGAGCTCGGTGCGCGCGGGCGCCGCGCTGGTCCGCGAGCGCACCGGGGACCGGCTGGACGTGCTGATGAACAACGCCGGCGTGATGGCCCCACCGCGCGGCACCACCGCGGACGGCTTCGAGCTGCAGATCGGCACCAACCACCTCGGGCACGCGGCGCTGACCTGGCTGCTGATGCCCGCGCTGCGCACCCGGCCCGGCGCCCGGGTCGTGACGCTGTCGAGCATCGGGCACCGAGGCGGTTCGCTGGACCTCGCCGACCTGAGCTTCCACCGCCGCCGCTACTCCCCCTCCCGCGCCTACGCGCAGTCGAAGCTGGCGAACCTGCTGTTCAGCTTCGAGCTCGACCGCCGCGCCCGCCGCGCGGGCCTGGACCTGCGCAGCATCGCCGCGCACCCCGGGATGAGCGCCACCGAGCTGCCGATGAACTCGCTGCACGCCCGCTCCCTCCCCGAGCCCGTCACCCGGGCCGCCCGATTCCTCAACGGCCTGATCACGCAGTCCCCCGAGCGGGGCGCGCTGCCGCAGCTGTACGCCGCCACCTCGCCCGAGGCCACCAGCGGCAGCTACTACGGTCCGGGCGGTTTCGCGGAGATCAGCGGGTACCCCGCCCGCGCGAAGGCCTCCGCCGCGGCCGGGAACGCCGAGACCGCGGCGCGGCTGTGGGAGCTGACCGCCGAACTCACCGGAGTGCCCGCCGACCCGGCGTGAACACCGGATGTGGCGCACGGATCACCGCTTCACCCCCGTCGCGGTGTCGGCCCGGCGCGGTCGGGGGCGTAGCCTGAACGCGTGACTGCGGCGCCAGAGGGGCGGAAGTTGTTGCGTCTGGAAGTGCGCAACAGCCAGACGCCCATCGAGAAGAAGCCATCGTGGATCAAGACCCGGGCTCGGATGGGACCCGAGTACCAGGAGCTCAAGGGTCTGGTCCGCCGGGAGGGACTGCACACCGTCTGCGAGGAGGCGGGCTGTCCCAACATCTTCGAATGCTGGGAGGACCGGGAAGCCACCTTCCTCATCGGCGGTGACCAGTGCACCCGCCGCTGCGACTTCTGCCAGATCGACACCGGCAAGCCCGCCGCGCTCGACACCAGCGAGCCGCGCAAGGTCGCCGAGTCGGTGCAGGCGATGGGCCTGCGCTACTCCACCGTCACGGGCGTCGCGCGCGACGACCTGCCCGACGGCGGGGCGTGGCTGTACGCGGAGACGGTGCGCCAGATCCACGACCTCAACCCGGGGACCGGCGTCGAGCTGCTCATCCCCGACTTCAACGCCGAGCCCGACCAGCTCGCCGAGGTCTTCGGTTCCCGGCCCGAGGTGCTCGCGCACAACCTGGAGACCGTGCCGAGCGTGTTCAAGCGGATGCGCCCGGCGTTCCGCTACGACCGCTCGCTCCAGGTCCTCACCGAAGCGCGCGCGGCCGGTCTCGTGACCAAGTCCAACCTCATCCTCGGCATGGGCGAGACCCCCGAAGAGGTGCGTCCGGCGCTGCAGGACCTGCACGACGCGGGTTGCGACATCATCACGATCACGCAGTACCTGCGCCCCAGCCCGCGCCACCACCCGGTCGACCGCTGGGTGCGCCCGGAGGAGTTCGTCGAGCACACGCGGGTCGCCGAGGAGATCGGCTTCCCCGGAGTGATGGCCGGACCGCTGGTGCGCTCCAGCTACCGCGCGGGCCGCCTCTACGCCAAGGCGACCCAGCACCGGGGCATGCCCCTGCCGGAGAACCTCGCGCACCTCGCGCAGGCGCAGCCCGCCGCTCAGGAGGCCAGCAGCCTGCTGTCCCGCTGATCAGCTCGCTGAGCAGCGCTTTCACCGCCCGTCGCGCCCTCGGCGCGGCGGGCGGCGCTGCTTCCCGGGAGCACGAGCACGGCCCCGGGGACCGGCGCGGAACGCCGCCGTATCCTGAGGGCATGGCCAACCAGGACAAGGCAGCCAAGAAGGCGGCGAAGAGAGAACGGCGCGCGGCCACCCGCGGCCGGGTCAAGCAGATCTTCCAGGCGTTCCAGATGCAGCGCCGCGAGGACAAGCTGCTGCTGCCGTTGATGATCGGCTCCGTCCTGGTGGTGTCGATCGCGGCGTTCCTCATCGGCATGATCTGGAACATGCACTGGGCGTTCCTGCCCGTCGGGATCGCCCTCGGCGTGCTCGGCGCCGTGATCGTGTTCGGCCGCCGGGTGCAGGCCACCGTGTACCGCAAGGCCGACGGCCAGCCCGGTGCCGCGGGCTGGGCGCTGGAGAACCTGCGCGGCAACTGGCGGCTCTCGCAGGCCGTGGCCGGGACCGCGCAGCTCGACGCGGTGCACCGGGTGATCGGCCGCCCCGGGATCGTGCTCGTCGGCGAGGGCTCCCCGCACCGGGTGAAGTCGCTGATGAACCAGGAGAAGAAGCGCGTCGCCCGACTCGTCGGCGAGACCCCGATCTACGAGGTCCTCATCGGCGGCGAGGAGGGCCAGGTGCCGCTGAGCAAGCTGCAGACGCACCTGATGAAGCTTCCGCGCAACATCAACGCCGGTCAGGTCGACTCCCTGGAGAACCGCCTGTCCGCCCTGGCCAGCCGCGGCAACGCGATGCCGAAGGGGCCGATGCCGCAGGGCGCCAAGATGCGCAACGTCCAGCGGGCCATGCGCCGCCGCTGAGCCGGCACCCGCGCCGGCTCAGCGGGATGCCCGCCGAGCCGGCACCACCTCGGGCCCCCGGTCGGCCGAACTCCCCGCGAGGACGGCTGCGCGGACCGTGGGCCGCGACGCGTCGGCCGCCGGAACTGCTCCGGCGGCGAGGAGCCGCGGCTCCGCCACGCCACCCCGGAGCAGGCCCGCGCCATCAGCGGCGGACGACGACCGTGCCCGTGAGGCGGTCGAGCCAGGAGCGACCGTCGCCGTTGCGGATCACCGCGGGGACCAGGAGCCCGGTCAGCGCGCAGCGCACCACGGCCCGCCACACCCCGACCGCACCGGCCCCGTCCGCCCGCGCCACCCAGATGCCGGTGAGCAGCATCCCGGGCGTGAACCCGAAGAACGCCACCGGTACGACGGTGATCAAGAACCAGGACAGCAGGCTCCAGTTCCCCGGCAGCTCCGGCGCCGTGAACAGGGCGGCCACCAGCGCGGCCAGCACGATGTCCACCAGGAACCCGAGCAGCCGCCGCCCGCCGGTGGCGACCGAGCCCTGACCGCTCTCCGGCAGGCCCAGCCGCTCGCCGCGCCACCGCTGGTCGGTGCCGCGACCGAACAGGCCGCCGAGTCCCTGCGGCTCCCCGCTACCCTGAGGCGAGCCCTCGCCGGAGCTGCTCTGATCGCTCATCTCGGACCGCGAATCCGTCGTCTCACCCACGTCACCCAGGGTACGACCGCGCGACGGGACGAAACCGACCGGCGGCCCGGGGCGCGGCTGATCCGCCCTGCGTAACCGACCTCACCCGTTCAGGTGGTCGTTAACGTCGGCGAAACATCGAGGTGATGGCCGGGCAACACCCGTGACATAACGTGGCTGGCGAGCCGGTGAGCTCGGAGCACGCGACCCCGGTGAGCAGTCAATCAGTGCGCGAAGGAGCCATCGAGGGTGTTCAAGAATCCAGACGAGGTCTTGCGCTTCATCTCCGACGAGGACGTGAAGTTCATCGATGTCCGGTTCTGCGACCTGCCGGGCGTCATGCAGCACTTCACGGTGCCCGCCACGGCGTTCGACCAGGACACCTTCACCGAAGGACTCGCCTTCGACGGCTCCTCGGTCCGCGGGTTCCAGTCGATCCACGAGTCGGACATGCTGCTGCTGCCCGACCCGTACACCGCGCGCATCGACCCCTATCGCGCCGAGAAGACGCTGATCCTCAACTTCTTCGTGCACGACCCGTTCACGCTGGAGCCCTACAGCCGCGACCCGCGCAACATCGCGCGCAAGGCCGAGCAGTACCTGGCCGAGTCCGGCATCGCCGACACCGTGTTCTTCGGTGCCGAGGCCGAGTTCTACGTCTTCGACTCGGTGCGCTTCGGCGAGGCGGCGAACAAGAGCTTCGCGGAGGTCGACTCCGTCGAGGGCTGGTGGAACACCGGTCGCGAGGAAGAGGGCGGCAACCTCGGCTACAAGACCCGCATGAAGGGCGGCTACTTCCCGGTCTCGCCCTACGACCACTTCGCCGACCTGCGCGACAAGATGGTCACCGAGCTGAGCAATTCCGGCTTCACCATCGAGCGGGCCCACCACGAGGTCGGCACCGCGGGCCAGGCCGAGATCAACTACAAGTTCAACACGATGCTGCACGCGGCGGACGACCTGCAGCTGTTCAAGTACATCGTGAAGAACACCGCCTGGCAGGACGGCCGCACCGCGACCTTCATGCCCAAGCCGCTGTTCGGTGACAACGGCTCCGGCATGCACAGCCACATGTCGCTGTGGAAGGACGGCTCGCCGCTGTTCTACGACGAGTCCGGCTACGGCGGTCTCTCGGACATGGCGCGGTACTACATCGGCGGCATCCTGCACCACGCGCCGAGCCTGCTGGCCTTCACCAACCCGACGATCAACTCGTACCACCGGCTGGTGCCGGGCTACGAGGCGCCGGTGAACCTGGTGTACTCGCAGCGCAACCGCTCCGCCTGCATGCGCATCCCGATCACCGGCAGCAACCCGAAGGCCAAGCGCGTCGAGTTCCGCTGCCCCGACCCGTCGGGCAACCCGTACCTGGCGTTCGCGGCGATGATGATGGCCGGCCTGGACGGCATCAAGAACAAGATCGAGCCGCCGGAGCCGATCGACAAGGACCTCTACGAGCTGCCGCCCGAGGAGGCCAAGAACGTCCCGCAGGTGCCGGACAGCCTCGAGAAGGTCATCGACCGGCTGGAGGAGGACCACGACTACCTGCTCGAGGGCGGCGTGTTCACCTCGGACCTGATCGAGACCTGGATCCAGCTCAAGCGCGAGAACGAGATCGACCCGGTCCGGCTGCGGCCGCACCCGCACGAGTTCGCCCTGTACTTCGACGTGTGATCCAACGGGACCCGCGCGCTGAGCGGGCCGGCTGGGAGCTGCTCCCGGCCGGCCCGCTTCGTCGTCCGCGCCCTCAGGTGCCGTTCCACGGCGCCATCGGAGTGCCGGTGGCACCCGGGCGGAACCGGAACAGCGCGCCGGCGTACGGATCTCCGACCAGCGCCCGCTCGTCGTAGCCGGAGCAGGCCGAGGTCACGTACATCTCGTCGAGTCGGCGCCCGCCGAACATCAGACCCGTGACGCGCCGCGTCGGCGCCCACAGCACCGTCTCCAGATCCCCCGCCGGGCTGTAGCGGTGGATGCGCCCGCTGCCGCGCATCGCCACCCACACGCCGCCCTCGTTGTCCATGGCCAGGCCGTCCGGGTGCCCCTCGGACTCCGCGCACGCGACCCAGCGCCTCCCCCGGGCCGCGCGTCCGCGCTCGGCGTCGTAGTCGAACGCCCAGATCACCCGGGGCACGGAGTCGATCACGTAGAGGGTGCCGCCGTCGGGGCTCCAGCCGAGGCCGCCCGCGAGCGTCAGCCCGTCCACCAGCACCCGGGCGCGGGTGCCGTCGAGCACGTAGAGCGCGCTGCGCTTGGCCTCCCGGCTGTGCGTCAGGGTGCCCGCCACGAACCTGCCCGCCGGATCGCACGCACCGCCGCTCATCCGGTCCCCGGCCTGCACCGAGGTGATGGGTTCCAGGGCGGACCGTCCCGGGAACAGCCGGGCGAAGCCGCGATCCGCCGCGGCGATGAGTTGTCCGTTGCGGGTCGCCCCCAGCGCCGTGACCACACCGGGCAGGACGTGAACCTCGTCCTCCCCGGAATCCCGGTGGAAGCTGTGCAGTTCCCTGCGCAGCAGGTCCACCCAGTACAGGCAATTCAACGTCGACATCCACAACGGCCCGGCACCGCACAGCGCCTGCCGATCGACGAGTAATTCAAAGTCCTCGGACACCATGCTCTCCTATTCGGACCCGTCCGGACGCCGGTCGTGCGCGCACCGTTCGCGGTGCGAGAAGGTTACCGTCACGATAGCGCCGGGAAGACCTCCGAATGGGCTGTTCCACCGACATTCGGAGCGTCCCACCGAGGCTCTTGAAGCGTCCGAAATGGACTTTCGCGGGAACGGTCGCGCGGACTCCGATTAGGTTTCACCAGCGCAGCGGATCTTCTTCTCCGCAGGCAGGAGCGACTGCGACACGAAACACCACCACCCACACGTGCACATTCTCACAGCCCCGGACCCGCATCCGGGGGACAATTTCACGAGCCGGTGCATTTGCACGTGCAGAAACGCGGTCCCGTCCGGTTTTCCGGCCCGGCACCTCAGCCGGCGGCAACCCGCACTCGGTCGCTTCTCAGAATAATCGGGAAATACGCGAGATCTCGACAAAATCGATACCGCGCAGCTCCGGAAAAGTTGGCCAGCTCCCCCGTTCGGCCGCTCCCGCCGCGCCCGGCGGCCGCGCGGGACGCCACCGATCAGCGCAGGGGCACCCGGCCCGCGCGGCCGCTCCGGTTCGGCCGCGCTCAGTCCTCGTAGAACACCCGCTCCACGACGGCCCGAGCCCGCCGCGTCACCCGCAGGTAGTCGTCCAGCACCTCACCGGTGTCGACCTCCGCCGGGTAGCCCAGCGCCGCGGCCACGGCGGTGAGCTCCCGGACCTGCTTGGGCAGCTGGTCGCCGGACTTCCCGCGCACCAGCATCACCGCGTTGCGGGCGCGCATCGCCAGCGTCCACGCCTCGCCGAGCTCCGCCGCGTCCTGCTCGTCGAGCACTCCGACCCGCACGGCCTCCTCCAGCCCGCGCAGGGTGGAGGTGACGCGCAGCGCGGCGTGCTCAGAGCCGTGCCGCAGCTGCAGCAGTTGCAGGGTCCACTCCACGTCGGCGAGCCCACCGCGCCCCAGCTTCGTGTGCGTGGCCGGGTCCGCGCCGCGCGGCAACCGCTCCGAATCGACCCGGGCCTTGATCCGCCGGATCTCCCGGACCCGGGCGTCGTCCAGCCCACCCTCCGGATACCGGATGGGATCGATGGCCGAGCAGAACCGTGCGCCCAGCTCCGCGTCACCCGCCACCGGGTGCGCCCTAAGCAGGGCCTGCGCCTCCCAGGCCTCGCCCCACCGGCGGTAGTAGCTCAGGTACGAGTCCACCGTCCGCACCAACGGCCCGCTGCGCCCCTCCGGCCGCAGGTCGATGTCGACCTCCAGCGGCGGGTCCTGGCTGGGCGCGCCCAGCAGCCTGCGCACCTGCTCGACCACCGAGGTCGCGAACCGGACCGCGGTCGTTTCCGGCACCTCCGGCAGCGCCTCGCACACGAACATCACGTCCGCATCGGACCCGTAACCGAGCTCCGCCCCGCCCAGGCGCCCCATGCCGATCACGGCGATCCGCGCGGGCACCGTCTGCCACTCCGGCCGCCCCGCCACGTCCCGGAGCGAGGTGTCCAGCGCGGCTTCCAGCACCGCGGCCCAGACGCTCGACAGCGCGCGGAACACCTCGGCCGGCGGCAGCAGCCCCAGCAGATCGGCGCAGGCGATGCGCAGCAGCTCGTGCCGCCGCAGCGACCGGGCCGCCGAGACGGCCCGGCTCGGCTCGGCGTGCCGCGCCACGGCGCTCCGCAGCGACGCGGCGACCTCCCTCGGATCCCGCTCGGCCAACGCCGGGGTGTCCGAGAGCAACCGCATCACCTCCGGAGCACGCACCAGCAGCTCCGGAACCAGCTTCGAGGTCCCGAGCAGCTGGGCGAGCCGCTCCGCGACGACGCCTTCGTCGCGCAGCAGCCGCAGGTACCAGGGCGTCTCGGCCAGGGCTTCCGAGACCT
Source organism: Saccharopolyspora antibiotica (assembly GCF_047200635.1). Classification (NCBI taxonomy): domain Bacteria; kingdom Bacillati; phylum Actinomycetota; class Actinomycetes; order Pseudonocardiales; family Pseudonocardiaceae; genus Saccharopolyspora; species Saccharopolyspora antibiotica. The sequence goes on along the minus strand of NZ_JBJZOI010000008.1, from coordinate 2,666 downwards.
TCCGGTAGGCCAGCAGCCCGCCGTCCGGATCCGGGGTGTTCGCGAGCAGGTCGAGCAGCATCGGCAGCAACGCGCCCTGGATGTGCGCCCGGCGGGAGACACCCGAGGTCAGCGCCTCGATGTGCCGCAACGCCCCCTCCGGCGAGCCGTAGCCGAGCGCCGCGAGCCGCTGCACCGCCTCGCTCGTGGTGAGCCGGAGAGCGTTGGTCGGGACCTTCGCGACGGCCTCCAGCAGCGGTCGGTAGAACAACTTCTCGTGCAACCTGCGGACGCGGTTGCTGTGCCTCCGGTACTCGGCGACGAGGACCTCCCCCGCGCTGCGCCGCCCACCGGAGCGCAACCCCGCGGAGCGCGCCAGCACGTGCAGCTCCTCGGCGTCGTCCAGCTCGGGCAGCAGATGCGTGCGCCGCAGCCTGCGAAGCTGCACCCGGTGCTCCAGGGTCCGCAGGAACCGGTAGGACTCCACGAGATCGGCGGCGTCGGCGCGGGCCACGTAGCCCGTCTCGCCCAACGCCCGCAGCGCGTCCACCGTCACCGGGCTGCGCAGCCCCTCGTCGCTGCGCCCGTGCACCATCTGGAGCAGCTGCACCGCGAACTCGACGTCGCGCAACCCGCCGGGCCCCAGCTTCAGCTCCCTATCGGAGACCTCGGCGGGCACGTGGTCCTCCACCCGGCGGCGCATCGAGCGCACGTCGGCGACGAAGTCCTCGCGCTCGGAGGCGGTCCACACCTGCGGCGAGACCTCATCCACGTAGCGCTGGCCGAGCTCGAGGTTCCCGGCGACGGGGCTCGCCTTCAGCAGCGCCTGGAACTCCCAGGTCCGCGCCCACCGGCGGTAGTAGCTGCGGTACCCGTCGAGGGTGCGCACCAGCGCCCCCGCCTTGCCCTCGGGCCGCAGCGCCGCGTCCACCTCGAAGAACGCGGCGCCGGCGATCCGCATCATCATGCTCGCGAGCTTCGTCGTCCCGGGGAGCGCGTCCTCGGAGTCCGCCACGAACACCACGTCGACATCGCTGACGTAGTTCAGCTCCTGGCCGCCGGTCTTGCCCATCGCGATGATCGCGAGCCGGTCCGCGCTGCGCTCGCCCTCCCGGCCGGAGAGCTCGGCCTCCGCCACCACCAGGGCCGCGCGCAAGGCGGCGACGGCCAGCGCGGACAGCCGCGCGGCGATCTCCTCGAAGGACACCGCGGGCAGGTCCCGCTGCACCACCGGTGCCAGGTCCGCGGCCGCGACCTCCAGCAGCAGTCCGCGGTAGGCGCCGCGCAGCGCGCTCACCGCCTCGGTCCCGGTGAGCGCGTCGTCCTCGCCCCCGACCGGGGCCAGCAGCCGCTCGGTCAACGCGGCCACGTCCGGCCAGCCCTCCGGTCTCGGCCGAAGCCGGCGCCAGTCCTCCGGGTGCGCCACCAGGTGATCGGCGAAGGCGCTCGACGTCCCGAGCACCCCGAACAGGCCGCCGCGAACGGTGTCCTCCGCGACCAGCGCCTCGCTCAGCGGCTCCCACTCAGCGCCTGCCGCCTCGCGCAGCCTGTCGATCGACAGCAGCGCCAGGTCGGGGTCAGGGGCCCGCGACAACGCCGAGATCGCCGCTTCCTCGGTCGGACCCGAGTCCGACCACCAGCCTGCCGCCCGCAACTGCTCTTCCGCCCGGACGGCGTCGCTGAAGCCGTACCGCGCAGGGGACGGAGCCGAACCCGAACGCGACGAGTTGCCGTTGCCCATACCCCGCACCGTAGTCCGAGGGCCTCAGCCCTCCACAGGCAACACCGGCACGCTCACGCCATCGGCAGCGCCCTGGTCCCCCGGCGCTGCTCCGGCGGGATCGCGGCCAATCGGACGAAACGCTCCGCCACGGGCTGCCAGGTCTCCGCCAGCTCGGTATGAAACCGCTCCAGGTGCTCTGGCTCCAGCTGCCCCGGTCGCGCCGCACGCACGGTCTCGGGAGCCGCGGTGCGCACCCAGTCCTGGACGATGTCCGGGGTCGTCTCGATGTGGCCCTGCAGGCCGTAAGCGCAGGTGCCGACTCGGAAGATCTGGTTCTCGCAGGCCGGCGACGAGGCGAGCAACCGCGCGCTCGGCGGGAGCCGCACGACTTCGTCGTGGTGGAACTGCAGCACGTCCGGGGTGAGCGGCAGCGGGCCCAGCAGGGGGTCCTCGGTGGCCACGTCCCGCTTCGCCACCAGCAGGGTCCCCACCTCGGGCCCCTTCTTGATCGGCGCGACCCGGCCCCCGGTCGCCGCGGCAAGCAGCTGCGCGCCCAGGCAGATCCCCAGCGTCGGCAGCTGCCTGCTCACGGCCGCGCTGAGCAGCGCGCGCACGGCCGCCAGCCACGGGTGCTCCGCGTCGTCGAGCGCCCCCATCCGGCCGCCCATGACCACCAGGGCCGAACACTCCTCCAGCGCCGACGGCGCCGGGATCTCCGGGGGTCGGACCACGTCCAGGTCCGCACCCGCCTCGCTCAACCACTCGCCCAGCCGGGCGACCGGGGCCGAGCCCCACGGCTCCACGACCAGCATCCGCACGCGCTCCATCCCCGCAGACTACGAGATGGGGTTCGGCAGGCGCGTGGGGTCTGATCCAGGCCCCGGGGGTGTGGTCAACGGACACGGGTTGGCCCCGGGGGGTGTGGTCAACGGGGCCCGGTGGCCCGGGGCTGACCCAAGAGGGG